>NZ_CP179868.1:1372500-1696856 GCF_051379705.1 Ekhidna algicida | reverse complement strand
GTCGGTACTGGCATATACTTGTTCAAATGCTTGTTCAAAATCTGATTTAATATCATCGATATGCTCAATACCAACAGACACACGCAAGAGATTTGGAAAGACTCCAGCGTCTAGTTGCTCCGAATCCGTAAGCTGCTGATGAGTTGTGGCTGAAGGCTGAATAATCAATGTCTTCGAGTCACCTACGTTAGCTAAATGACTTACCAACTTGAGTTTGTCAACAAACTTTGTTGTTTCATTTTTCTCACCCCTAAGCTGAAATGAGAATACCCCACCAAAACCATTGCTTAGATATTTTTTTGCCAACTCGTGGTATTGACTGGTAGCTAACCCTGGATAATTAACCTTCTCTACCAACGGATGCTCATGCAACCAACTAGCAAGTTTCAAGGCATTATCTACTGTACGCTGCACGCGAAGAGACAATGTTTCTAAACCTTGCAATAGTAGGAACGAATTGAACGGACTTAAGGCGGGTCCAAAATCTCTCAATCCCTCTACTCGCGCTCTGATTGCAAAGGCAATGTTTGGCAAACCAAGTGGGTTTCCTTCACCAAATACTTCCCAAAATTTCAGTCCGTGATATCCTTCAGATGGTTCGGTGAATTGTGGATACTTACCATTACCCCAATTATACTTACCACTATCAATTATGACACCTCCGATAGAAGTACCATGACCACCGATCCACTTGGTCGCAGAAGCCGTGACAATAGCCGCTCCATGCTCAATAGGTCTAAAAAGATAGCCTGCAGCACCAAATGTATTGTCTACAACTAATGGGATATCATAGTCCTTAGCTACTTCAGCTATTGCATCAAAGTCAGGGATGTTAAATCCCGGATTACCAATGGTTTCCAAGTAGATCGCCTTGGTGTTTTTATCAATTAATTTTTCAAAGTCAGAGGCTTTATCCGTTTTTGCGAATCGTGCCTCAATTCCAAGCCGTTTGAAAGCCACCTTAAATTGATTGTAGGTTCCGCCGTATAAGAATGAAGTTGAAATAAGATTATCTCCTGCCTGCAGGATGTTATTCAATGCAATAAACTGCGCTGCTTGGCCAGAACCAACTGCCAGTGCAGCCACTCCGCCTTCCAGAGCGGCGATACGCTTCTCAAAAACATCGGTGGTTGGATTCATGATTCGGGTATAGATATTCCCGAACTCTTTGAGCCCAAAAAGATTTGCACCATGCTCCGAATCTTTAAAAGTAAAAGAGGAAGTCTGGTAAATTGGCACGGCTCGAGAGCGAGTGGTTTCATCTATTTCGTGACCGGCATGCAGCTGCAGCGTTTCGTATTTTAATTCTTGTGACATGATTATAATTCGTTTTGATAATGAAATATGGAGGAAGTGGATTTGTCACGTCTAACTGAAATGAATAAGAACATGAATGGATTTTTCCGGAAGAAGACGCACTTCATTCCTAAGTTGATCGCAAACCCTGATGGATCAATTATGAATTATCTGCAGCTGCAACAGCAACACATGCAAGAAGAATGGACAATCGAGGAGAAGACGTAATTTCCCTTTGAGACGCTGGCGTCCAAGTGATTGGGAACGATGTAATGTTGTGTGTTCATAGCAATCAATTTATCGTTCAGGAATTAGCACCGTTTCCGATTTTCGGCAGGTTGCTAGCGCGTCATAGAGCCTGTCTCTCAGCGCTTCTTTATAAATCGATACCTTATCGATTTGATGATGCAAACGTAGAGCAGGAATTTTAGTTTCTCCAAATTTTTTTACTAGAAATTTTTTCTGATGAATGTTTTGCACGAATAACTCACTCGCTTAGACTGTGATTTTGAAGCAGGAATTGAAGATGTAAGTAGCAGGTATTCAATCATATAAGTACTCGATGAACATGCATGAAGTATTTTGGTGTCAACGGATAAAATATTTTTTGAAAATTCAATGTGAAATTTTCTTAATAGTCTGTTCTACCTTTGATTGCAGAAAGAAATTTGACCTAACTAACAATCATGGGTAAACTAATCATCAATAATCACGCAGAGTTTGAGTCGCACCTTGGGAAGGTTATGGGCGAATCAGAGTTTCATAAAATCACTCAGGAGCAAATCAATAAGTTCGCAGATGCAACATTGGATCATCAGTGGATTCATACCGATCCGGAGCGTGCAAAAGAGGGACCTTTCGGTACCACCATTGCGCATGGATATCTCACCCTCTCTCTAATGCCTTACTTATGGGAGCAAATTGCCGAGTTCAATAATGTGAAAATGCTTGTGAATTATGGTATTGATAAGCTAAAATTCGGTCAGGCCGTAAAGGTGAATGATGAAATTAAGCTGACCGCAACCTTGAAGTCTTTAGCGAATCTTCGAGGAATTTCTAAAGCTGAGGTGGATGCACTATTGGAGATTAAAGGTGAGAAGAAGCCGGCATTTACTGCCACAATGGTTTTTCTATATCACTTTGAATAAATGAAAAAAGCCCAGTTGGGGCTTTTTTTTAAGTTAATAAATAGCTTAATGCTTAGTCGGTCAGAGTGAATTCGACAGGGGAAACCATTTTTTGGCGAACGGTTTTTCCGTTTTGAGAGCCAGGTTCCCATCTAGGGGATTCCTCGAGGACTCTTAGAGCTTCCGCATCGCATCCCGCTCCTATTCCTCTAAGTACTTCCATGTTGGTTAGTTCACCGTCTTCTTCGACAATAAAACCAACAAAGACCTTTCCTTCAACACCTAATCTTTTGGCTTGCTTTGGATACTTGATGTTTTCCTTAAGGTAACTTTTAAAGGCATTCAGGCCGCCAGGAAATGTGGCAGCGTTTTCTACTATTGTAAACACATCATCGCTTGTTTCCTGTACTTCTATGGTTTTGTTGAATAATGCGGATGATTGGTTAACAATCATGGTTACGCTTTTGTCATCTCCTTTTTCATTCACAAAAATCGCTGCTATCTGTTCAGGGTCATATGAATTAAGCTTTTTAATGCTTTCTTCATTTTCAAATTTGGTTTCTATCACCACATATTTTGATCCGGGATTTTCTTTTGTCAGCTTTTCTAGAGCTATCTGAACATCGTCGGAATAATCAATCTGCTGATTGCTTTCGTCTGCTATTCTCTTAATTTCAGAATCAAGCTCATCTTCGCAGGCGAACATGGCTCCTGAAATAGCCACCAAAGTAGCTATACTGGCCACTTTCCAAATACTGATTTTCTTTTTCATCTTTTTAATAAAGTTTAATCGGTTAAAAATAGGAGCGTCATCGAATGAACTGGCCAGGTCCATTCCATGCGCTTTCAAGGTGCATTGCACCAAGGTCTTTGTATATGTTGAATCATTAATCCTTAATGCAAATTCGTCCGCTTCGAATTCATGCACCGCTTTCAATTCGTTGATCATCAACCAGACGGAGGGTTGCCACCAAAAGAAGATGGTGAGTATATGAAAGATCAAAAGGTCGAGTGAATGCAACTTGGAAGCATGTCCTTGCTCGTGACGAATGATATCTGCCGGATTTTCGAAATTTTTCGGATCAATGAAAATCCACTTGAAAAATGTAAAGCTGTTTTGAAGTCCGGTGACTTTTTGGATGTTTATTTGATCGAATGCATCAGTTTCACTTTGTCTGTACCAACCATAGATCTGAATCAGATTAAGCAATAATTTAAACGTGAAAATGATACTTACAATGCCAATAACCACAACATACCACGGAATGTCCCATCCAGTCTCCTGTGGAGTTGCTGAAATTATTGGAAGCACAATTGCTTCTGTATTGAAGGTGGGAATGGCAGTTTTAGTCGGAATTTCTATCGCTGGTAAAATCAAACTTAGAAGCGTTGAGCCAAGCAGAAAAAATCGAAGAAATCCAAGTTGAGTCTCTTTGGATAGCATCACTTTGTAGATGCCAAAAAACAATAAGTGGAGAATCGAAAATTCAACTATATAGGTAATCATGACTCATTTTTTTTAAGTTCCTCAAGAAGTCTCTCTAAGTCCTTCACACTCATTTCTTTCTCCTTGGTAAAGAAGGATACAAGATCTTTATAGGATCCGCTGAAATACTTATCCACAAATCGATTGAGGTACTTTTTGCTATATGCTTCCTTGTCGATCAATGGATAATACCGATGCGATTTTCCAAAAGCCTCATACCCAACAAATCCTTTCTTTTCCATAATTCTGATAAGTGTGGAAATGGTATTATAGGCTGGTTTAGGATCGTTGTACTCTTCTACGATATCCTTGACAAAAGCTTTTTGTAGATGCCATAAAATCTGCATGATCTCTTCTTCGGCTTGGGTAAGTGGCTTCATAATTGTTAATAACTAATAACTTAGTTTCAAAACTAAATATTTAGTTTGAATATCCAAATCATTTTGAACTAATTTTTTAGTTGATAAAGATTGGGCACAAAAAAAGCCTCGTTCGAGGCTTTTTATTAACTATAAATTCTTAATAATAATTTATCCGAGTGCTTTTTTCATCACAGCTCCAATGTCTGCAGGAGAATCTACTACCTGAAGTCCACATTCGCTCATGATTCTCATCTTCGCTTCTGCGGTATCATCTTTTCCTCCGATGATGGCTCCTGCATGACCCATTCTTCGTCCCGGAGGCGCTGTTTGCCCGGCAATGAAACCGACAACTGGCTTTTTGTTACCGTTTTCCTGAATCCATTGAGCGGCATCCGCCTCGTAAGATCCTCCAATCTCACCAATCATAACGATTCCATCCGTCTCTGGATCTTCCATTAGCATTTGAACTGCCTCTTTAGTAGATGTTCCGATGATAGGATCTCCGCCAATTCCAATTGCCGTAGATATGCCCATTCCGGCTTTTACAACCTGGTCGGCTGCTTCATAGGTAAGTGTTCCCGATTTAGAAACAATACCCACTTTTCCTTTTTTGAAAACGAAACCTGGCATGATACCTACTTTAGCTTCTTCGGGTGTGATTACTCCCGGACAGTTTGGCCCAACGAGTACTGCACCTCTTGATTTTGCATAAGGCTTTGCATTCATCATGTCTTTTACAGGAATACCTTCGGTAATAGTCACAATTACTTTGATGCCTGCATCAGCAGCTTCCATGATTGCGTCAGCAGCAAATGCTGGTGGAACAAAGATGATGGTAACATCAGCGCCAGTTTTATCCACAGCTTCTTTCACTGTATTGAATACAGGTTTGTCCAAGTGCATTTGTCCACCTTTTCCTGGTGTCACACCTCCGACAACATTAGAGCCGTATTCGATCATTTGGCCTGCGTGAAAAGTACCTTCAGAGCCTGTGAAGCCCTGTACGATGATTTTTGAATCTTTATTTACAAGAACACTCATTTCTATTAGATTTTCCGCAAAAATATACGATTAAAACTGTCTGCCAATGACTTATTTAAATAGGCTTTCAGAATCATGCATTTTTCTTCGTATAAGCCATAAATAATTTTCCTGAATCAGATCTTCCGAATCGGAACTGGCACACTTTTCGCTAATTATTTTCTTGTATTTCCAATAGGGGATTAATCTTTCGACAAAAAGGTCAGTCTAAAGGTTAAAGATCGTTAAATGGTAAAACCCCTAAAACGAATAAGCGTAAAATAAGTAAGTAATTAATCCTCTTCATATTTACTTAGGTTTAAAATAAGGGAGCTTTCGAGCTCCTTTTTTTATTTCACATCAGGTATTCTTTAGGCTTCCCGCTATTTTCACGGCAGAAACTGCTACGGGATGCTTCAATCAGTCAGGACATTTTTAGGAACGGAAGTCGACAATAGTCCACTTGTGCTATTCCGAATGATTTTTGGATTCCTGGCAGCAGCGGAAAGTTTCGGAGCAATAGCTACCGGCTGGCTCAAGAAAACATTCATAGTGCCAGAGTTTACTTTTACCATCATTGGTTTCGAGTGGCTACAACCGCTCGAAGGCAATGGAATGATCGTCTATTTTGCGGTGATGGGAACAGCAGCGCTTCTCATCATGCTTGGACTGTTTTATCGGGCATCAACTTTCGTGTTTTTAAGTATGTGGACGGTAGTCTATATCATGCAAAAGACCCATTATAATAATCACTACTATTTACTGGTATTGCTGAGTGCAGCCATGTTACTTCTGCCAGCGCATAAGAACAGATCGCTGGATTCACATTTTGGGTTTACGATAGCAAAACAATCTTGCGCCAGAATTTGCCATTACTTCTTTGTCATTCAAATCTTGATTGTCTATGTCTATGCCAGTATTCATAAAATTCATTGGGACTGGCTGGAAGCCCGCCCTTTGAGTATTTGGTTTCAATACAAGTCAAATTATTGGGTGATAGGCTCATTGCTGCAAGAGCGCTGGTTTCAGTATGCCATAGCTTGGGGGGGTGTATTATACGACGGAACAATCATTTTTCTCCTTCTCAACCCAAAGTCAAGAAAAATAGGATTTGTTCTCTCCATCGTTTTCAACCTTTTCAATTCTTTCGTTTTTCAAATAGGTATTTTTCCCTATCTCATGATCGGGCTCACTGTTTTCTTTTTTCCACCGGAAACCATTCGAAATATCTTTTTCAAAAAGAAACCTAAGGTGTATCCAATTAGGAAACAGCTCTCTTTAGGTTGGACATATATTCTTGTTTTATATTTCATTTTTCAAATACTGTTACCGGCACGGAACCATCTATTTCAGGGAAATGTAGGCTTCACTGAAGAAGGTCATAGACTATCCTGGCGGATGATGTTACGAGCGAAATCCGGCTCTCTAAATATGTTTGTTGAAGATAAAGAGACAGGAAAACGAGATCGTGTGAATCTTCGAGATCATCTTTCTCCAGATCAGCGGTCTTCTATTGCTGTGCAACCAGATATGATTTGGCAATTCGCCAAACATCTGAAAGAAGAATATGCGGCAAAGGAGGAGGATATAGCTGTATATGCAGATGCGAAAGTTTCCTTGAATGGCCATCCAAGGAAGCTACTCATTGACAAAAATGTAAATCTTGCAAGTGTGCCCTGGGAATCATTTAAACACTCAGAGTGGATTTTAAGTTACGATGTTAATGATTGACTTTAGCAAATTTCATTGACTTCAGTAATCTTTCTTTCCTAAATATGTTTAAAATATATATCCCCTCATTCAGGTTTGAAAGATCAATTCGGTTATTTGGTAATGACAAAATAACTACCACAACTTCTTTACCATGTGTATCAAAAATGATGATTCGATCTGCAGTAAAACTTTCAGCAAAATTTAGGTTCAAATAGCTACGAACAGGATTAGGATAAATAGTGACCTCTGGATCCATTTCAATGCCCAATGGATTCATTTCATCCACATCAGTAACTGTAATTGCGACTTCCAAAGTGGCTTCATTCGAAGAACCATCTGTGGCTATCAGGTCGATTAGATAAACATTATCGCTATTTCCATCATTGGGATTTTCGAAATCAGGGGTCGTGGTAAAGCTAATTTCATTGCCATTCATTGTGAATAGCCCCTCATCTTTCGTGTCCCCAAGACTGAAAGTGACATCTTCATCGGCTGTTGCAGTGTAAATGCTACTAGTATTGGAAGTATTTTCTTCTACGTTAACTGAAACAGTGGAAGTGATATTAGGTGCGATTTCATCCACGTCAGTAACCGTAATAACTACTTCCAAAGTGGTTTGGTTGGATGCTTCATCAGTTGCTATCAAATCTACTAGGTATTTATTATCACTATCCCCATCCTGAGGATTTTCAAAATCTGGAGAGGTATGGAAGGTAAGCTTGGCTACATCCAGTGTAAATAAACTTTCGTCTTTAGCATCTCCTAAACTAAATGTGACCGTTTCGTCTGTAGTAGCGGTGTACACGGCTATTGCATTTGATATGTTCTCTTCAATACTCACTGTAGAAGCAGAAGTAATTGTTGGAGCAGTATCATCCATATCAATAACCGTAATAGCCACTTCCAAATTGGTTTGGTTGGATGCTTCATCTGTTGCTATCAAGTCGATCAAGTAAATATTATCGTTGTTTCCGTCTTGAGGATTTTCAAAATCGGGAGACGTAGTAAAACTAATTTCATTGACAGCCAGTGTAAACAGGCTCTCATCTTTCGTATCCCCCAAACTGAAGGTGACCGTTTCATCGGCGGTGGCAGTGTACACCGTTCCTGTTACATTCTCTGCTACACTGGTTTCGGTAGCAGATGTAATTACTGGATTGGTAGTATCTAAATCGTTTACAGTTATAGTGATGGTCTCACTGTCCTCAAATTCTCCATCACTCACGGTGATGGTCACATCATGTGCTCCAACTTGATCACTGGTTGGTGTCCAACTAAAAACTCCTTCAGAGGCCATTATCTCCATACCTTTACCAGAGGACGTTATGTCTATACTAAACGTAAGTGTTTCAGAGTCCTCATCCTCTGCTGAAACAATGAAAGAAAGCTCCGTTTCTTCATCAATTGATTTGTCCCCTATTGCTGTCAGCACGGGGGGCTGGTTTACACATATTGAGGTGCTACCATCGGCATTAAGCCAGTTGGCATTGGCATCCATATTGTTAAGTATGCCGTCATGATTACCAGCCATGTCGGTAAGAGTTGTGGAACCGTTCTGGTTGTTGAAGTCATAATGCGCCAGAAGTGCTATGGCCTCATCTGCAGGGTGTGTACCACCGGCCGATTGTGATACTTCCTGGGCTGTAAGCACCCGGTTCCAGATTTTCAACTCATCAAGATTTCCTTTAAAAAAACGAGTATCATCATCTAACAGTCTACCGATCAACATGTTGGAGGAACCCGTAAAGTCACCGTCGGCAGTTCGGGTAATATCCAATGCACCATCAATATATATGGATTGCAATTTGGTACTTTGGTCATAAGTAAACCCGTAGTGGTGCCAATCACTATCCGTGATAGTAGTTTCAGTATCAAGATCATCGGAGTAAAAACCTAGAGCAACATTATTATTCCGGAATAAAAGATGCAATCCTTTATTCGGTTCGCTGCTTCCCATGAAGAATACTACAGCATACTTATTCTCAGTTCTCTGCGCCCAAAACTCCATGCTAAAGGATTGGCCAGCTAAATTTGGACCTGTACCAGAAACATAGTCGTCCGTACCATCAAAGGCCAAAATCTGACCACAATCTTCCGAGCTGTTTGAGGGAGCATTCGGGATGTCTTTTGTCGTAGGGTCACAATCGTTATCTATTAAGTCACCGTATATCTCAGGAGAACCAGGGTTTACTGTTCCGTCATTGTCGTTGCAATCGCCCAGACTAAGACCCTGGCCAGCCAGGTCTTCTTCTAAATAATAATCATTATCAGGGGGCGAACAAGCCTGTACCCCATCGCCTACATAATTATCACCATCTGCATCTGTATAATATAGAAAGCCGGAAGTGCTTCCATCGGCATTAAGCCAGCTGGCATTGGTATCCATATTGTAAAGCACGCCATCATGGTTACCGGCTATGTCGATCAGGGTTGTTGAACTGAACTGGTTGTTAAAGTCATAATGTGCCAGAAGTGTTGTGGCCGCATCTACAGTGTGTGCACCAGCAGCAGATTGTGATACTTCCTGGGCTGTAAGCACACGGTTCCAGATTTTCAACTCATCAAGATTTCCTTTAAAAAAACGAGTGTCATTATCTAACAGTCGACCGATCAACATATCGGTGGAACCGGTAAAGTCGTCATTGGCAGTTCTGGTTATATCTAGTTCTCCATCAATATATATGGATTGCAATTTGGTACTTTGGTCATAAGTAAACCCGTAGTGGTGCCAATCACTATCCGTGATAGTAGTTTCCGTATCAATATCATCGGAGTAAAAACCAAAAGCAACATTATCGTTCCTGAATGCAAGAAACAATCCTTTATTCGCTTCGGCGCTTCCCATGAAGAATACCATAGCATACTTATTCTCAGTTCGCTGTGCCCAAAATTCCAAGCTAAAGGATTGACCAGCTAAATCCGGACCTGTAGCAGAAACATAGTCGTCCGTGCCATCAAAAGCCAAAATCTGACCACAGTCTTCAGAATCGTTGGAAGGTGCATCCGGTATGTCTTTTGTTGTGGGGTCACAATCATTGTCAATGGCATCACCTTGTATCTCAGAGACACCAGGGTTTACTGTTCCGTCATTGTCGTTGCAGTCGAAAAGCACTCCGTTAGGCAAGTTGTCTGCTGCATAATAGACATCCGTATTAGGATTCGTTTCTGCTAAAACATACGATTCGCTCACATACAGGTCTCCATCTGCATCTGGATACCACCTGGGAAATATCTCTTCCAAGTTTAAGGTTATTTTCCAGGAATTATTATCCACCCTCTGCATTAAGGCATTGCATCCGTCATCAATTTGTGAATAAGTACGCCAGGCATGCAATCTAAACACTACGGTTCCGGTAGCTCCATCGGCTATGCTAAGCCCCGTGCGATTATAGCTATATGTTCCTAACTCATCGCCGGATCCATTGGCAAGCGAAGATTCCCTTTGCCCTGTGGTAATACATTCCAACAAGCTTCGTTGCTCACTTTTATAACCATTGTACGGATCTCCCATTCCTGTCATCGTATAAGATACATCTACACTAACCACGGCCATACCATCAGGAACGTCTAGGGATAAATCCCCCGGGCAATCGCTATCGTCACTGGCAGCAGGGGAAGTGTTGAACAAAGTACCGATATCCCCTTCGGTATAGGTAGCCGAAACTGTCTCTTGGCCATTTACAACAAATGAAGTCATTAAGAAAGCCAGGAATAAAAATGAGTGAATATCTGGTACTGGAAATGTGTTTTTTCGTGTTGATCGTCTCATGGCATGAAGCTTTATGATGCTTCATTAAAACTAGAATTGAAAGCCGTGCACCTGGATAGACAATCCTGCCAACAGGGTAAACGATCCTGCCAAAAACTTCAATGGAGGTAATTTGGTCTATGATTAATAGGGTTTAATCTATCAACTGCTCATTGGATGTGAGAAGTGATACCACCAATTTTCGATTTGGTTTAAGAATCAAAATAGTGAGTGGGTCGCTTTCCAAAGCGTTCATAGTACATTTTGGATAGATATGCAGGCGTTCCTATCCCTACGGCTATGGCTAGTTGAGATAGTTTTATAATACCACCACTGAGCAGTAAATCTCTTGCATGCAGTAGTCTAATCTCCATAATAAACTGAGCAGGACTGAAGCCGGTAAGGACTGAAAGTCGTCGATAAATTTGACGTTCACTAAGTGCAGCTTCATCCGCCATGTCGGCAACAGAAATTTTTGTGTCTGATATTCGACTCATGATATATTCCTTCATTCGCTGAACCAATGCTTCATCTTCCTTAGAAATATGCTCATCAGATTGTTCGTTCTCTTCTTCTATTTCATTCTGCCACTTCATCCGATTTTGCAGGTTATCCACCAGATTAACTGCACGGATCAATAGCTCGTCCTGATCAAAAGGCTTGGTCAGGTAATCGTCAACGCCTAATCTGAGCCCGGTCAGAAGGTCTTCGTGCGAGGCTTTTGCAGTGAGTAGGATAAACGGAATATTTTTTAGGTCTACTCTTTCTTTTACCCTGGAAAGAAATTCAAATCCGTCCATTTCCGGCATCATTACATCCGAAATGACTAATGATGCCTTGTTGTGACCAATCCATTCAAGCGCTTCTTTTCCGTTGGATCGAACAGTAACATCAAAGTATTTACTCATTACCTCCTCCAGATATTCCTGCATGTCCAGGTTATCTTCTACAATCAGCGCACGCGGTTTTACTACACGGCCTTTAGTTAGTTTTTGAGTGATGATATCATCTACTGTCTGCTGCTCTTCTTGCTTATTCTCTTCGTCAGGTATTTTCGAGGAATCGATAATCGGTAATGAAATGAAAAAAGTGGTGCCAAGATGTTCGCGGCTTTCCACCTCAATGGTGCCGCCATGTAATTCCGTAATTTCTTTGACTATAGTAAGTCCTAAACCAGAACCTTGTGCCTGACTCGGCTGGTTGTCCACTTGGTAAAATCGATCAAAAATATGTGGAAGTTCTTCAGGGGGCATCCCCACCCCCTCATCTGCTACTTCTATTATCGCATGGTCATTGCTATCCAAGAGATTAACCCTGATGATGCCGCCTTTTTTTGAGAATTTGTACGCATTGTAAATCAGGTTGCTGATCACTTTTTCGAATTGTTTTTGATCCAGTTCACAATGCCGCCTTTTCTTTGTTTGATCAGTAAACGCTAGCTGGATGTCTCGCTCATGAAGCATCGATTCAAAGGAGCCGCATATTCGTAACAGGAGTTGATTGATTTGAACAGGATGTTTCTTAAGCTGATATTTACCCAGTTCGAATTTTGATAAGTCAAGCAAATCCTCGATCATAACCGAGAGTTGATTTAAACTCCTTTGAGAGTTTTTGAGATATCTGTCTGTGGAACCTGCTTCCTTATTATTGAGTGTATTTTCTATATTTCCCTTTGCCAGTGTGAGTGGAGTTCGCAATTCGTGGCTAATATTCGCAAAGAATGAGCTCTTCATTTTGTCCAGCTCTCGCAGCTGTTCCGCCTCTTTATTCTTTAAAAGGACAAGATTGCGCAAGCGAATTCTCCTATTGGTATAGCGGATATACCCAAGCACCACCGATAAACCTCCTATGAGGTAAATCAAATAAGCCCACCATGTCCGAAACCAGGGAGGCAGTATAGTGAATGATAATACGGTAGCAGCTTCTTCCCGAGAAGGAGTCATCACCTGAAGTCTGAGCTTATAATCTCCTTCAGACAGGTTGGCGATCTCCAGGTAATTTTGTGTGCTCCATGACGACCACTTCTCATTATACCCATCCATTCTATACCTGTAAAAATTCTCACCAAAGGCATTCATGTTGTTGCCTGAAAAAGAAAATTTCAGCGGGTCGGTACTATAGGGCAGCATTTGACCTTCCGAATCTGAAGGTGAAATTACCGCCTGCAAAGGATCACCTACACTGCTTGCTACAGATAGGTCATATAGAATAATATTCTCATTTGCTCCGATAAATAGCTTTTCCTTCATTAGTTCTACCACTACCGGATCGCCTTGATACACACCAAACAAGGGCAATTTTTTAATGTGCTGATCGCTGGCATACACATCACCTGTTAGAATTTTGTTGTTAAAATACAGTAGCCATGTGGTGTCTCCTGATGCATAAAGCCCTTGTACCCGAGAAGTACTGGCTGGCAGTCTGTCATTAAATTCGGCGAATGATTGGAGCTGATCTGTGGCTGGATTCAATCGGTAGAAGGCATCTTGTGTGGTAACCAACAGTTGTTCTTTCCAGTGCTTGATGGAACGTGCATGCTCAAGATCGTAGAGCTTTAGCCCTAACGAATCATGATAGGTAAACAATCCCGTGCTAATGGATACCCCAGCAAATCCTTCCGGATAATCCACCATGTCCACTACGTTGAAAGGGATATTCTCTAATTTGTGTATCACAGACCAACGCCCTTGTTTTTCTTCTAGGTAGTAAACATCTTCATGAAGTTTAGCCACAAACTCACCCTCCTGACTTTTTTTAGCTATGGCCCATCCTGTTCCTTGTAGTATTTCTGTTGCCTGATTTTCGACTACTTGATAAGTAATGCCTAAATCAAAATTGGAGGCAAACAATTTTTGATCACAGACAATAACCTCTGCGCATAAATTGGCTGTTCCACGGACATGTTTGAGATCTATTCCATCCTCCGTACAGCTAAATAACCCCTTGTCTGTTCCGAAGTATAATCGCCCGTTGAATAATGAAAAATCCGTGTATCCGTCCAGTTCATCAAACTGATAATAGCGCATCGGACTTGACCGATCTATATACATGATGCCTGTAGCCATCCCCAGCCATAGCCCGTTACTGGCGTCTTCAAAAACATCCCGCACGGTTTCATGCTTCATGTTGTAATTTTCCGAAGAAACCTGATGGACAATGCTACCCTCATTATTGGTGATTACTAATCCACCACTTAAAGTGGCAAAGGCATAAAGCCCATCATGTAGCAATTCTGCCTGAAAAATGTGATGTTCTTTAAAGTGTTCATCAGCATCGGTACTAAATGGTTTCACTACTCCATCCTTATAAAGGAATAGACCATCATAGCGGGTTGCAATCAAAAGACCCTTGGGGTGTGGTAAAAATCCATTGCATTTGTAGTCAAAGGAAATCCCCTCAAGTACTTCCAGTTTACCATCATATACTTTAGCAATACCTACTTCTCTGATGTGGGTATAGATGGTATCATTTACATTAACGGTGATATCAAAAGGCCGGCGGGAATTGCCAAAAGCATGAATAACGGATAAGCTTTCGTTGTGAAGTCTAAAAAGATATTTTGTAGATCTGAAGTAAACTCCGTGAGAGGTGATGTTGATATTCCAAATAGTGCCAAACTCAGAAACTGCTGCATCGAGGGAGTCACTAAGTGATTTAAAAGTTAAGTCTTCTGTGAAATAGCCGAATTGGCCGCCACTGCCTATGTATATGCGATTTTGGTCATCGGACACGGCTATAGAATAGATGGCAAGCTCGCCAGGTAACTGCTCACTTTCCCAGCGTCCATCTTTATATCGGACGAGCGCTGAAGATGTACCAAAATACATTGTTCCATCGGAGGCCTGATCAATGTACCAGACATCACGGCCACCTCCATATTCCTGCGGATTGATAGATTTATTTGGATAAATCAGTTGACCATTCACCTGCACCCCAAATCCTACTGCCAGCATTAGAAAAGCTGAAAGAATGGATTTTCCATGATATGAAACATTGAGAACGGGCATCTACTCCTTTGAAACTAAATGTAAAGATAAGTCCTGCTAATCCTTTTAACACTGCAAAAACGAACACATTCATGGGTGAATGTAGACTAAGTTTTAGAAGATGAAGTGTTGAATTAATTTGCAATTCCTATGATTGATTTAAGAAGCGACACAATTACAAAACCTACCAAAGAAATGCTCAGCGCAATGATGAGTGCCGAAGTAGGCGATGATGTGTTTGGGGATGACCCTACAGTGAACAAACTTCAGGAAAAGATTTCGAAGATGTTTGGAATGGAAGATGCACTTTACTGTCCATCCGGAACAATGACCAATCAGATTGCGATGCGAATCCATACTCGTCCACAGGATGAGGTGATTTGTCATAAGTACTCACATGTATACATGTATGAAGGCGGAGGAATGATGTACAACTCCATGCTTTCTCCTAAGCTACTCGAAGGTGAGCGGGGAATGATCACCGCACAGCAAGTCAGCCAAAGCATCAATCCAGATGATATACATTTTCCAAACTCACGCCTCGTGGTACTGGAAAACACCATGAACAAAGGAGGAGGTGCCATTTATGATCTCAAGGAGATACAAGCCATCCGAACAGTTTGCGATGAAAATCAATTGAAACTTCATCTTGATGGCGCCCGCTTTTTTAATGCAATTGTAAAAACTGGTGAAAATCCGGCGGAATATGGCAAGCTATTCGATTCTATTTCTATCTGCTTTTCAAAGGGCCTTGGTGCTCCGGTCGGTTCGGTTCTTTTAGGCACAAAAGATCAGATGAAAGAAGCGCGAAGGGTGAGAAAAGTCTTTGGAGGTGGCATGCGACAGGCAGGGTATTTGGCAGCAGCATGTATGTATGCTTTGGATCATCACATCAATCGTTTGACGGACGATCACCGAAGAGCTCAGCAAATTGGAGAAGAATTAAAGCGACTTACTTTTATTGAAGAAGTATATCCGGTCGAAACGAATATTGTAATCGGCAGGTTGGCAGAAGGAAAATCTGAAAAGTGGTTGCTCGACGAATTGGAAAAGCAAGGAATACTAGCTGTAGGGTTCGGGAAAGGACTCGTGCGCTTCGTGACTCATCTGGATTTTAAGAATGAGGATCTAAACCAGTTTGCTGAATCAATCAGGCGGATTTCTTAGTCATTGTCACCAGCCAAACACCGGTAAATACAAAAGCAGCTGCCAGAAGGTGCTTCAGGACAAATACTTCATCGAAGAATAAAATAGCAGTAGCAGTAGCAAATACGGGTTGTAAATAAATAAAGGCTCCGACTACAGATGAATTAACTTTTACAAGAGTCCAGGCATTTAAGAAATAGACAACCACCGTCACAATAATAATTGCGTATCCCATGCTCCACCAGACTTTCGGTGGTAGGTCTGCGAAGGCTACACTTGAGGCTTGGGAAATTCCGACCGGGATTACAAAAACAATCGCAATAGTGAATATCCAGGTTACTACCGTCATGGGTTTGTACTTCTTCATTAGTGGTTTGACCAAAACGAGATAGCAAGCATAGCTAGCACCATTTATTAGCACCAATATATCGCCTCTCCAATCTCCTGTTGTCAGTAAAGAGTTGGGCTGATATAGAATAATTACAGCACCGACAAGCCCTAATACGATACCAAGCACTTTGTTCTTGGTGATCCTTTCTCCGATTAGTAGGAAAGCCCAAATAAGCACCAGAACTGGCGTTAGGGTCATAATTATTGATCCATTGACAGCAGAAGTAAGGCTGATACCTTTGTAAAATAAAAGTTGATTTACAGCCACACCAGTTAACGCGCATAATGCCAAAGTCCAACCATCCTGTCTCCAATTGATTTTTTCTCTATTGAAAGAATGAATGAGCCAGAAAACACCTGATGCTACAATTACCCGAAAAACAATGAACCCGTAAGGTCCGACATATTCCGGGACAACTATTTTGAGAATGCTATAATTGACCCCATAGAATAAGCTCACTAAGGTGAGCGCCGTATACGTTTTGATTGAGTCAATATTCACGCGTGCAAATGTAACCTTTGAACCTTCAATTGGGCATTTATTCCGATTCAGAAAAAACGACATTTGGATGAAAATTCTTCATCCAAATAATGCGAAAAAAAGGAGTTGGATAATCTAGCTTCGGACCATGCGATTGAGCTCTACTTCACTTTTTATAATTCCGGCACTCATTTGGGGATCAACATTTTTTGTTATCAAGTTTCAACTTGGGGCAGTTGATCCGACATGGTCTGTAAGCTATCGATTCATTCTTGCTGGACTACTGCTGTTGGTTTATTCAAAGTTTAAAGGACTGAACCTTCAATTTGACCGAATGGCTCATATGAGAATGATTCTACAAGGAGCATTGCTATTTGGGTTCAACTATTGGTTTGTATATATCGCTGAGCAGGAGCTGATCAGTGCACTTGTGGCCATCATGTTTTCATGCATCATATTTCTTAATGCATTTTTTGGGAAATTGTTTCTTGGAAAAATTGCAGAGAGGAAAGTCTATTTTGGTGCAATTTTAGGAATAGCCGGAACGCTTCTACTATTCAAGCAAGAACTACTTGGATTGGGAGATGCAAATTTCAAAACCTTTCATCTTACCATTTGCTTCATTTCCGTAATTGCGGCGTCTTTGGGAAACATTACCTCTGCATTTAATCAAAGCAAAGGCATGCCGGTGATTCAGACCAATGCTTTTGGGATGTTGTACGGTGGGTTGATTATCGCTTTGATGGCCTTTATTTCAGGAGCTCAAATATCTTTCGACATACAATTTGAATATATTTCATCTCTTCTCTATTTGTCATTGTTCGGATCCATTATCGCCTTTGGATCTTACCTGACCTTGATCGGAAAAATCGGTGCAGATAAAGCCGGTTATGTTCTGGTCGTGATTCCCGTTATAGCCGTTACCCTTTCAGTGATTTTCGAAGACTACCTGCTTGGCTGGCATGTGCTGGTAGGAATGATACTAATCCTTTTGGGTAACATCATCGTTCTCAAAAAGTGATCTCTGACCGATGCTAATATTCTTAGTATTAAATTTGTCCATATGTTTCAAGATCAATCACCCTTAGCAGAGCGCATGCGACCTTCCAGGCTTTCAGATCTGGTAGGCCAAGAACATTTAGTTGGTGAAAACGGAGTTCTCCGAAGAGCCATTGGTTCTGGTCAGGTGCCTTCCATGATTTTGTGGGGACCTCCGGGAACAGGTAAGACAACCATTGCCAATATCATTGCTAACGAAGTAAAAAGACCTTTTCACACGCTGAGCGCAATAAGTGCTGGAGTGAAGGAAGTTCGTGAAGTTATTCAGATAGCAAGTAAAGGGAATAAAGCCATTCTTTTTATTGATGAAATCCATCGGTTCAACAAAGCTCAGCAAGATGCCCTTTTGGGAGCAGTTGAAAAAGGCGTAATTACACTAATTGGCGCAACTACTGAAAATCCAAGTTTCGAAGTAAACTCTGCATTGATTTCCAGATCGCAGGTTTACACTCTAAATGCTTTGACTAAAGAAAACCTGTTAACCCTGGTAGAAAAGGCGCTCACTCAAGATGATGATTTGAAGAAGGAAAAAGTAGATCTGAAAGAAACTGAGGCACTTTTCAATCTTTCTGGAGGGGACGGAAGAAAACTGTTGAACCTACTTGAGTTGGTAATCAAAAGTGATGAGGGGAAGCAAAAGACCATAACCAATGAAAAAGTAGTTGAGGCCGCTCAGAGAAAAACAGTACTATATGACAAAAAGGGAGAGATGCACTATGATGTTATTTCTGCCTTTATCAAATCCATTCGTGGAAGTGATCCAAATGCAGCCGTTTACTATTTGGCTCGGATGATCGAGGGAGGAGAGGATGTAAAATTCATTGCCAGAAGATTAGTCATTTTAGCGTCTGAAGATATAGGCAATGCCAACCCAACAGCCTTGGTGATGGCCACCAATGCATTCCAGGCCGTCAATATGATTGGGTATCCGGAATCTCGAATCATTCTTTCCCAATGTGTAACCTATCTTGCATCTTCTCCCAAAAGCAACGCCAGCTACATGGCCATTAATCAGGCGCAAGCACTCGTTCAAAAGACCGGTGATCTTCCTGTCCCAATGGCGATAAGAAACTCTCCTACCAAGTTGATGAAAGATCAAGGCTACGGCAAAGGCTATAAGTATGCACATGATCACCCACTGAATTTTGCAGAAATGGAGTTTCTTCCCGAAGAAATTGAGGGAATGAAATTATATGACCCTGGAAAGAATGCACGTGAGGAGGAACTCAGAAAATTCCTCCGTACACGATGGAAAGAAAAATATGGCTATTAGATCTTAAAGGCCACTCCAAACTTTATTACCAGCAAGTCTGTGGTAGATTGGCGAGGTTGTGATTCAAGATTTAAATTATCACCATCAATGTCATTCGTGGCAACATTGGTGATGTCGGAAAAGCTGACGGTCCAAGACTCGGTATCATCTCCATCAAAGTATTCAGCTCTTTGGCCTTTGAAGTAGTTTACTCTGAGATCTATAAATGCTTTTGGTGCAATCTTGATTAAGAAACCACCGCCAAAACCATAACTTAAAATCCAATCGTCTAAAACTGTTTCCCTCGATATAAGATCGGAATCATTCGGATCCTTCGCCCACCTTCTATCATTGGATCGATCTGTTATTTTAGTACTTGTTGAGATATATCTAAAACCAAATAGTACTTCTCCATATGGCTGAATCATTTCTAAGGAAATAACACCTCTTACAAATGCATGTGTTCCAAAGATGCTATTGGTATTCACCAGTCTAAGTGGTACATCGAGTGTTGCTAATACATTTCCATTTTGATCAGAAACATTTGCTGAAAGATCCAGATCCTGTGTATTTCTACCGTAAACCATGTAGTTGATATCTAGTCCCAGATAAATCGGGGTGCCTTTTTGAAAAGGAAAGGCAATGGACAAATCGCCACCAAAACCTGTGGCATCTGTATTTTCTTTGAAATCATTTTGTGGCAGTCCAAGTGAAAATCCAATACTGCCCATTTGGCTAAACGCCAAAGTTGATGCAAATGAAAACACAGTGATGAGTAGGTACTTTTTCATGTTAATTGTGGTTCGTGATACATTGACAAAAGTCGTAACTTTCTGACTTATTTCAATTTTCGTACCATGTCGAAACTCATTGGTCCATTTAAAGAAGCTGTGACTTTAGCTGAAGCACCAGAAAAAGGTGCTTTAGATGACTCCTCGCTATATATTTTGAAAAATGCAGGCGTTTTAGTTGATGGTGAAAAAATTTTGAAGGTTGACGATTTTGAAGCACTAAAAACAGAAGCTCAGTCAATCGAGGAAATCTCCGAGGAGCAAGTTTTGCTTCCTGGGTTAATTGATTGTCATACACACCTGGTTTGGGGAGGCACACGTGCAAGAGATTATACTTTGCGTATGTCGGGAGAGTCATATGAAAAAATACTGGAACAAGGAGGAGGCATCTTCGATTCAGTAACAAAAACCAGAACAGCAAGCGCAGAAGATTTGAAAAGTGGGTTGATTCGAAGAGCCAACAGGCACTTAATGGATGGAGTGACCACCATTGAGGTGAAAAGTGGATATGGCCTTGATGTTGAAAATGAATTGAAAATCTTGGAGGTCATCAAAGATGCGAAAGCAGATATAATATCTGATCTTTTGCCTACCTGTCTTGCGGCACACGTATGTCCCAAAGAGTTTGGTGATAAAAAAGAGTTCCTAAAGTATTTGGAAAATGACCTGCTGCCTCAGCTCCTGGTGAAAGGACTAACCAATCGCATTGACATATTTGTGGAGCCGTCGGCTTTTCCTATGGAAATGGCGGCTGACTATCTGGGGAAAGCTAAAAACCTCGGTTTCGACCTTACTATACATGCCGACCAGTTTCATATTGGTGGAAGCCAAATAGCAGCTGAACTTGGAGCAAGAAGTGCGGATCATCTGGAGGCAAGTACAGATAGAGAAGTGAAGATCTTGGCGCAATCAGAAACGGTCGCGGTAGCTTTGCCGGGAGCAAGCATTGGGTTAGGAATGAATTTCACGCCTGCACGAAAACTTTTGGATGCGGGCGCATCTTTAGCCATTTCCACAGATTGGAATCCAGGATCGGCACCTATGGGTGACTTGCTGGTGCAAGCTTCGATTTTAGGGATTTATGAAAAACTATCCACTGCCGAGATTTTTGCCGGAATCACATTTCGGGCCGCAAAGGCACTAGGCTTATATGACAGAGGTAAAATAGCCAGTGGCATGAAGGCAGACCTTGTATCTTTTCCGGTAAACGATTACAGGGAAATTCTATACAATCAAGGAAAAATCAAGCCTAACATGATTTGGAAAAATGGAAACAAAGTGAGCCATGTATAGGCCGGGAAGCAAAACCATCTGGAAAGGACGTCAAGATCCTGGATCGGAACGTGATGTCTGGCACCAAATCATTAATTCTGCAGATCTTAATGTAGCTATTCCTAAGGGGTTTTGTTTTCTAGGTTTCTGCTCTGATGTTGGTGTAAAGCGAAATTTGGGTCGTGTGGGAGCTGTAGAAGGGCCAGACATGATTCGAAAGGCCATGGTCAATCTTGCGGTTCACCAGGAATCATTGAAACTATGGGATACCGGAGATGTAGTAGTTAGTGGTGAGCAGCTGGAAAGTGCACAAGAAGAATCAGCGAGATATGTAGAAGCAATTATAAAATCCGGGTCTTTCCCAATTTTGCTTGGGGGCGGACATGAGATTAGCTATGCGCATGGCAAAGGAGTTTTAGATGCCTTTCCTGATAAAAAAATTGGCATGATCAATTTTGACCCTCACTTTGATCTCAGAGAATACACACAAGGTGCTCACTCAGGCAGCTGGGCAAGGCAACTATTCGAAGGCTACGACAGATTCCATTACTTACCAGTAGGCATCAATGAGGCGGTAAATATTGCATCGATGTTTGAGCTGATGCGCTCTAAAGATCAATCTTTCATCAGTATGGAAGAGTTGTTGATGGAATCTAAAGAAGAGCTGCTGGCGCGTATACTTTATTTCATTGATCAGATGGATATAATTGCTATCACACTTGATTTGGATGTTTTTTCAGCAGGTGTTGCACCCGGTGTAAGTGCTGCCAATCCATATGGAGCGCTTCCACATCACATCAAACCACTGATGAATGAAATTCTCAAATCTGGCAAAGCTGTAAGTTTCGATGTGGCGGAGATGAGCCCAGCGCATGATGATGGTCGCACGGCTAAGCTGGCAGCCAGTTTTATTTATGATGTGGTTAATACTAAGCCGGCTTGACCAAGCCTGTATCATTCTGAATCTTCAACCTTAGAACCTATTTCTGTATACCTCCAAATACTTGGATTAGCTTTTTCTCCATACTTGTTTTCTCCTTTCCAGATATATTCATTTAGGTTTTCATTAAAGACAATCTCGCCAAACCTTTCATGGAATTCATAGGAACCCAAATCTCCGCCGCTTTTCACTGTCAACGTACGATTAGGCTTGTCCCAAATAAGTATATCGAACTGAATTTTGTGCCAGTTGCTAAACATAGACACCATCTCAAATTGTTGAGCTTTTGCATTGTAATGGATCAGCCATATGTAGGTTCTTTTTTTTCCGCTGGATGATACCGCAGATGCACGTAACTCAATGTATGTGCTATCCATTATATAACTTCCTTTGCGTGTGCTTTCTTCCCACCATGTCTTTTCCTCATTATCCTCTCTCACCTCCCAGGTGCCGATCAAAAAATCAAGGTTGTGAATGCCAGATACATTTAAAGTGTCTTGAGCAGAGATCAAACTACAGATAAGTGTAAGGCAAGTAAAAACTAATGGCTTCATCATCTTTTTTTATTCGATGATCAGGCAAAATCCATTATTTACCTACCTGATTAATTAATTGTTAAGAAAGAATCGATGATTAAGAATTTGATAAGATCATTCTTTTGTATTCAGAAGGAGATGAGTTTGCATTTTTTCTGAAGGCGGTATTGAACGAGGAGAGGGAATTGAATCCACACTCGTAGGCTATATAGGCTATTTTATGGTTGTTGAATTTGGGATCTGTTAGCAATTCTTTTGCCTTTTCTATCCTATATCCATTGGTAAAATCAGAAAAACTTTGATTCAGATTTTCGCTGAAAAACCGGGACAACAGGTGTTTAGGAATGGCCGTGAGATCAGACAATTCTGAAAGACTGAATTCACTTTTCAAATAGGGTTTCTGATGATCCATCACACTGGAAATTCTATGACCATGATTCGCAATCTGATCCGGAGTAAGATTGATGTTTTTATATTTTCTCCTATCTCCCAGTGGAGTGAAAATTTCCCGATTGGTGAAGATGATGAAGCTGATTGGGTAAATGACAATTGCGTAGAGAATAGGGCCAACGATGTATGGGTTAAGTCCGAAAACATAATTTGTGAAGTAGGCGATACAAAAAATTGAAACTCCAAAATAGAGGTTTCGATACCATGGAAAGTAAATTTTCTTTTCTTTAAAAATCACCCATAAATAATATCCGGCCAGGAGCAAGAAGAAAACTGTATAATAAAGCAGGAGCTTATAACCTCCGATGTACCAGAAGTTATTCAATGTGAGAAATGGAGATGTGGCGACTAAAGTGAAAGCAGGCGCGCAAATCAGTATTTGAAGCAGAGGGCTACTTAACAGATTAGACTTCTTGGCAAAATAGATAACCAATAGTGGCCCAATAAACCCATGTGCAGCAAACCCAATATTTAAAAACATTTGATGCTCGATATCAAAAAAATACCAGCCAATTGATTTGATCAGGCGTAAAGAAATGGCCAATAGTAATAAGCTAAGTAAAAACCTTTCTTCAAATTGAATTCTTCTGGATGTAAGGATGAATACAGACAGAAAAATGCTCTGTATCACTCCTGCGGCGCATACAATAAGAATAAGTGAATTGATATCCATTTAGCTATTAAAAGGTCATTTAATTAATAAACCTAACAGATTAATTAATACGGAAGACTTCTGGTAAATGATCTCGTAACTAGGCAATGAACTTTTAATGTATGGTCTGTTTACGACGAATATTTAATATCAAAAAAGAAGAGTGGACGCTAGTGCGGTCGTCTTTTCTTTACTTCTTCTGTCTTATGAGCAGTTACTTCATCCTTCGTCCTGTCAGAGATGAAATGGGGATACAAGCTGGAGTAGCCAATATGCAATGGCTGTTTACCGGGACTTTTGTAGCAATGCTCTTCATCATTCCTGTTTTTGGCTATTTAATGAAAAAGGTATCCCGAGATCAGTTATTGCCTAGAATATACATCTTCTTCACATCCAATATTTTACTTTTCTACCTGCTGTTTTTGACAACTTCATCTCAGCTGTTGGCTGCTGGCTTTTTTATCTGGCTCAGTGTTTTCAATTTATTTGTCATCTCCATTTTTTGGAGTTTTAATGCAGACATATTCAACGCTGAGCAAGCAAAGCGTTTGTACGGACCTATTGCAGCTGGAGGTAGTCTTGGAGCACTTTTTGGGCCTCTTATGGCCACTTTCTGTGTAGGTTTTGTTGGAATAAACAACCTTCTCCTGATTTCAGCAGGGTTTCTGTTAATAGCCACTCTCTTTCTCAAAGATCTGGTGAGCAAATCCCAAAAGTCAAGAGAAGTAAGCCTGGATACAAAGTCACTGGCAAGTGTGTGGCAAGGACTCATTCTTATGTGGAGGTCCCCGTTTTTAAAACAGATCGGTGTTTTCATTTTACTTTATACCAGCGTCTCCACCTTTCTGTACTTTGAACAGGCTCATATCATTTCAGGAGCCTACAGCTCTTCTACAGATCGCACATTTTACTTCGGAACCCGAGATTTGTTAGTGAATAGTCTCACATTGATTTTGCAATTCTTTGTAACTGAAAGGTTCATTAGAAAAGTAGGAATAGCCATAGCGATGATGATTGTGCCGGCTATCGCAGCGCTTGGATTTTTGTCACTGGGATTGGCACAAAGTGTGACTGTGCTACTCATCATTCAAGTGCTTTATAGATCTTTAAATTTCTCTATCCAACGGCCTTCTCGAGAAATGCTGTTCACGAGACTCACTGTGTATGAAAAATACAATTCCAAAAACTTTATTGATACCGTAATTTATCGAGGCGGTGATGCGCTCAGCGGATGGCTTTTTGCAGGACTAAGTGCTGTCATCTCCTCACTGCAATTGATATCTTTATTAGCTATTCCCATTGCAGGTGTTTGGATGATTATTGGACGTAGAATTGGAAGAAAGTTTGAAAAAGTGTCAATCAAAACTGATAACTATGAAAATGAATCCATTATCTCGAAGAAAAGCGCTTAAGCAAATAGGAGTCGGCGCTATGGCATTGGCTTTGCCTAAATTATCAATGGCAGAAACGGATCAAATCATGAAAAGAGCGATTCCATCCTCAGGAGAGCAAATCGGTATTGTCGGGTTAGGGACTTGGCAAACATTTGATGTGGGCGATTCCTCATCTCAGCAAGAACCACTAAAGGCTGTCTTGCGTGCCCTTGTACAGAGTGGTGGTAGTGTCATTGATTCTTCACCTATGTATGGGTCTTCTGAGCGTGTAGTTGGAGAGTTAACATCACAAATGAATCTTCAAGATCAGTTGTTCTTTGCAACTAAAGTTTGGACAAGAGGGGAGCAATCAGGCATTGATCAGATGCAAACTTCGATGCGGAAAATGAAAACCAACCCAATGGACTTGATGCAGATTCACAATCTCCAGGATTGGAAAACGCATATTAAAACTTTGTATAAGTGGAAAGAGCAAGGTCTGATCAGACATATTGGAATTACGCATTACCAAGATAGCGCCCATCGTGAATTGGAAAGAATTATTAAATCAGAAAATATCGATTTCGTGCAGGTCAATTGCTCGATAAGCAATCGCAATGCTGAAAAATTTCTTTTACCTACAGCTCAGGAAAGAGGTGTCGCAGTGTTAATTAACCGGCCATATACAGGAGGCTCACTTTTCAGAAAAGTTCGTGACCTTGAATTACCGGCTTGGTCTTCGGAGTTTGATTGTAAAAGTTGGGGACAATTTTTCTTAAAATATCTTTTATCAAATCCAGCGATAACCTGTGTTATTCCCGGGACTTCAAAGGAGAAGCATATGCTTGATAATCTGGGCGCAGGGGCAGGCAGATTGCCAGATCGAAATGCAAGAGATCGAATGGTTGCTTATTTTGACGCGCTCTGATCAAGATACAATGGCCGTAGCTTCAATCTCGATCAACATATCAGGTTCTATTAATGCACTCACTTCAACCATGCTAGTCGCGGGTTTAATATTTGTAAAGACTTCACCATGTGCTTTGCCAATAGCAACCCATTGAGAAATGTCCGTAACAAACATTCTAGTTCTGACCACATCTTCGATTTTGCCGCCGGCTTCTTCAATAGCTTCTTTAATGATCTCCAGGCAAACTTTAGTTTGTTCATAGGCATTTGTCCCAACAGTCTTACCATCACGAACGGGCGCAGTGCCGGAGACTTCAATAGTGTTTCCAATACGAACGGCACGGCAATAACCTACTTGATCTTCCCATGGGGCACCTGAAGAAATATTCTGTCTCATACCTATAAAAATAAAAAAGTCCGATTCGAAAATCGGACTTCATGAAGTTTATTTCTTCAGGAATCAACCTTATTTATGCACATGAACATCCATTTGAGGGAATGGAATATTGAGTCCAACTTCATTGAATTTGTTGTAAACTTTCTCATTCATATCAAAGTGCACCGGCCAATAGTCAGCGGCTTCTACCCATACCCTTACCACAAAATTTACAGAACTATCTGCCAGAGCGGATACAGCAATAAATGGTTCAGGGTCCTTCAAAATTCGATCATCCGCATTGATCAATTCCATTAAAGTATCCCTTGTCTTCTGGGTGCTGTCACCATAACCCACCCCAAAAGTGAAGTCCACTCTTCTTCTGGGTTCACTGGAAAAATTGGTTAACGAGGTATTTGCCAACGTACCATTTGGAAGTATTATGGTCTTATTATCTGGTGTTTTTAAATAGGTGTTAAAAATCTGGATTGAATAAACAGTGCCTGAATAGCTTCCTGTATCAATCCAGTCACCAACTTTAAAAGGTTTTAATAGCAGAATAATAACTCCTCCGGCAAAATTTTGTAGCGTTCCCTGTAGTGCCAGACCAATAGCCAGACCAGCAGCTCCCAATACGGCGACAAAACTTGTTGCTTCGATTCCTACCATACCTATGACAGAAATGAAAAGCATCACTTTAAGTACAGCGGAAATCAATGTTTTTATGAATGGCCTTAGCGAAGCATCTACATCCTTTTTCTGCATGGTGCGGCCTACCGTACGAGTGATCATACCGATAATCCAAAGGCCGATGAGTAAGGTGACGATCGCGGCGATTACTTTTGGTCCCCAGGCCATAGCTAAGTCTATAGCCATTTCGGTGTACCTGGAAGCTTCATTGGTTACTTCTTCCATAAAATATTAGGTTTAGGTGTTTTCGATTGTTTTTTAGAAAGATACAAAAATTGATCTTTTACACACCCTTCATATTCATTCAATAACCTGTCAGATCAATGAAATGTTTTCAATGGCTGGTGATTCAGTAAAAAAGCTATTTTTGTCGGATTGCAAAAAACCTAAAAAAGAGATTTAATGCGAGAACTTAATGATTTTCTTTCCCTAATAGATAGCTACATCGGTAGCTCAGCGTGGTTTCCATATGCGCTTCTTGGCACTGGATTATTCTTTACCATATACCTGAAATTCCCTCAAATAAGATATTTCCGATTCGCTTTTAAAGTGGTAAAAGGAAAGTTTGATAAGGAAGATGACGAAGGGGATACCAATCATTTTCAAGCTCTTACCACTGCACTTTCAGGAACTGTAGGCACGGGAAATATTGCGGGTGTAGCGCTCGCAGTTCATATTGGAGGACCTGCCGCCGTGTTTTGGATGCTGATGACTGCTGCTGTAGGTATGTGTACCAAATTTGTAGAAGTCACGCTTTCTCATAAATACAGAGAAAAAACGGCAGATGGTACAATGGCTGGAGGTCCGATGTACTACATGAAGAATAAGCTAAATATGGGATGGCTGGCCGCCATTTTTGCAGGAGCCACAGTTCTATCATCATTCGGAACCGGTTCACTTCCGCAAATTAATAGTATAGCAGATTCACTAAATGCCACCTTTGGTTTTGATGAAATGATGGTGGGAGGAATTCTTGCAGTTCTACTGGGATTAGTCATCATTGGCGGAATCAAACGAATTGCTGCTGTAACCTCTAGATTGGTTCCAGCAATGGCTCTGGTATATTTCATTGGTGCTTTTGCCGTGATTTTTTACAACATTGGAAACATCGTTCCTTCCTTCGTCTCAATTTTTGCTGATTTATTTACAGGATCTGCGGCGACTGGCGGATTCCTAGGTGCTTCGATAGCATTTGCCTTCAACAAAGGTGTTGGACGCGGGTTATTTTCTAATGAAGCTGGTCAAGGTAGTGCGCCGATTGCTCATGCTGCAGCCAAAGGACATGAGCCTGTATCAGAGGGATTTGTTGCTATTCTAGAGCCATTTATTGACACGATCGTTATTTGTACGGTGACTGCTCTGGTACTTCTATCCTCAGGTGTTTGGAATGAGAAATTAAACAACCAGTTTGATTACACGGATATGTCCATCGTCGAGGGAATCTACTCTGACGTTACTGATGAAGGTAAGCAAGAATTGTATGGACACATAAGCGGAACCAATTCTCTTCCGCTTTTTAATGGATCTCTCAAAGTAGTTGAAGGTGAAATTCAAGATGAGATTTCCATCATCAATGCAAGATCGCTGGCTGAAGATGTGAAAATTTTGAAAGAAGGAAGCCCGGTAAATGGAGCGGTTAACATTATCAATGGAAAGCCGGAAGATTTACTCTTGGTTTTTGAAGGAAAATCGCTAGTACATAGTGCGCCGCTTACCGCTGAAGCCTTTACAAGGAGTTTCTTCGGTGACTATGGTAAATACATTGTATCGATTGGATTATTGTTGTTTGCCTTCAGCACGGCCATTAGTTGGTCATATTATGGAGATAGAGCCATGACTTATCTATTTGGTCCTAAGTCGGTAAAGTACTATCGACTGGTGTATGTTGTAGCTTTTTTCATCGCCTCTTTTGCAGACACCACCATAATCTGGACACTGTCGGGTATAACCATAGCAGTAATGACGCTGCCTAACCTTTTCGGTATTTTGATGCTGAGAAAAGATATGAAGCAAACAATTGCTGAATATTGGGATGGGTTCAAGAAAGAATATCCGGATGAGAAAACTCCTGAATAAAATATAAGCCCCGAAAGGGGCTTTTTTATTTCCCATATTTTGGATCCCCTTCGGCAAAAGCTTTGAAGTCTTCCATAAATGACATGGTCTGTTTTTTAAATGGTTTTGTGCCCATGAAGAAGGCCATGATATTCATAAATCCGGAAAACTTAAACTCTGCTTCAGAGATCCATTTGGTCTGCCCATTTTGTTCTTTAAAGTAGTTTTTCTGAATGTTTACAACTCCTTTAGTGGCAAAATTCGCATGAAATTCATCTGGTAATTGGCTAAATGTAATTGTCTCTATCAACTCCATCTTCCGCTTACCAAAATCATATTTGATTATCGATTCTGCTCCGGGCTTTCCAGCGTCACCGGATACATGTTCGAAGCTTACAAATCCCTTTTGCCAGTATTTCATGTTATCAGGGTTGTCAAATAGTTTAACTACCTCATGTCGAGGCATCTCAATATCAATTTCGCAGGTGTAATGCATAGCTTTACTTTTTTGGTCAATGATAGAATCTTCTATAAAAGTTAAAAACTATTTATCAAAAATCACCCGAACGGGTGATCACTTCTTTTTCGACGATTTTGCTTCCTTGTTGAAAATCAAACATTGATCGACCCATTCGCCAAGCTCTTTTTCATTGTCCCAACCTTCTGGATTTACATATAAATAGCCTTTCATCGGTCGCTTGGTGAAGTCCATCAATCGTGCATTTGGCTGAGATAGAGCTGCCTCATATACATGTGGTCCGACTCGAGCCATTAGGTCGTCTTTGATAACGCCTACGCACATTTTGTCATCCACCATAATACAGAGTCCACCCATCATTTTCTTTTCTTCGAAAGGGACTTTACGTTCTTTTAATGCTTGCCTGAGCTTATCGGCGAGATATTCATTGTATGCCATACTATTCTTTAATTATGTGTATGCCTTGAGATTGAAACTACTTCTTTTCTGAGAAATGGCCTTTTGGACCATAAAAAAATAAGTGTTCAATTTTCGGTTGCAGCCTCATTCGTGAGTGTTCTATTTTTGAATCATGATTAGGCTTCCATCATCTGACGAAATGTATCAGGCGCTTCTGGACAAAAACTCACAATATGAGGGGGTTTTTATTGTAGGAGTGAAAACAACGGGAATCTTTTGTAGGCCAACTTGCTCGGCGAGAAAGCCAAAGTATGAAAATGTAGAGTTTTTCACATCAACGAAAGAAGCCCTGACAAATGGCTATCGTGCATGTAAAGTGTGCAGACCAATGAAGGAGTATCAATCCAGTCCGGATTGGCTTTTGCCTCTGCTAAATACAGTTGAGAATGAACCGGATAAGAAGTGGAAGGATTATGAATTGACTCAGCTAGGATTTAGTCCGAGTCGGGTGAGGAGGTACTTTAACAAAACGCATGGAATTACATTTCAGGCATATCTCCGAATGAGCCGAATTAATAAAGCATTTTTAAAAATTAAAGAAGGTCAAACGGTGACTCAATCTGCTTTTGAGCAAGGGTATAATTCACTTAGTGGCTTTTCAGAAACGTTTAAGAATATGACAGGATTTTCTCCAGGAAAAGAGGGACAAATTATTACCATCAATAGAGTATCAACGCCACTTGGCCCAATGATGATAGGAGTGACTGATGATGGTTTATGCCTGTTGGAATTTACTGATCGAAAGATGATTGAAACTCAATTGGAAGTTATTAAGCGTAGGATGAGAGCAGAAATGGTAACAGGAAAGCACCCCATGATTGAATTGGTTTCAAAACAGCTTGATGAGTATTTTGAAGGAAAGAGGAAAAACTTCGATGTGCCTCTGGTGGTTCCTGGGACAGAATTTCAACAAAAAGTTTGGAATGCATTGATGGAGATATCCTATGGAGTAACACGATCCTATAAGCAACAAGCTGATGTAGTTGGAGATGTGAAAGCAGTAAGAGCTGTGGCAAGAGCTAATGGTGAAAATCGAATTTCGATCATTATCCCCTGCCACAGAATCATTGGGTCGGATGGAAGTATTGTTGGTTACGGAGGAGGCATCCAACGTAAACAATGGCTACTTAAGCATGAATTTGAAAATCAATAGCTGATTTCAGCCTCTACTTGTGTTCTCATCAAGTCCTCAATAGTTTCTCTGCGCTTGATCAAGTAATCCTTGCCTTTATAAAAGAGCACTTCTGCAGGTCGTGGCCTTGAGTTATAGTTGGAAGCCATGGTCGCACAATAGGCGCCGGCATTTTTGAATACCAACAAGTCTCCTTTCCTTACTTCCGGTATGATTCTATCGGAAGCAAAAGAATCCGTTTCGCATACATATCCCACTACATTGTATACCTTTTTCTCACCTGCCGGATTGGATAGATTTTCAATGTGATGATATGCATTATAAAACATGGGACGTATCAGGTGATTGAAGCCAGTATTCAATCCAATAAACGTACACGAAGTAGTTTGTTTGATCAGGTTGGCTTTAGCAATGAAATATCCAGCATTGCTGACCATAAATTTTCCTGGTTCGAATTCAAGTGTATATTCTTTTCCTTGCTTAGCGCAAAACTCATTGAATGATTTACTGAACTTCTTGCCAAAGCTGGTTATGTTGGTGTGTAAGTCATCAGGCTTGTAGGCTACCTTAAAACCACTTCCAAAATCAATATGAGTCACAGTGTCAAACTTTTCCACCACGCTAAATACAAGTTCGGCAGCTTTAATAAAGATATCTGCATCCAGAATATCAGAGCCGGTATGGACATGAACGCCCATTACATTGATATTTAATTTTTTAACAATCCGCTCAATGTTTGGTACCTGATGGATTGAAATTCCAAATTTTGAATCGATGTGACCAACAGAAATATTTTGATTACCACCTGCCATCAAATGTGGATTTATCCGGATGTAAATGGGTATTTCCGGGTGATTGATGCCTAAGTATTCCAGCGTATAAAGGTTATCTACATTGATCTTCACACCAAGTTTTATAGCTTCCTCGTACTCTTCGGTTGAAATGTTGTTTGGAGTGAATAAGATATCCTCGGCAGTATATCCGGCATGAAGTCCTAAATGCACTTCTTCTATGGAGACACAATCCAATCCAGCACCAGCTGACTTGAAAAGCTTTAGAATCGCTTGATTATTCAAAGCTTTACAAGCATAATGTACCTTAAGCTTATCAACTTTAAATGCCTTGATGAACTGTTTATAGTTCTCCATCATTTGATCTCCGTCATAGACATAAAGTGGTGAGCCATAAGACTCTGTTGCTTTGATTAAGCTTGAGAATTCCATTTTTTAAATATTAAAATCTGTTAAACAAAAAAACCGAAGCGTTAACTCCGGTTTTGAAAATTTTTCAGGTTTAAAATCTGATCAATAGCCGGACGCGGGAGTTCGTTTTGACCCCTTTTTAGATTTGTTCTTTTTTGTCCAGATTAAAAACATGCGGCTAAAATAATTATTTTTTTCTTAGCTTCAATTTCTATCGAATCATAGCTACCGATCAGGCATTTAATCAGCCGTGGCAAATTCTCCGCTAAATCCACCAGTCATCTTGGTACCTCCATTGAGCGTTAAATTAAAACTCATTGTAAAATTTGGATCCGTTCCACTGAATTCAACTGAGCCACTATCAACTGTATAGGATGTTCCATCTGCATCTAATAGAGAAACAAAGAAAACCCTGCCTGCATCCGGGCTTAATACATCTCCCTCTGTGTACGTACCAGAGCTAAGCGTAGAGCCGAGTGCAACCAGATTTAATACAATTCTAAATGAAGAGCTACTGCCTACTGAAAACGAAGGAGTGGATGTTATGGAAATATCAGCGTCAGCCAAAGCGAACACACCTTGACGGGTACCTTCTGATTCTCCTAAGTCAATGAATCCACCATTTGTTATATCAAATGTCTGATCTCCAACAGTGATTTGATTATTTACTGTTGGGCCATCATCACTCCCACAAGAGATAAATAATAGCAGAGATAGGATCGAAAGCGAGAGCAATATTTTTTTCATAGCGTTTTTATTTAAAGTTAATTCTTACTTAGCAAACGCTACAGCACGCGTTTCCCTTATAACTGTGACCTTTATTTGTCCTGGATATTGCATATCCTTCTCTATTTTTTGAGAAATGTTGAATGAAAGATCACCTGCTTTCTTATCATCAACGTTTTCTGCGTCCACAAGCACCCTTAGCTCGCGACCTGCCTGAATAGCATAGCATTTATTTACACCATCAAAATTCAAGGCTATTCCTTCCAAATCTTTCAATCGCTTCAGGTATTGTTCCATGATCTCACGCCTTGCTCCGGGTCGAGAGCCGGAGATCGCATCACATGCTTGGACAATAGGTGAAATCATTGATGTCATCTCTATCTCATCATGGTGAGCGCCAATGGCATTGCAGACTTCAGCATTTTCCTTATACTTCTGAGCTAATTCCATTCCTATAATTGCATGAGGTTTTTCCGGTTCTTCGGGCCATACTTTGCCGATATCGTGTAAAAGACCTGCTCGCTTAGCCAACTTAGGATTAAGTCCCAGTTCAGAGGCAAGCGTAGCACATAGATTGGCGACCTCTCGAGAGTGCTGAAGAAGATTTTGACCGTAAGATGATCGAAATCGCATGCGACCAATCATTTTGATCAATTCAGGATGTAGGCCGTGAATACCAAGATCAATGACCGTTCGCTCACCAATCTCCACAATTTCGTCTCCAATATTCTTAGTGGTTTTGTTTACGATCTCTTCGATACGTGCCGGGTGAATTCTACCGTCCTGAACCAGGCGATGAAGGGAGAGTCTTGCAATTTCTCTTCTCACCGGATCAAATCCTGAAATGATAATTGCTTCTGGAGTGTCATCCACAATGATTTCAACTCCGGTGGCAGCTTCCAGTGCACGGATATTTCGTCCTTCACGTCCGATGATTTTTCCTTTAATGTCATCACTTTCAATGTTGAAAATAGAGACGGTATTTTCAATGGCATGCTCAGTAGCTGTTCGCTGGATTGCCTCGATCACTACTTTCTTCGCTTCTTTGGTGGCAGTCATTTTAGCTTCTTCTACAATCTCTTTTATGTGAGCTGATGCACTTGTTCGTGCTTCATCCTTGAGTGCCTCCATGAGCTGTGTTTTTGCTTCTTCAGCTGGTAGGTTAGCAGCTTTCTCCAGAATTGCCACTTGCTGCTTTTGCATTTTTTCAAATTCGTCTTTGCGTTGACGAGCGATCTCCATTTGATTAGCAAGTGTTTCCTTGAGGTCATCCAGCTCATCTTCTTTTCGCTTAGACTGCTCAAATTGTTTATTTAAGTTGGCCTCTTTTTGCTTGAGCTTTTGCTCATTTGTAAGGATTATATTTTTCTTTCGAGTTGCTTCTTCTTCAAACTCACTTCTCATCTTGAAGAGATTCTCTTTTGCTTCATGAATCTTATCCTTCTTGATACTTTCTGCTGAAACTTCTGCTTCTTTTAAAATAAGCTTGCTTTGTTCTTCAGCCTCCTTAACTTTTTTGCTGGCATTTTTACCTTGTAAGGCACGACCTATCAGCAAACCTATGATAACGCCTATTACGGCGACAATTATTATAATGATTGTGGTGTCCATTGTATTTGTTTATCAAATAACCGGACAGTCAGATTTGTCTAAATCAAGGGCGATATTTCAGAATCTAAATCGAATTGGTGATGAGCTGGTTTAATCTGGAAATTTCATCCAGCGCAAAATCATCAGATGCTTCTGACGTCTCTTCACGTTTGAGCTTCTCAACCAGACAATCAAAAGCTACCATGGCAACCAAATCTTGGGCATCATCTATCCCAAATTGATTTTGGTAATTTTTTATTTTCTCATTTAATAATTTACCTGCTCTCCTAATTCTTTCCTCATCCTCTGCCTTTACTCGCATGGGATACTCTCTGTTCCCAATTCTGATTTTTATGGATAGTTCAGCCATTCGGTATCGTTAGTTTATTCTGCCAAATGGGCAATACATTTATCTATCTCCTTGATGTAGCCATCTATCGTCTCTTTCAGCTGTGCTGAGTCTCCATCACTGACTACCGTGCTATTAACTAGTTTATTTATTTTCATTTTGTCCTGAAAGGAGGTGAGGTTAGCCTCTTGACTTTTCATCCTTTCTTTCAGTGTGCCGTTTTCTTCCTTGGTGTGATTCAATTCATCTTTAAGGCGCTTATTTTCTGTAAGCACAAGCTGAATTTTACGTTCCAGGTTCTGAAATTCACGATATAATTTTTCGCTAGGCATCTTACTTTCGTATGACAGCTCCAAGCTCTTTTTCGTATAAGAGCATCAAACTGTTCATACTTTTATCTATCTGTTTATCTGTTAAAGTTTTGAATTTATCTTGAAGAAAAAAACTAATTGCGTAAGCTTTTTTTCCTTTTTCTATTTTATCGCCCTCGTAGACACTGAAAAGGTTCATTCTGTTCAATAATTTCTTTTCCTGTTTGAATGCAAGTTGCTGGATGTCAGCGTAAGAAATTTTTTTGTCTAATACCAATGAAAGGTCTCTTTTCACTTCTGGATACTTTGGAATGGGCTCGTAAGAGATGTCAGTTTTGTACATGCCCACCACTTTTACCCAATCTAATTGCGCATGAAAAACATCTTGCTTAATACCATAAATGGCTAATAGCTCTTTTTTGAGCTTACCCAGGATCCCAAGCATTTCACCTTCTTTCTTAATGACAACACCATATTCGTAGAGCGATTCTTTTTCAGAAGGGATTACCTCGGTCTTTCTTATTCCTGCATATTTCAACATTCCAATTACGGAGGTGCTTAGATCGTGAAAAGAACTCTTGCGAGGCTCATCCAGCCAATTGGCTTCACTGGTATTCCCCGTCAGATAGAAGGATAGCCATTCGGTCTCTTGGTATTCTTTGTTTTCTATTTTATACGACCGTCCAAATTCAAAGAACTTCAGGTTTGGATTACGCCGGTTGATGTTGTAAGCCACTGATTCCAATGCTGTGTAGACAGGAGAAGTTTTCATGATTGTAAGTTCCTCGCTAGATGGATTTAGCATCTCCACCGGTTCTCCACCCAATGGAAACTTCTTGTTATATCGCGGGCTAGTCAGAGAGTTAGTTAAAATTTCTGAATAGCCTCTTCCTGCCAGAAATCTGGAAAGGTCCTCTTGCACCCGATACGGCTCATGCTCATTGAATTCTGCGAGATAATCTGCTGAGAAATCCTCATCTAATTCTACTTCATTGAATCCATAAATTCTGAGTACTTCTTCTACCAGGTCAGCTGGTCTAGTCACATCACTTCTATAAGACGGAACGATGGCTTTAAAGCCTGTCTCAGAGATGTTTTCCGTTTTTATGTCTAACCAGTTTAGAATTTCTATGATGAGTTTGTAATCTAAATCCTTTCCAATAAGCCAATGGAAGGTGCGAAACTCGATTTCGATCTCTTTTTCTTTGATAGGCTCTGGATAGATGTCTACAATATCTGAAGCGATATAACCTCCTGCTAGCTCAAGAATTAATGATGCACCTAGCTTTACAGCCGGTAAAGTCATTTCCGGATCAGCCCCGCGTTCATACCGGAAAGAGGCATCAGTAGAAATGGTATGTCTTTGAGCTGTAGAGCGGATTCCGTCGGCATTCCAATAGGCACTTTCTAGGAAGATATCTGTTGTTTTTTCCGTAACTCCGGAGGCAAGTCCGCCGAGAACACCCGCCATACACATACCTTCCCTCTCTCCATTACAAACCATCAGATCATCTTTGCTGAGTTTTCTTTCTTTTCCTTCCAGAGTGGTGAATGGAGTTTTATCTTTCAGCGTATCGACAATTATTTTGTTCCCCTTGACATGTGCTGCATCATATGCGTGCATGGGTTGGCCGATGGAGTGCAGGACATAATTTGTGATGTCAACCACATTATTGATCGGCTCCAGCCCAATAGATCGAAGCTTCCATTGTAGCCAGTCAGGGGAAGCTTGGACTTTTATTCCTCTAATGGTAACACCAGAAAATCGTGGGCATCTGGAGTAATCTTTAACTTCAACGGTGATTGGATTGTCATTTTTAGTTTTGAAAGGCTTTGGTTGAGGAATGTTTAGTTCTCTTCTGAAAAAAGCCTTAAGATCTCTGGCTGAACCCATGTGCGAAGTGGCATCACCTCTATTTGGCGTGAGTCCAATCTCAAAAATGTGATCCTCACCGGTCTCGAAGAGTTCAATGGCAGGAGTTCCATTTGGTTTGTTTGTATCAAGTACCATGATCCCATCGTGGCTGGTTCCCAGGCCAAGTTCATCCTCCGCACAAATCATTCCTTCGGATACTTCACCTCTGATCTTGGCTTTCTTGATCTTGAATGGCTCCCCATTCGTCGGATGAATGGTAGAATTAATGGTGGCTACTAATACTTTTTGTGCCTTAGCAACATTAGGAGCTCCGCACACTATGTCAGCGTATTGGTCTGCGCCAATATCTACTTTAGTGACCTTAAGTTTATCAGCGTCGGGGTGTTGTTCACAGGAAATTACTTCACCTACTACAATACCTTTTAATCCACCGGGAATTTTTACTACTTGTTCAATACCTTCTACTTCCAGACCAGTCTGAGTCAATATATCTCCAAGTTGCTCTGGAGATTCTGTGAAGTCAATGTATTCTTTAAGCCAATTGTACGATATTTTCATTCTTACGCCTTCTCTGAATTAAGATGGCAAAAATAAAGAATCTACTTAGGTGCTTGGTCGGATTCCTTAGCTAATAAGGATAATTCTTTTCACCTGCTTCAATAGGTACGTTCAAAAGGTTTTCTACGGGAGGTAAAGGACAGGTATAATCATCGAAATACGCGCAATATGGATTGTAGGCTTTGTTGAAATCGAGAGTAACAAGATTGGATTTTCCAATAACCACATCTAAATAGCGACCACCTCCATAAGTTGAGTCACCACTTGTATCATCACCAAATGCAAGAAGGTATTGATTCCCAAAACCAAGTGCTTTCAAAATAAGTAATGAACAAGCTTGCCCTTTGATTTTGAAGTTGACAATAGCAAATTTCAGGTAGGTGGTGTTTGTGCCATCGCTATTGCCAATGACTACTGTTTCTCTTTTTGTGAATCGAGTAAGCTCACCATTTACTTTGAAGTCCAGATTAGGCTCAAAATGAGTAACTTCTTCATATTCGATGTTTTTTTCAATAAATGGACTGGCTTCAGAGTTTCGGAAAAAGTCATTCCGATCGTCCCAAAATGACAATACTTCTTGGATATACTCCTCGTCTGATGAGCCAGATTGAGTAACCACAAAAATTACCAGAGCAACTGGAATAAGTAGTAACCAAGTTTTTTTCATATCTATAAATTAGCTGGGCTAATTTATAGCCAAATGGGTTTTAGATCATACTTTCGTCAGCAAAGCTGTAATAAGAGTGATCTGTAATGATTAAATGATCTAACACTCCAATTTCTAATGTTTTTCCTGCCTCTTTAAGCCTTTTAGTTAAATGAATGTCTTCTTGACTGGGCTTCAAGTTGCCACTTGGATGATTGTGAGCAAGTATTAACCCGCTCGCCATTTCTTCTAAAGCTTTTTTGAAAATAATTTTAGCATCCACAACGGTACCCGAAACTCCACCTCTGCTTAGCATTTCTTTCTTGATCACCTCATTATTGCGTTTCAAAAGAATCAGCCAAAACTCTTCATGGGATAGATCCATAAAATCACCTCGTAGCAAGTTAAAAGCGTCAGTCGATGAATTAATTTTAGTTTTCTTGACTGGTTCGGATTCTTTCCTTCTTCGACCAATTTCAAGAGCAGCTACGATTGAAATGGCTTTAGCCTCGCCGATTCCTTTAAATTTCTCCAATTCTTTCACAGAGAGTTTGGCCAAGCTTGCTAAATCGTTGTTGCAATGATTCAAAATGTGCTGAGAAAGTTGAACAGCAGTTTGTTCTTTGTTTCCAGAGCTAATGAGAATGGCAATCAATTCAGCCTCCGATAATGTGGCTTTTCCTTTGAGTAGTAGTTTCTCACGCGGACGGTCTTCTTCTGCCCAGTGTTTGATTGTTAATCGATTATCTTTCATTCAGCTAGTTGGTTTAAGCTGAAAGCAGATGTTTTGATGGTGCGAATTGTCTAATTTATCCAGATATCTGAAAATAAAAAACCCTGCGTAATTGCTTACACAGGGTAAAAAAAATTCTTTGATTTAAAGCTTAAAGACCAGCTACGTGCTTAGTCAATTGAGACTTTAGGTGTCCAGCTTTGTTTTTGTGAATAATGTTCTTCTTGGACAATTTATCTACCATAGAAACAACCTGAGTAAGAAGCTCTTCGCCTGCTTTCTTGTCAGTGGTCTCTCTTAGTCTTTTGATGAACGTTCGAGCCGTCTTGTGCTGATATCTGTTTCTCAGTCTTTTCGCCTCGTTGCTTCTTATTCTCTTAAGTGCTGATTTATGGTTTGCCATAACGCTTTACTAGTATTCTAAAAATTTCGGACGGCAAAGATAGGAGTTTTCTTTTGAAATGAAAAAGCTTTTTCACAATAGAAAATGAAGACCTGATACTATTTTAGAAAGCTTGATATTCATATGGCACTGAGATTGGCATTTGTTAGATTTAAAATTATGAATGATTTCACAAAGTCTCACCGAATTTCTTCCCTTAGCGAGTACACAAAAAAGTATAATCAGAGTATTGAAGACCCTGAATCTTTCTGGGAAGAAATTGCAGATTCATTCACCTGGAAGAAGAAATGGAATCAAACTTTGGAATGGAATTTCCGTGACCCGGAGGTGAAATGGTTTCTTAATGGAAAGCTCAATATCACGGAGAATTTGCTTGATAGACACCTGAAGGATAGGGGAGATCAGACTGCAATTCTTTGGGAAGCGAATGATCCAAAAGAAGAGGCACAGTCCATTTCTTATAAGGTTCTTCATAAACAGGTTTGTCAGTTTGCTAATGCAATGATTTCGAATGGTATTGAAAAGGGAGATCGTGTGATTATTTATATGCCCATGGTGCCGGAAGCTGCTGTAGCGATGATGGCATGTGCCAGAATAGGTGCTGTACATTCAGTGGTCTTCGCAGGGTTTTCTTCCAGCGCATTGGCGGACAGAATCAATGATTGCAAAGCGAAGATGATACTGACCTCCGATGGCAACTTTAGAGGTGCGAAAACTATTGATGTAAAGGGTGTGGTAGATGAATCTTTAGAGAGATGTGAGTGCGTAGAAAAGGTAATTGTGTTTCAGCGAACTAATTCTGATGTACACATGGAAAAGGGGAGGGATGTATGGTGGCATGATGCAATAAAAGATATGTCTGAGCAGAATGATGCTGAAGAAATGGATTCTGAGGACGCTCTTTTTATTCTCTACACTTCAGGATCTACCGGTAAGCCCAAAGGGGTAGTGCATACATGCGGAGGCTATATGATATATACCTATTATTCATTTCTCAACGTCTTTCAATATCAGCCAGGTGACATGTATTGGTGTACAGCGGACGTTGGGTGGATAACGGGTCATTCGTATATTGTATATGGGCCTCTGCTAGCCGGAGCTACTACAATAATGTTTGAGGGTGTACCTACATATCCTGATGCTGGCAGGTTTTGGGAGATATGTGATAAACATCAGGTAAATCAGTTTTATACAGCACCAACAGCTATTCGCGCACTTCAAGTTCACGGTTTGGAACCAGTGACGAGACACAATTTGGATTCGTTAAAAGTAATTGGCTCAGTAGGTGAACCAATTAATGAGGAGGCATGGCATTGGTATCATGAACACATTGGAAAGAGAAAATGCCCATTAGTAGATACTTGGTGGCAAACTGAAACTGGTGGCATCATGGTCTCCGCCTTAGCTGGTATTACACCAAATAAGCCAGCACATGCTTCACTTCCACTTCCTGGTATTCAACCGGTAATTGTTGATTCTGAGGGTAATGAACTTAAGGGAAATAATGTTGAAGGAAATCTCTGTATTAAATTTCCATGGCCATCGATTCTGAGAACGACTTATGGTGATCATGAGCGTTGCAGGCAAACCTACTTTAGTTCATTTAAGAATATGTACTTTACAGGCGATGGGGCTAAACGTGACCATGATGGCTATCTAAGGATATTGGGAAGGGTGGATGATGTAATTAATGTCTCGGGCCACCGCATGGGTACGGCTGAGGTAGAGAATGCCATTGACGAGCATCCAAAAGTTGTAGAATCTGCAGTAGTGGGGTTTCCACATGATATAAAAGGACAAGGGATTTATGCTTTTGTTATAGCTGAAGCCAATGGGATCGAAGAGGAAATTAGGGAGACAGTGAATAAAATGATCGGACCGATTGCTAAACCGGACCAGATTCTTTTGGTATCGGGTCTTCCTAAAACTCGATCAGGAAAGATTATGCGAAGAATTTTAAGGAAAATAGCCAGTGGAGAATCTTCGAACCTGGGAGATATTTCCACTCTCTTAAATCCTGAAGTGGTGGATGAAATAATTCAGCGTGCTAAATAAAAAAGCCCCACTCAAAGAGAGCAGGGCTTCCTAAATTAGAATTACACTTTAAGTCCTAAGAACCGCACATTTCACATCCTTCAGGATCGTCAAGCGAACATTGCATTGCTGCTTGCTGATCAATCTGCGCCTGTGTCGCTGCTGCCGGCTGAGCGGCTGTAGCTTCCTTTGGCTGTTCTTGTTTTTCTTTTGATACTGTAAACTTGATTGCATCGGTTGCTGCCTTTGTTCTCAAGTAGTACATACCTGTCTTCAGGCCTTTCTTCCATGCGTAGAAATGCATAGAGGTCATCTTGCCGAAGTTGGCATCCTGCAAGTGAATGTTTAAGCTTTGACTCTGACAGATGTATGCTCCTCTGTCGGCAGACATATCGATGATCGCTTTTTGAGAGATCTCCCAAACAGTCTTATACCTTTCTTTGATTTCATCTGGAATTTCAGTGACATTCTGGATAGATCCATTTTCAGCTTTGATTCGATTCATCATACGCTCATCCCAAAGGCCTAGATCAATAAGTTCGCTCATTAAGTGCTTATTGGCTACAATGAACTCACCAGAAAGAACTCTTCTTAAGTAAAGATTAGAGGTGTAAGGTTCGAAGCACTCATTGTTTCCAAGAATTTGTGATGTAGATGCTGTGGGCATCGGGGCAAGAAGTAATGAGTTTCTAACTCCGTTTTTCTTAACCTTTTGTTTCAGTTCTGTCCAATCCCACCTGCCTGAATCTGGAGTAACTCCCCACATATCAAACTGGAATACGCCTTTAGAAACAGGTGATCCTTTAAATGTTTCGTAAGCTCCTTCAACTTCGGCAATCTCCATTGACGTTTCCATCGCTGCGAAATAGATGGTCTCAAAAATCTCCTTGTTTAACTTTTGAGCTTCTTCCGATTCGAATGCCATCTTCAATAACAAGAATGTATCCGCAAGTCCTTGCACACCGATACCGATCGGACGATGCTTCATATTAGAGTTTCTTGCTTCAGGCACCGGGTAGTAGTTCACATCGATTACTTTGTTCAAGTTTCGTGTCACCACTTTGGTTATTTCATAAAGTTTCTGGTGATCAAACTTCCCATCGATCACAAATCTTGAAAGGGCAATGGAAGCAAGGTTACAAACAGCTACTTCGTCTTTAGACGTGTACTCCATGATCTCAGTACATAAGTTACTAGATCGTATCGTACCTAAATTCTTCTGATTTGATTTCTTGTTAGCGGCATCCTTGTATAACATGTAAGGAGTACCCGTCTCTATTTGTGCTTCAAGAATTTCAAACCAAAGGTCTTGCGCTTTAATGGTCTTTCCTTTTCCTTCACGCTCATATTTTTCATATAAAGCTTCAAATTCATCTCCATATGCTTCGTAAAGCCCTGGACACTCATCAGGTGACATGATTGTCCAATCACCGTTCTCTTCCACTCTCTTCATGAAAAGATCCGGAATCCAGAGTGCATAGAATAAGTCTCTGGCTCTCATCTCTTCCTTACCGTGATTTTTTCTCAGATCGAGGAAGTCGAAAATGTCAGCATGCCATGGCTCTAGATAGATTGCAAAACTTCCTTTTCTTTTTCCACCACCTTGATCTACATAACGGGCAGTCATATCAAAGTTTCGCAGCATTGGCACAATTCCGTTAGAAGTACCATTGGTTCCTTTGATGTATGCTCCTGTAGCTCTCACATTGTGAATGCTAAGACCAATACCACCTGCAGATTGTGAAATCTTCGCACACTGTTTAAGTGTGTCGTAAATGCCATCAATACTATCGTCCTGCATTGAAAGCAGGAAGCATGATGATAATTGAGGTTTTGGAGTGCCGGCATTAAATAATGTTGGAGTTGCGTGCGTAAACCACTTCTCAGACATCAAGTTGTAAGTCTGAACAGCAGAATCGATATCCTCTCCATGAATTCCGACTGATACTCTCATTAGCATATGTTGTGGACGTTCCACAATCTTGCCATCAAGCTTCATTAAGTATGAACGCTCTAGTGTTTTGTAGCCAAAATAGTCGTAGTTGTAATCTCGATCGTAATTAATTGCATCATCAAGCTTTTTGGCATTTGATCGGATAATGCCATAAACTTCTTTTGAAAGAAGTGCAGCATTCTCACCAGTTTTAGGATTGATGTACTCGTACATTCTCTTCATGGTGTTTGAGAATGAAGTCTCTGTCACTTTATGAAGATTTGATATAGAGATACGTGCTGCAAGCTTAGCAAAGTCAGGGTGACGTGTAGTCATAGTAGCAGCAGTCTCAGCTGCAAGGTTATCAAGCTCAACAGTAGATACACCATCATATAATCCGTCGATTACTTTTTTGGCGATCTCAACAGGTTTTACATAGTCTGAGTTTAAACTATAACACAGCTTCTCTATTCGAGCTGTGATTTTGTCAAATTTTACGGATTCTCTTCTTCCGTCTCTTTTTACTACTAACATAGGGCTATCGTGATAAGGTGATTACAATAATTTTTTTAAAAGTCTTCATCTAATGAAAATTTGGATTTTCCACTATCTCCATCCATAACGCCGGCTTTCTGATACTCTCCAACTCTTTTTTCAAAGAAGTTTGTTTTTCCCTGAAGTGAAATCATTTCCATGAAGTCGAACGGGTTAGTTGAGTTATATACTTTGTCGCATCCCAATTCCATCAATAATCTATCGGCTACAAACTCAATGTACTGGCACATCAGATCTGAGTTCATACCAATCAATTTTACCGGAAGTGCATCGGTCACAAATTCTTTTTCAATGTTTACTGCATCTTGAATAATTGTCTGAACAGTTTCTTTGGGCATCTGATTTTTCACATGATCTGTGTATAGCAAACATGCAAAATCACAGTGAAGTCCTTCATCTCTTGAGATGAGTTCATTAGAGAATGAAAGTCCAGGCATTAAGCCTCTTTTCTTGAGCCAGAAAATACTGCAGAAGCTTCCTGAAAAGAAAATCCCTTCTACGGCAGCAAAAGCAACAAGTCTTTCCGCAAATGATCCTTTGTCGATCCATCTCAATGCCCAGTCTGCTTTCTTCTTCACACAGTCCATCGTTTCAATGGCATTAAATAGATAATCTTTCTCCTTTGGATCTTTTACATAGGTATCTATTAATAACGAGTAAGTTTCCGAGTGGATGTTTTCTACAGCTATTTGAAAGCCATAGAAAAACTTAGCTTCTGTGTATTGTACTTCAGCTACAAAGTTTTCAGCAAGGTTTTCGTTTACAATACCATCACTAGCAGCAAAGAAGGCAAGTACATGTTTGATGAAGTGTTTCTCATCATCGGTCATAGTATTGTTCCAGTCTTTCAGGTCTTGACTAAGATCAATTTCTTCAGCAGTCCAAAAACTTGCTTCAGCTTTTTTATAAAACTCCCAGATGTCATTATGTTGAATTGGAAAGAGAACGAATCGATCTTTGTTCTCTTTAAGGATAGGTTCTTCTACATGTGCTGCTACGTCGCTCATAATATCTGTTAATTCAAATAGTTTTTTCTATTTATATAAACAATAAAACGTCCCTAAGCTCACCAAATGAGTGTGCTTTTTTAAAAACTTTTTAAGTCCTGGGATACAGCCCTTAAGAGTGGTTTATTTTTCTCGGTGGCTTGTCTACAAATCTGTTCAAAACAGAGCGAAATTCCAAGCAGTTATTACGGGTGCGGAAGGTGCAATTTGGATATTATCAAATTATGATAACGAGTTGTTTTTTAGTGCATTAACAACCAATTTTGTAACCGTAACTTTGAGGAAAACAAGCAGAAATGGGGGTAAAAAAAAGTGAAAAAAAAATTAAAAATATTTTATCACCACTTTATGCGCACTTCCTATTTGGATATTCATATTGAAATCTTATCTTTGCAATCCTTTTTTCAAAAGAAGATAAAATGTACGCGATAGTAGACATTGCTGGGAAGCAATATAAAGCAGAGAAAGACAAATTCCTTTACGCTCCACTAATGGAGGGTAAGGAAGGTGCAAAAGTAGACTTTGATAAAGTACTACTTGTAGATAATGATGGCAAAGTGAAAGTAGGAGCACCTACTGTAAAAGGAGCCAAAGTTTCTGCGAAAATTCTTGAGCATGTGAAAGACGACAAGGTGATCGTGTTCAAAAAGAAAAGAAGAAAAGGCTACAAAGTGAAGAATGGTCACCGTCAGCAGTTTTCTAAAATTTTGATTGAAGACATTAAAGGATAAAATCTCATGGCACATAAGAAAGGTGTAGGTAGTTCGAAAAACGGAAGAGAGTCGGAAAGTAAACGACTCGGTGTAAAAATCTTCGGTGGACAGAAAGCGATTGCTGGGAACATCATTGTTCGTCAGAGAGGAACAAAACATCATCCAGGTGAAAATGTTGGTCTTGGAAAAGATCATACACTGTTTGCTTTGTCTGATGGTGTTGTAAAATTTCACAAAGGGAAAAAAGACAGATCCTTCGTGAGCGTAGAGCCATCTGCGGAATAATTCCACTTTTTATTATTGGAATAATTACCATCACGTTAGTGATGGGTGAAAAAGTATTGCGTTAAGCGATTTAGGTTAGGTTAGTTAGAGTATTAAAAAAGGGGTTCCAATAGAACCCCTTACTCTTTTGCATTAACTTATTTGCTAAGCTTTTGCCTTGTTCTTCTTTGGTCTGCCCGGAAGAACTGTATCCGGCTTGAAGCCATTCTTGTATCTCTTCTTTCTGGTCTTCCAAACTTTGTAATTGTTCTTGTTACCAACTTCAAACTGCCACTTCATGTGTTCAGATGGAGTCATCCACTCTAGATTTTCAAAGTAGTTGTTTCTTGGGTTATTATCTTTGTGAATAATCATAGATTTTTCACCTCCCTTTCTCTTCACAAAAACTTTCGCTGTTTCTTTATGAGGATATACGGTTCTTCTTTTACCGTTATCATCAATCAAGTCTAAGAAGTAGCATTTACAAATTTTATTCCATCGTTGACGCATAAGCTTTCCACGCAATTTCATGTGTGTCTTGCTCCCTTTGTGCCAAACCTTTCTGCTTTTGCTACGGATTTTGCCTCGGTTGGATATTTCGTAGTTGGAGAATCCGTCAATCGGTCCCCATTCTTCATCCTTTTTTTGATCTGCCATTTAGCTCGCTTTTTTTTGGTTATTAAACAAGCTGATTCCTAATGATTGTCAAATGTAATAATTTTTCGGATTATCAATTGATAATACAAGAACGTTATTTCTCGTATTTTTTTGGTGCGTACAAAAAACCAAAAGCTTCGGCATGTTCTTTCGTGTGTTTTTCATGATGAACATAGTGAGCTTTCATAATACGCTTCATGTACTTACTTTTTGCCTTGAAAGGAATTTTTATTCTCCTGTGTACAATAATGTCGTGGAAAATGAAGTAGAAAATTCCATAGCCAAGAATCCCGATTCCGATATAGAGTAACCACCAGAAGCTAGCATAGTTGTCATAGCCAACATATATGGTGAGGATGGAAGGTATACTGAAGACCAATGCAAAAAGGTCATTCATTTCAAGTGCATGATTGTGCACTTTGTGATGTGATCTGTGCCAACTCCATAAAAATCCATGCATGATATATTTATGAGTAAACCATGCTACCCCTTCCATAAAAAAGAAGGTTCCAACTACTATGAATACATTTATTAATACCGACATGATAAGACTTTATATCTAAATAACACCTGTAAAGGTAGTGTTGTTCACTCTACTATCACATTTAGTTTATGCAGAAGATAGCATTTAATCAAGAGGGTAAACTTCCGAATATTTGGCACTCTTATTCTTTCGGACTTGACTCGCTCAGGTGTTAATTTGGTTATTTTTTTGAACAAAACTGTATAATAAATGTAGGCAAGATATACTCCACCTCGAACTCCTTTAGGTAAGTTCCGTATCCCGACAACAGCCTTTTGAAATTCATCTTTTATGTCATCCTCAATCTGTCTTTTCTCTTCTGTACTGAAACTTTTGAAGTCTACTCCAGGAAAATAAACACGTCCCCTTTCGTCATAATCACTTTTGATGTCCCTCAGAAAATTTACTTTCTGAAAAGCAGATCCCAAGTGTTTTGCTGCAGGCAATAGTTTTTGATATTCCTGTTCGTCTCCGCTACAGAATACTTTCAGGCACATGAGGCCCACTACCTCGGCACTGCCATAAATGTATTTTTTGTAATCTGGATCGGCATAATCAGTTTTACTTAGATCCATTTCCATACTTATCAGGAAAGCCTCTATTAGGTCGTGATCTATTTGATATTCGTTAACTACATGCTGAAAGGAGTGTAGAACCGGATTCAAACTTATTTTTTCTTCTATGGATCTGTAGGTGTCATCCTTAAATCTGTGGAGTAGTTCTTTTTTATTATGATCGTGAAACGTATCAACAATCTCATCAGCATACCTCACAAATCCATAGATCGCATATATGGGTTCATGATAGCTTTTGTGTAGTGTTCGAATACCTAGTGAGAATGAGGTGCTGTAAGTCTTTGTTATAAGTTTACTGCAATCAAATGCGGTCTGAGTATATAATTCTTCCATCAATCATTAAAAATAGGAAAATCTTTGCCGATTTCTTTAGCGATAACTTCTCCAGATATCAGAGAGGGTGGAACTCCTGGCCCTGGGACTGTTAACTGACCGGTATAATACAGGTTTTGTAATTTCTTGTTTTTTAGCGAAGGCTTTAGAATAGCTGTTTGCTTTAATGTGTTGGCCAGTCCGTAGGCGTTTCCTTTGAAGGAATGGTAGTCGTCAATAAATTCTTTGTGTGCGTAACTCCTCTTGGTGATGATGTGATCACGAATGGTTTCGCCGGTGAATAATTCTAATTTATCCATAATCAAATCGAAATAGCGTTCCCGTGTTTCGTCTGTATCTTCAATATCTGGAGCTACAGGAATCAACACAACCAGGTTTTCCTTTCCTTTTGGGGCAACCGTATCATCTGTCTTTGATGTTGCGGAAACGTATAATAATGGTTTGCTTGGCCACTGTGGATGATCATAGATTTCGCTAGCGTGCTGTTTGAAATCCTCATCGAAAAACAATGTATGATGCTCCAGGTTTGGTAACTCTTTATCCACACCGATATAGAATAAAAGGGAGGATGGAGCAAGCACACGCGAATCCCAATATTTTTTACTGTAGTTCTGAAAAGATGATGGCAGAATATGTTGGTCAATGTGATGATAGTCAGCTCCGGCAACTACCTGATTGCATTCATATGTTTCCTCTGAAGTGTTTACTGAAACAATTTTGTTTCCTTGGAAAGAGAAGTTAGTTACCTCTTTACCGCATTTAATATCAACGCCAAGCTCACCGGCTAATCTCACCATACCTTTCACGACTGAGCTCATTCCTCCTTTTGGGTACCATGTGCCTAAGGATAAATCTGCATAGTTCATCAGGCTGTAAAGCGCAGGAGTATTTTCTGCTGTAGCTCCAAGAAAAAGAATCGGGAACTCCATTAGTTGGATTAGCCGTTCATCTTTGAAATGTTTTCTTACGTGCTTGGCGATAGAGGTAAACACGTCCATTTTGAGCAGGCCGAGAAGTAGCTTTATATCAACGAACTCGAGCAATGACCTACTGGGTTTGTAAACCAACTTTTTTACACCAACATCATATTTGTATTTGGCTTGTTTAAGGAATGATCTTAACTTTTGACTACTTCCTGGTTCAATCTCCTCAAACAGATCTTCCAATTCAGCCATACTAGCCGGAATGTCTATCGTATCGTTTTTAAACTTGATTCGATAGGAAGGGTTCAGTCGGTCTAGTTGATAATAGTCGCTTACCTGCTTACCAAACGTGTTGAAGAATTTCTCAAACACGTCAGGCATCCAATACCATGATGGACCCATGTCCCATGTGAACCCTTTGTCACTGTAACTCCTGGCTCTTCCCCCTGGTTGATCATTCTTTTCGAGTAAGGTTACCTGATATCCCATTTTTGCTAAATGGCAGGAACAAGAAAGGCCGGAAAATCCGGCCCCTATCACTACAACTCTACTATGGAAATCTTTAATTGGCATATACTTTTAACCCTCTTTTTAATTCTTTTCTGGCAATGTGAATTCTGTTTTTCACTGTCCCTATTGGAATGCCTAGCTTGTCAGCTATTTCATGGTATTTAAAGCCTCTAAAATAAAGGGTAAAAGGAACTTTATACATGTCTTTAAGACTGTCAATTGCTGCATTGATGTCTTTCATTACAAAATCACCATGTGCTTTGTTTTCTATGACAGAGCTGGATGAATTTATGAAATGATTATTCTCGGTGGTATCGATAAATGTATTTCTTCTCACCATTCGCTGATAATTGGTGATGAATGTATTTCGCATGATCGTGTACATCCATGCTTTTAGGTTTGTACCATCCTGAAATTTATCTCTGTTGGAATAAGCTTTAAATACGGTTTCTTGCAACAGGTCATTAGCATCTTCCCCGTCCTTAGTTAGTTTCAAAGCGTATGGTTTCAATGAACTTGTAAGGTTTTCTATTTTGTATCCGAATTCTAAAGCTGTCATTTTGTTTAACGTTTAGTGTAAAATGTTAAACGAAGATATAAATATTTTGTTTAATAAACCAACATAAAGATTAAACAAAATGAAATTAATTTTTAAAAACCTCTTTATTAAGATCCTATGATACTTTTGAAGAGATTTTTTGAGTGAGGTGAATTAGGTCCTCGAATTGATTTAGTAATCCGACATTAGCCGGAAATTCTAGATCCTGACCTACAACCCGACTCCCAGTGACATAAACCTGGCAGCTTTTGAATTTGCTTCCGAGCCTTTTAATAAACTTCTGAACTTCTTTTGCCTCCGGTGCAGTTGTCAGTGCGGTCAACATATACTGAGGATTCAGCTTGTGATATACTTCTTCCAAGGCATCGAGTGGTACAGTTTGACCAAAAAAGATGGTTTTTGCTCCTTTTGATCTTAGGAGATAATTGGCAAAGAGTAGTCCAAGCTCATGAAGTTCGCCTTCTGGTAAGAACAAAAGAAATAATGGCCCACTCTCATTTGATCCTGCCTGATCAGTTGCTACAATCATTTTTTGTCTGACCAGATGAGATATAAAGTGCTCTTGCGCTGGATTGATGGAATTGGTCATCCATAATATTCCAATTTTGCGCATGAATGGATAAACGATATCCATCATTGCTTTTTCAAAACCTAGCAAGCTGGCACATTCATCCAAAATAATGGTGAATGCATTTTCATCCAGATCAATCATTGCCAGCGTTAACGCACTTATTTGATCTTGATGTGATCGGTCTTCGAAACTAATTTTTTGAACTTCTTCCGAAATCAAATCTTTCGGCATTGCCACAATTTTGCTGATCTTATACCCATGGTCCTTTAAAGTGGCAATGTTGAGGATAAGCTTTAAATCATCATTATTGTAGAAACGAATATTTGTGGCTGTACGCTGCGGTGAAAAAAGGTCATAGCGCTGTTCCCATATACGTATCGTATGGGCTTTTATACCTGACAGGTGCTCAAGATCTTTTATGGAATATACGCTCATCCCCATATTAACAACCTATTAAATTAATTGTTTGAACCCCGCGAGGTTAATTTTTCGTTTCCTTAATTTGCCAAACCTAATAAAGGACGAATGATTTTATATAATGTTACTGTCAATATAGACGACGATGTAGAGCAAGAATGGATCGGGTGGATGAAAGAGACTCACATTCCTGAAGTTATGGACACAGGTTTCTTTACTGATTATCGAATGATGAGGATGCTCTCCGAGGGTCAAGATGATACTGGGTCTACTTATGCAATTCAATATGTCGCTGAAACTCTTGGTCATTTGGAGACTTATCTGAATACAGTAGCTCCAAAAATTCAGAAAAAGTCCATCATTCGATATGGAACTAAAATGGCAGCATTCCGAACCGTATTGGAGGAGGTCTAAAAGTCAATGTTGCAATTGATCCAATTGTCTTCAAAGCTGGTGTTATATTTTTTGTAGAAATTGATGGCTGGCTCATTCCAATCGAGCACCTGCCACATCATGCCCGAACACTTGTTTTCTCTTGCAATCTCAAGCGTAGCATCAAATAATAATTTTCCTGCACCGGACCCTCTTTTAGATTCTGTTACCACAAGATCCTCTAGATAAAGACGCTTACCTTTCCATGTGGAGTATCTGTAATAGTAAATAGATGTTCCTATAATGTTTCCGTGCTCTTCTGCTACAAGAAAGCCAAAAACCGGATGGTTACCGAATCCATCTTCTTCCATTCTGGAGACTGTATTTGCAACCTGATCAAGTGCCTTTTCATATTCAGCCAGTTCTTTGATTAAATCGAGAACAGCAGGGAGATCATTCTTTTCTCCTTTTCTAATCTTTGCCATGTGTATTCTAAATAAAAAACCCTCCCCCGTTACCGAAGGAGGGTTATTTGTCATTGATTAAAGTTACATTTTTTTCTTAGCTAGCTCAGGGATAACGCCCATGTTATACCATGCATACGAGTACATATCTGCGCTCAATTCGATACGCTTTTCTGTAGACATTCCTGCACCGTGACCAGCTTTAGTTTCTATTCTGATCAATAATGGATTTGGGTTATTTTTGTTCATTTCCTGCAATGTCGCAGCATATTTAAATGAATGCGCTGGTACCACTCGATCATCATGATCTGCTGTGGTAACCATTACAGCCGGATAGTTAGCATTCGGATCAATATTGTGTACAGGAGAATACGAATAAAGGTAATTAAACATCTCCTCAGAATCTTCTGAAGTGCCATAATCTGCGGACCAGGCTCTTCCTATGGTGAAATTTTGATATCTCAACATGTCCATCACACCGACCATTGGGAATGCAACTTTGGCCAGATCAGGTCGCATGTTAATTGTAGCTCCAACCAGGAGGCCTCCATTTGATCCGCCTTGTAGAGCGAGGTAATCAGATGAGGTATAACCTTCATTTATTAGGTATTCGCCAGCAGCTATAAAGTCTTCAAATACATTGATCTTTTGCAGTTTGGTTCCGGCTTTATGCCACTCCTCGCCATACTCACCACCACCTCGAATATTTGGCATGGCAAACACACCACCGTTTTCTAACCACACAAGTCGTGAGGTACTGAAAGATGGCCTTAAACTGATGTTGAATCCGCCGTAGGAGTAGAGCCATGTTGGATTCTTACCATTTAATTCTATTCCTTTTTTGTGTACGATGAACATTGGAACTTTCGTACCATCCTTACTAGTGTAGAAAATCTGCTTGGTCTCATACTCATCTGGATTGAAATCAAGCTCTGGTCTTCTGTGAAGTACTGATTCTCCAGAAGCAATGTCATACTTATATACAGAGGCTGGCACAGTGAATGAAGTAAATGTGTAGAAAAACTCCTGAGCATCTGAAGCACCTCCAAAGCCACCTGCTGTGCCGATACCAGGTAGTTCCACGTCTCGGATTAGTTTGCCTTTGTAATCATATTGTTTGATAGCCGTCTTCGCATCAATTAAATAAGATGTGAAGATGTTTCCGCCGGCTGTCCCGGCGTTCATCACATTTTCAGTTTCCGAAATCATATCTACCCAATTATCAGGAGATGGATTTTTGTAGTCCACACGCACAATCCGATTGTTGGGTGCATTCAAATTGGTATGGATTATTAAATCATCACCATCGTTATCAACGATGTAGTGATCATTATCAAAGCCGGTTACGATGGGATTGAAATCACTACCTGGGTTAGAAAGATCTTTTACATACAATTCATTTCCGCTGGTTCCTGTATAGGAATAAATAAATAAGAATCGCTCATCTTCGCTAACGCCAGCTCCAAATCTATTTTCTGGATTGTCAGGATTGGAATAAACTAATTCGTCTTCAGATTGATCTGTGCCTACTTTGTGGTAGTAAACTTTTCCAAATTGATTTGCTGCTGATAATTCATCACCTTCTTTAGGTTCATCAAAGCGTTGATAGTAAAAACCATCTTTGTACCAGCTCATGCCTGAAAATTTGATCCACTTAATTTCATCATCAAGTAGTTCCTTACTCTCGGTATCCATAATGAAGGCAGTTCTCCAGTCTGATCCTCCTTCAGAGATATTGTAAGCTGTATACTTATAGTCATCTGAAAAACTTAATCCTCCAAGTGCTGTGGTTCCATCATCCGAAAACGAATTTGGGTCAAGGAATACTTGAGGTTCTTCATCAAAGTTTTGTGCTCGATATAGAATCGACTGATTTTGAAGCCCATCATTTTTGTAGAAATAATAGTAATCTCCTCGTTTAAAAGGCGCACTTACTTTTTCATAATCCTCAAGAGCCGTCAAGCGTCCTTTCACTTCATCTCTGAAGTCTATATTACTTAAGTAGGAATTCGTAACCTGATTTTGAGACTGCACCCATTCTGCAGTTTCATCGGAGGTGTCATCCTCAAGCCAGCGATAAGGGTCTGGCACTTCTTTACCGAAATACACATCAACGGTATCAACTTTTTTTGTATCAGGATAATTTAGGTTTTCTGCACGTTCTTGTGGCTGACAAGCCCAAAGAAGCGGTATGGCTAGCAGAAAGGTCAGTTTTTTCATAGCTATTCAATTTTTGTGGACGATGAAGATAACCATCGAATAAGGAAATAGCTAAAAACTTTACATTAGAGGTCTTTAGCTCTTTCGAATCTCCTTAAATCCAAGGTATGGATGCAGAATCTCAGGCATTTTAATGTGATCTCCAGCTTGATTGTTTTCAAGCACTGCTGCTATAATCCTTGGTAATGCCAACGCACTACCATTCAATGTGTGGGCTAGTTCTTTTTTGCCTTCGCTATTCTTGATTCTAAGTTTTAGCCTGTTAGCCTGAAATGTTTCAAAGTTGGAAACCGAGCTTACTTCCAGCCATTTTTCCTGTGCTGCTGAATAAACCTCAAAGTCATACGTAATCACAGAAGTAAATCCCAGGTCGCCGGCACAGAGTCTTAGAATCCGGTATGGCAGGCCAAGTGATTTTATCAATTCTTCCACATGTGCCACCATTTGATCCAAAACTTCATATGATTTTGATGGTTCGACTACCTGCACAATCTCCACCTTATCAAATTGATGTAATCTGTTTAAGCCTCGCACATGAGAACCCCAAGATCCTGCCTCTCTTCTAAAACAAGGTGTGTGGCCTGAATGCTTTATCGGGAGTTGATCTTCTTTAAGGATTACATCTCGGTACATATTGGTAATTGGAACTTCCGCAGTAGGAATTAGATATAGATTGTTTGCTTCCAAATGGTACATCTGTCCTTCCTTATCAGGTAATTGACCTGTGCCAAGTCCGGAGGCCTCATTAATCACCACAGGAGGTTGCACTTCTTCATACCCTGCTTCGGTAGCTTTGTCAAGGAAGTAGTTGATCATTCCTCGTACTAGTCTGGCTCCTTGTTTTTTGTAAAATGGAAAGCCAGCTCCGGTAACCTTATTACCAGTTTCGAAATCTACAATATCATACTCTTCTATCAGGTCCCAATGTGGTTTTTTATTATCTCCAAGATTGGGGATGTTACCATCCGCAACTTTAATGATTTCATTGTCTTCATCAGTTTTGCCTGGAGGAACAGAATCGTGAGGAATGTTGGGAATGTTGTAAAGGTGCCTTGAAAGTGAAACCTCAACGTTTCCAAGCTCCTCACCAAGTGATTTACTTTTTTGCTTTAGCTCAGAAGATTTGTTTTTAGCAGCTTCAGCTTCGTCTTTTTTCCCTTGTTGGAAGAACTGACCTATTTCTTTAGCTAGCTTATTTGATTCATGGAGGATTTCATCCAATTCACCTTGCATCTTCTTTCTTTGTTCATCCAATGTTAGTACATCCTTTAAAAGATTTTCAGCACCTTTCAGTCCTCTTTTTTCAAGACCTTTCACACATCGATCAAACTCTTTTTCTATGGTAGAAACCTGTAACATGAATCTCAATTTTTATCAGGACGCAAAGAAAAATGATTTTGCAATGAAAATGTGTCTTAAATCATATTTAGTAAAATATTAGTAGCTATTTGTGAAATAGTGGGGGATGGTCTATCATTGCGAAGCAATCCACGAAAAACTCATCCGGGTTTTTCAGCTTTAACAAAAGCAAATAAGCGATTACCACGAATTCTTCGGAATCATTTTAACAAAATATTGAAACCCACTTTTATACACAGTTATGTACACACTAGATGATCTTAGTGTAATGCTGCTATCCGAATTGAAGGAGATAGCAGAGAAACTAGGAATTAAGAACCACAAGAAACTTGCAAAACAGGACCTTATCTATGCTATCCTGGACCAGCAAGCGAGCATGCCTGAAGGCGAAATCAAAAAAATCAAGAATGAAGCAATCGGCGGAGCCCCTGCTCCTGCTGAAGAGCCAAAAGAGAAATCTGACAAAAAACCTCCGAGAGCGAAAAAAGATGCTCCAAAGAAGGAAAAGTCTCCAGAAAATAAGAAAGAGGACAAAAAAGAACATCCTGATAAAAAACGAAGCGACGATAATAAGCAGGAAGACAAGCCAGAAAAGAAAGAAGGAGACAACAAAGAGCGTCAGGAAAGAGACAGCCAACGTGCAGAGCGTGAAGCTGAGCGTCAGGAAAAGCGAAGAAAAAAAGAAGCTTATAACGAAGAAATCAAAGAATTTGACGGTGTGATTGAGAACGAAGGCGTTCTTGAAATCATGCAGGATGGTTACGGATTCCTTCGTTCAAGCGATTATCATTACCTCGCTAGTCCAGATGATATTTATGTTTCTCCATCACAGATCAAACTTTTTGGTCTTAAAACAGGAGACACCGTAAAGGGTCAAATTCGACCACCAAAAGATGGAGAAAAGTATTTTGCTCTTCTTAAGGTAGAAACCGTAAACGGTAAGACAACAGAGGAAGTGAGGGATCGAGTTGCATTCGAATACTTAACTCCACTTTTCCCACAAGAAAAATTGAACCTTAGCACAAAGCCTGACAATTATTCAACTCGAATACTTGACCTATTCTCTCCAATAGGAAAAGGCCAGAGGGGTATGATTGTGGCACAACCAAAGACAGGTAAGACTGTTTTGCTTAAGAATGTCGCTAATGCAATTGCTGAGAATCACCCTGAGTGTTATTTGATGGTATTGCTTATTGATGAGCGTCCTGAGGAGGTAACGGATATGGCGAGATCGGTAAAAGGTGAAGTTGTTGCTTCAACCTTTGATGAGCAAGCTGACAAACACGTGAAAGTATCCAATATGGTGTTGGAAAAGGCCAAAAGAATGGTCGAATGTGGTCATGATGTGGTTATTCTTTTAGACTCAATCACACGATTGGCAAGAGCGCACAACACGGTAGTTCCTTCTTCTGGTAAGATCCTTTCTGGTGGTGTGGATGCAAATGCACTTCACAAACCAAAAAGATTCTTTGGAGCAGCAAGAAATGTAGAGAATGGAGGATCATTGACAATCATTGCTACCGCGTTGATTGAGACTGGTTCAAAAATGGACGAAGTAATTTTTGAAGAATTCAAGGGTACTGGTAACATGGAGCTTCAATTGGATAGAAAACTTTCTAATAAGCGAGTTTATCCTGCGATTGATGTGCCTGCATCTGGTACACGTAGAGAAGATCTGTTGATGGATCCTGAAGAGCTGAAGCGTGTGTGGATTCTACGCAAGTTTATGTCTGACATGAATAGCAATGAAGCGATGGAGTTCCTGCTGAGCAAAATGAAAGGTACCGCCAACAACGATGAGTTTTTGGTGAGTATGAATGGATAACATTCACGTAACAAATTATTGAAAGCCAGACTTAGGGGTCTGGCTTTTTTTTTATGCCATTGAGATAATGCGACTAAAGACTAAAAAAGTTAAAATCTCAATTGGAATGAAAAAGTTGTTTTTTGCTTCCGTACTTGTAATTTTTGTTTTGACCGGATGTACGAATGATGACGAGCAATCTGTTGATCTAACTACAGAGGAAGGTCAAGAATTATTGGATGGTTCTGCTACATCTCTTACCAATGATATAATATCATTGGTTGAATCTGAGGGTGTAAGTGAACTATCTCACGTGGTAGTTCTGCTCAATGAATACTCCTTGCTTAACGGAAGGATAAGCCAGAAAAACTGGACTAAGGAGCGATTAAAGGTGATCTATCAATATTTTGTTGAGGGTCCAACTACTCGAGTGGGGAATAGTAGCCCAACAACTTTTGAAGAAATTAAAGGGCTCTATACATGGAATTTTGATCTTCAGGATTTCGATGTAGAAGAATCAGAATTTTTCATAGTCAAGTTTCCAACAGAAGAATCTAATTCTAATAATGCTGAATTTGGGATTACTAATCTTGATTTTCAGACCATTACCGAAGTATGGGAAGACATTGTTGACGAGTATGAAGTTCCTACGGTAATAAATGGGTATCTGAAAGTGAATAATGCTACCATTGTTGAGCTTTCGTATGATGTAAAATGGGCCGGTAATGGCACACCTGAAGTTGCTGATGTAACCCTTCTAATTGATCCATTCCGCTTCGTCCTAAACTTTAGAGATACTTTCACGAAATCTACGAGTCTTCTCTCATCAATTTCCATTAATGAGGATCTGATCACAAGCATTGACGTGGATGTTTCCTATGAAACTGAAAGTAAAGAAGATCCATACCTTATTGAAGGAAATGTTCAATATAGAGGGCTAAAAATAGAAGGGAATGTAGATGCAAGGGAGATCGGATTGGAGGGCGATCCAAATGATTTTATCAATCTGGCTCTTTATTCTAACAATTTGAAAATTGGAGATATTGTATTCGTCTTGGAGGAGGATAGTGATGGTTTTCAGGATTACATTCCTTACGTACAATATTCAGATGGTACTAAGGAAAATCTGGAAGATATATTAGCTCCTGTTTTTGAAGAAATTGAAGCGATCTTTATAGAATTTGAATAAAACAAGTAAATATTAAAAAGCCTTCCTGAATTTCAGGAAGGCTTTTTTTATTTTCCGTCTACATATTCATGTAAGTAATTGTACCTTTCAGTGAGTGCGCCATCTTGAGTAATAGTTGCTCTTTGGATAATGCCTTTTTCATCTGTTCCCAGCAAATGAGGAATAACATTAGTGACCAGTTCACTTCCAAAGCTCTGCGACGCATCTCTCGGCAATTCGCAAGGCAGGTTATCAACAGCCATCACGGTTATGTTTCCTTCATCCGTTAGTGCCTGTTCCACCTCATCATCACTTGGATTGTAGTCGTAAATAGGGTCATCTATGGTGCTTGGTTTTTTAGTAGATGGTATGGATCCTTCAATGTCACATGTGATATCAGCAATAATTCGAATATCAAAATCGTCGCGAATGATATCTTCACGATGAAAGAGAACAGGAGCTGCCGGATCCCAAAATGCACAAGCAATGAGTATATCTGTTACTTTGGCATACTTAAGGAAATCACCTTCATAGAGTTCTGGATTAGCATAAAATTCATTTCGATGAAATTCCCCACCATCTTTTCGTTTGTTGTAGTCTCTAGAGTTTAGCTGTGTGAAGACTGGTTCTTCGAAGCGTTTTGTGAGGAATTCATGTGGCGTTACTTGGCTGATTCCGGCACCAAGTAAAACTTCCATTGCACCTTTGGTTACTCTACCTCCGCCAGTCAAGGCAATTTTAATATTTGGCAGGTCAATTTTCTCAAATTCCTTTTTTAAATCTTCATAATCAAAGCATTCGTTTGCTCTTCTCAGATTAAAAAGATTATACCGCTTTCCATAAGTCCAAAGCCCGTTGTAGGCACCCACGATCCCAGCCCATCTTCCAAAGGCAATGATTCGATTACCGCTTTCATTTGTCAACGTTTCCCAATCAATCAATCTGATTTTCTTTTCAAGAATCGACCTGAGTAAGTCACGATTATAATCTTGTTTTTTAATCGTATGAGAAAAGAAGAAATGAGTTTTATTGGGAATTAGCTTATCAATTGGTACTTCTTTGACGCCAAGAATGATGTCGCAATCGTCTACAGAATCAACTATAGAAAGACCCGCATTTCTGTAGTCATCGTCCGAGAAGCATCGAATGTCACTAGACTGAACAACTACTTCGACATCAAAATTTTCTTTAATGTACTTTGCTTGCTGAGGAGTTACGGGAACCCTTCGGTCAATAGGAATTTTACCCTCTTTTATTATGCCGATTTTTGTCATTTCGCCTTATTTATGCATGCGAAAATAGTCAATCGACTCTGAGGTTGGAATATGCTACGAATCTTTCTTTAGATCGTCTATATCCTCTCTGTCCTTTAGCTTTTTGTCTTCAACATTTTTGTTAAGAAACTTATTAAGCTCATCAATGGGCATACTGGATGAAATTTCTCCGAAAGAATCAACTTTCAGCTCAAGCCCATCTAAATCTTTATGTACTCTGGCTTTTTCTTTCTTGCTCATAATTAATCGCTTTAGTTATTTAACGTATTAATTGACGATTTGATTCGATCCGCGGCGTTTTGAGGTCCGAGTATTTCAATAATAGTCATAAGATCAGGCCCAGATCCTTCTCCAGTCAATGCTACTCTCAAGGTTTGCATAAACTGACCAGGCTTAAAACCAGCATCTTCCAAAGTCTCCCAGAAAAGCAATTTTGCCGATTCGGCATCCAACCTTTCATGTTTTTGTAGCTTATCGACAAAAAGCATAAGTGCCTTTGGAGTTTCATCATTCCATTTTTTTCGAATGGTTTTTTCATCAAATGATGTTGGTGCTTGAAAGATAACTCTTCCGTCCTCCACAAATTCATTTGGAAATGTGACGCGCTCTTTGAGTAAATCGATGATCTGAATTGCTGTTTTTTCAGGACAATCAATGTCGAGTTTTTCTTTGAAATCTCGGACGAGTTTTTCTACGAAGAGACTGGAGTCTGTGGATTTAATGTATTGCTGGTTAAACCACTTTGCTTTTTCGTAATCGAATTTTGTCCCAGCCTTATTGATTCGCTTGTCAGAAAATTCATTCACAAGTTCATCGAGGGAGAACATTTCTTGCTCTGTCCCTGGATTCCAACCTAAGAATACAAGAAAATTAATAAGAGCTTCTGGTAGAAATCCGAGTTCCTTAAATCCCTGAGATTCTTCATTGGTCTCAGGATCATTCCAGCTTAAGGGGAAAATCGGGAACCCAGCTTTGTCGGCAGCTCTTTTACTGAGCTTACCATTTCCGTCTGGTTTCAATATAAGAGGCAGGTGGGCAAATTGAGGCATTTCGTCTTCCCATCCTAAAAATCGATATAAAAGTACATGGAGCGGGGCTGAAGGCAACCATTCCTCACCTCTAATCACATGAGTGATTTTCATCAGGTGATCGTCCACAATGTTGGCCAAATGATAGGTCGGCATGCCATCAGACTTCATTAGCACTTTATCATCCATAACTTCAGTATGCACCATGACCCAACCACGAATCATGTCCTTAAGCCGAACTTCTTCTTTCTTTGGAATTTTGATTCGAATGACATAAGGCTCACCATTGTCAATTCTTCGCTTCACCTCTTCCTCCGAAAGCGTGAGCGAGTTTTTCATTGTAGTTCTCGTAATGGTATCGTACTGAGGGTTGACTACTCTGGATTCTTTTAACCGTTCGCGCATTGCATCTAGCTCCTCTGGAGTGTCAAAGGCATAATATGCATTCCCATCTGCAACCAGTTTGTCTGCATATTGGCGATAGATATCTTTTCTTTCAGATTGCTTGTAGGGACCAAAATCACCACCCTGATCAGGTCCTTCATCGGGAGAAATACCACACCATTCTAGTGTGTCTTTGATGTATTGCTCTGCTCCCTCAACAAATCGAGTTTGATCAGTATCTTCTATTCTAAGTATAAACTTACCATTGTTCTTTTTTGCAAAAAGATAATTGAACAGGGCTGTTCGGACGCCTCCAATATGAAGGCCGCCAGTAGGGCTTGGAGCGAATCTTACTCTTACGTTTTCCATCTATGCATTTGATTGGAGCGCAAAAATAAGGATCAGAGAATGGAAAGCTAAGTAATACTAAGCTATTATTAGAAAGTAGCTATACAGGAAATTTCAACATTCACACTCTTTGGTAGACCGTTCACCTCTACGGTCTCTCTCGCTGGCGGATTTTCTGTGAAATACTTACCATAAACAGCATTAATTCTAGCAAAATCATCCATCTTGGCCACAAATATTGAGCATTTCACTACGCTTCCGAATGACAGTCCTGCTTCCTCCAAAACAAAACCTAGATTTTTCATAACCTGCTCAGTCTCCTCTTCAATAGAGCCTTCAATCATTTTATTATTTTCGCGATCTATTGGAATCTGGCCAGATACATAAAGTGTATTTCCAGATTTTATAGCTTGAGAATAAGGTCCTATGGGTGCAGGCGCCTTTGATGAGTTGATAATTTCTTTCATTGCATCAAGTTATTCTACAGTGACTGATTTCGCCAAATTTCTAGGCTGATCCACATTTGCTCCCCTCATTACGGCTATATGATAACTAAGCAATTGTAATGGGATTACCGAAACTAACGGCATCAATGATTCGTGTGTTGCAGGGACCTCAATTGTAAAGTCAGCCATGGTTGGAATTAAGGAATCTCCCTCAGTTACAATTGCAATTACGATTCCCTTACGAGCCTTCACTTCCTGGATATTAGAAACAATTTTATCATAGCTACTATCTCTGGTGGCAATTACTACCACAGGCATATTTTCATCAATCAATGCAATGGGACCATGTTTCATTTCAGCAGCAGGGTACCCTTCAGCATGTATGTAAGATATTTCTTTGAGTTTCAGTGCTCCTTCCAACGCTACCGGAAAGTTGTAACCTCTTCCTAGATACAGGAAGTTTTTAGCATTTTTGAACATGTCTGAAATGTGTTCAATTTTTTCATTAGAGTCCAGTGCCTGTTTTACCTTATTTGGAATAAAGCTAAGTTCTGTTAAACGCTCTCTGTATTTATTGGCTGCAATGGTACCTTTATTGAATGCGGCTTTTAGGGCAATCATGTAGAGAACTGTAAGCTGTGCTGTAAATGCTTTAGTGGACGCGACTCCAATTTCTGGCCCTGCATGAAGGTATGCCCCTTCATGCGACACCCTGGAAATGGAGGAACCAACTGTATTAACAACACCTAGCACAATTGCACCTTTGCTCTTGGCTAGTTCAATTGCAGCAAGGGTATCTGCGGTTTCTCCAGATTGAGAAATGGCGATAACTACATCTCCTTCCTTTATGACTGGATTTCGATATCTAAACTCAGATGCGTACTCTACTTCGACAGGTATTCTGCATAGATCTTCGAATACATACTCAGCTACCAATCCCGCATGCCATGATGTCCCACATGCTATGATTATGATACGCTCAGCATTTTCTAAAGCTTTTGCATGATTTCTAATTCCTCCTAGAACGAGTTCACCTTTCTCCGCATTCAAACGTCCTCTCATACAATCTGCTATGGAAATGGGTTGCTCAAATATTTCCTTATGCATGAAATGTTCATGCCCTCCTTTTTCGATAGCTTCAAGCTCAAGTTCTAAAGTCTGTATATATGGAGTTTGTGGTAAATCTTTCGAGTCTTTAATGATGTACTCATTATTCTCAATAACTACAATTTCTTCATCATTTAGGTAGACTACTTCATTGGTATATTCAATAATTGGAGTCGCGTCTGACGCGAGAAAAAATTCATTTTTGCCAAGCCCAAGCACCAAAGGACTGCCTTTTCTTGCAGCGACTAACTTATTTGGAGTCTCTCGAGATATTATGGCTATAGCATATGCACCTACGACTTTTGAAAGAGCTACTCTCAAGGCATCTTCAAGTGAGAGGTTTTCATTCTTTTTAATGTCCTCAATGAAGTTGACAAAAACTTCAGTATCCGTTTGACTTTCGAATGTATACCCCTTGTTAATTAAGTCCTTTTTAATTGGACCATAGTTTTCTATAATGCCATTATGAATCATTGCAATTTCGCCACTATTTGAGACATGAGGATGGGCGTTTATATCATTTGGCTCACCATGAGTCGCCCACCTAGTATGACCAATGCCTATACTGCTATCGAAATGTTTTTTGCCTATCAGATCTTCGAGATCACGAACTTTTCCTTTTTTTTTGAAAATAGAAATTTCACTACCATCCAACAACGCGATGCCTGTGCTGTCGTAACCTCTATATTCTAAACGTTTAAGTCCATTTATAAGAATGGGGTAGCAGGGTTTATTACCCAAATAGCCAACAATGCCACACATGTGAATTTCTTTATCGTTCTACTTCTGTATAATAAAGTCTCAATTTAATTCCGTCATTTTTAAAAATCGAGCGTTGCAGAATAACATCGGCAGTACTTATAGTGACGAATTCGTCAATTGAGAGGATCTCACCCCCAATTGGATTTTGATATACTAAACCGGTACTGTCTTTGGATTGTTGATATAATTGTTGATAAAACAAAGTAGCAGAAAGTAATAATCTATCTTCATCCTCATTAAACCCTGAAGTTGCAGGATCTGACTGGAGTGTCAAATATCCATTATCAGCCATAACAATATTACCATATGGGTTATTGGCTGTAGCTGGTCCGAAAATTCTTCCATCAGCTCTGCGGAAGAAGTTCATGAATCTTGGTAGCGTCTCTCTAAAATCTTCTTCCTCAAACTCAAACGATACGGTGGCGCTGTTGATCAGGATATTTCGATTTTCATCAAAAAATTCCTTTACACCAGCTATTGAAAGTGAGGTGGTTACTCCAGCCAGCGGATCGATAATTGTCTTACCATCTGAAAGATCAAAATCTTGATACTCTTCTATTGATGCAATAGGTGAGCTAGATCTATCTCGATTCAGGTATGTATAATGTTTACCAATGAGTCTAAAATAGGTTAGATAGGTTGTGTCTTTAGAATCTGGTGAAACCGGAGACATATACATTACAATTCTGGACGTATCACTAGCAAGATCTATTGATGAAATACTTTCTGAAGATGATCCCGGAATAAATCCTAAAGATTTAAATAATGTAGTTGAAACTGTTTGATCTGGATCTCCTGTGATGCTACTTATATTGTCAAAGAACGATTGTGCGTATGTATCATCTAACTTGAAAGACAAAATTGTATCTACTGCATTATTAATAGTTCCGCTATAAGTACCTGCTAGGGATGCCGTCGTTTGCTGAAGACTTGAAAGATAAATAGCGCTACTCACCAAACTATCCTGAAGCTCATACATTGAAAACTCCTGAGTGGTATTTCCTTGTTTTGGAATATTTGAATTCGTTTCAAGCACAACAATTATTGAATCCAATTGCAGCGTATCTGTAAAAGTTTGGTCATCGGTATCTACTTGTCTAGGTAAAGGACCTCTTTCATAGAAATATTGGAAATAACCCTCAGCAGAAATGTCACCAGTTAATGGGTCTGTATAATTACCAATAAGTATTCGCGTTTCTCCGTCTGTCCGCAAACTATCGATGTAGGTATTAGTCGCCGGAAGTGTAAATTCTTGAAATTTCACACTTGCGTCCGTGCCTAAATCATACTGAACTCCAATATCTTCGCTTGTATCACAGCCGAAAAAAACCGGGATCAACATAATTAATCCCGGTCTTATCATTTTCTTAAATGAGAATTTCTTAGCCAATAAGTTCATTATATAAGTTGTAGTAAGACTCCTCAAAATTTTCATCTTTCTCAATAGTATCCGTTTTCTTATCTCCTAAGTCAGCAATTAGCTTCTTAAAGCTTTCAGTATTCTCTTCCTTAGCATTGATTACAGCATCTGCATATTGCATGCCAAGCTTAACAAATCCATCATAATCTGCCGTTTTTAATGGATCAAGCATTTGATCGTCAATATCAATCATTTTCACTTTTTCTAACAGGTCTTCACCGAATTTATGTTGGAAACGATTGTTATAAATTGTGAAAATCGTCTTAGAGTCCTTGTAGATAGGATCATTCTTATAAGTGGTTTTGGTGTAAAGAGGGATCAAGCTTGTCATCCAATCATTACAGTGAATAATATCAGGGGACCAGCCAAGTTTCTTTACAGTTTCTAAAACTCCCTTGCAGAAAAAGATTGCTCGTTCATCATTATCTTCAAAGAAATTATCTTCCTTATCGAAGAATACAGACTTTCTGTAAAAGTAGTCTTCGTTATCTATGAAATAGACCTGAAGTTTTGCATTTGGGATTGAGGCAACTTTAATTACCAAAGGTTTTTCTTCATCGCCTACTGCAATGTTTATTCCTGAAAGTCTTACAACTTCATGCAATCGATTCTTTCTTTCGTTTATAAGTCCAAATCTTGGTACTAAAATCCTGATTTCCATTCCCCTTTCTTGCATTGCCTGGGGAAGCCTTCTCACAAATTCCGCTACTTCTGTGGTTTTGAGAAATGGATTAATCTCGCTTGCCACATAGAGGATTCTAATGTTTTCCATAAGTGCTTTTGATTAAATTCTTGACGGGACCTTTTAAAATGAGCACAAATTTACCATTTTTTTGATTTATTATCAACGCTTTCAATAAGTTAGCCAATTAAATAATCGCTTGCTATGCACATTATTGGCGCCTTAGACGCCCTCTCCGAATCAATTCTGAGCTTTGTTAAAAATGGTGAAACAATAGGTTTTGTACCTACCATGGGTGCTCTACATGAAGGTCACATGGCCTTGGTTAAGGAGTCAATAAAGCAAAATGACGTTACTGTAGTCAGCATCTTTGTCAATCCTCTTCAATTCAACAACTCTCAAGATTTAGAGAAATATCCACGTGCATTGGAAGAGGACATTGAATTGCTCGCTAAATATGAAGTTAATGTGGTTTTCACCCCTTCTGTAGAGGAATTTTATGCGAGTGAGCCTTTAATATCTATCAATTTTGGAACGCTGGACAAAGTATTAGAAGGGGAGTACAGGTCTGGACATTTTGAGGGTGTAGGTGTAGTTGTAAGCAGGCTTTTACATTTAGTGCGTCCTGATAACGCCTACTTTGGGTTGAAGGATTTGCAACAGTTTATTCTTATTCGTAGGATGTGTTCCGATCTCGGTTTTCCATGTAATGTTGTTGGTGTAGATACAGTTAGAGAATCCTCAGGATTGGCTATGTCTTCACGTAATAGGCTTCTCACAGAAAAGGGGAGAGGGGATGCATCAGTGATTTACACAGGGTTGAGGCTTTTAAGAGATGGAATTGTAGGTGGTAAACCAATAAAAACCATGATTGAGAAAACTCAAAGCCTATATGATGAAGTGGGAAATTTTGAATTGGAGTATATAGAGGCGATAAATCCACATGATTTTTCAAAAGTGGATAAATATGAAGATTTAGACGAACTTGCGATATGTGTTGCTGGTTATGTAGAAGGCGTAAGATTAATTGATAATCTATATTTGCGCCTCAAATAAAAGGGCATGTACATAGAAGTACTAAAATCGAAGATTCACAGAGTTAAAATTACCGAGGCAGAACTGCATTATGTAGGTTCTATTACCATTGATGAGGATTTAATGGAAGCCGCCAATTTGGTTGAAAATGAGAAAGTTCAAATTGTAAACATCAACAATGGTGAACGCTTGGAGACTTACGTAATTAAGGGAGTTAGGGGATCAGGTCAAATTTGTCTGAATGGACCGGCTGCCAGGAAAGCCCAGATAGGTGATATCGTAATTATCATTTCATATTGCTCAATTGATGCTTCAGATGCAGGGTCGCATGAGCCGATTGTTGTCTTTCCCGACGAAAAAAATCGACTCGGGTCTTAAAAAATCAATGCCAAAATCATTAATTAAATTTCTGAAATTTCTGATCAGTATTGGCTTAGCAGCAGTTCTATTATATCTGGTGTTTAAGAATGTTGAGTGGAATGAATTTTGGGAGCGAGCTAAATCCGTCGATTACACCTGGGTGATCGTATCAATTCTACTTTCCATCGTTGCATACGTTGCTCGAGCTTATCGCTGGAATATTCTTTTGGAACCCTTAGGCTACGAATTGAAAACCTCGAGAACAACCCTAGCTGTTATCATTGGATATTTGGCGAACTTGGCTCTTCCCAGACTTGGTGAGATTACAAGGTGTGGCGTGTTGAACAGGAATGATAAAGTGGCAGTACCTGCAGCACTTGGCAGTGTTGTTACCGAACGTCTAATTGACGTAATAAGCTTGTTTGTATTGATACTCATTAGCTTGTTTATTGAGTCAGAGCGTCTAATTGTTTTTCTTATAACAGCATATAAAGACTTAAGTATTCCTTCATATGTCTTGATTATTACTGCTGTTGTTGGAATCTTAGGAGTTGCGCTGTTGATTTTTTTTATACGAAAGCAAGACCGTCTGAAAGGAAAGTTTGCCAAGCTTTTCAAAGAATTTATTTCTGGATTTTTGTCACTCAGGCAAATAAAAAAACCTTTAGGATTTATTGTGTCGACAGTGATTCTATGGGTTGTTTACTTCCTAATGTCATACATTATCGTCTTTTCCTTACCGGAGACTGCTCACCTTGGAATTGGAGCGGGGCTAATGTTACTTATTACTGGAGGTATTGCACTATCTATTCCTGTTCAAAGTGGATTTGGAACCTATCATGGAATGATAGCAAGTATGTTGGTACTTTATTCGATTGACGAAACTACAGGTATCTTCTTAGCAACGTTACTGCACACATCACAGATTGTTGCAGTGGCGATTTTTGGAGCAGTGGCAGTTATCATCTCTTTTCTGATCCGAATGGAAAGTGCACGTGAAACGACAAAATGACAGGTTAAATATTTGGCCTGAAATTAGCAGAACATGTTATAGAATTAGACGTATTCCTCATCTAGGGATAAGTTGTTGCGAAATAAAGAAATAGAAATGATAATAGTAATAATTGTTGTGTTCATGATTGCGAGTTGGGCAGTTAGTTCACGATTGAAAAGCAAGTTTAAAAAATACTCTCAGGTATCACTGGGTTCAGGTCTCTCGGGTAGAGAGATTGCAGAGTTGATGTTAAGAGATAATGGGATTTATGATGTGACAGTCACTTCCGTTCAAGGTAGACTCACAGATCATTACAACCCTGCGAATAAGACAGTGAACTTAAGTCCGGACGTTTATAATGGAAGGTCTGCTGCGGCCGCTGCTGTTGCCGCACACGAATGTGGTCATGCGGTGCAGCATTCAAAGGCTTATAAATGGCTGGAGTTTAGATCGGCTATGGTTCCAGTGCAAAATATCAGTGCGCGAGTGATGAATATAGTATTCATGGCCATGATCTTTGGTGCATTTGCACTCCCTGGCATCATCAATCCACAGCTAGCCTTGATGGTTATCATAGCGTGTTATAGTGTTTTTACATTGTTTGCCTTTGTAACACTTCCGGTAGAGTATGATGCTAGTAATCGCGCCCTTGCCTGGATCAAGGACAGAAACATTGTGGATGACAAAGAGCATGCCATGGCTAAAGATGCTTTGAATACTGCGGCATCTACTTATTTGGTCGCGGCACTTGGAGCACTTGCCACGTTACTTTATTACGTAATGATTTTTCTGGGAAGCAGAGATTAAGGTCGACTTAAGAATTTAAATAAAAGCCCCAAACAATGGGGCTTTTTTATTGGTTGATAGTCTGCATGCATAACAATGAATATATTTGCGGCCATTCAATAATTTTAATCCAATAGTCAGATGAATTTCAACTTTACCGAGGAGCAATTAGCAGTACGAGATGCAGCGAGAGATTTCGCGCAAAAAGAACTTTTACCTGGTGTAATTGAACGTGATGAGAAGCAGGAATTTCCTGCGGAACAGATCAAGCAATTAGGAGAACTGGGATTTATGGGCATGATGGTAGATCCGAAGTATGGCGGTAGCGGAATGGACACCGTTTCATACGTTTTGGCTATGGAAGAAATATCGAAAGTAGATGCCTCAACATCCGTGTGTATGTCAGTGAATAATTCATTGGTTTGCTGGGGACTGGAAAAATATGGCAATGAGGATCAAAAGGAGAAATACTTAAAACCATTGGCCAGCGGTCAAAAAATCGGTGCTTTCTGCCTTTCAGAGCCAGAAGCCGGGTCGGATGCAACTTCACAACGAACAACTGCAGAAGATAAAGGGGATTACTATCTATTAAATGGGACCAAAAACTGGATCACTAATGGAAACTCTGCTTCCTACTATATAGTAATGGCGCAAACAGATCCGGAAAAGAAACACAAAGGGATTAATGCGTTGATTGTTGAGAAAGGAATGGAAGGGTTTGTGGTTGGCAAAAAGGAAGACAAGCTTGGTATTAGAGGGAGTGATACACACTCACTGATGTTTCAAGATGTAAAAGTGCCTAAGGCGAACAGAATAGGCGAAGATGGATTTGGATTTAGCTTCGCCATGAATGTGCTAAACGGAGGAAGGATTGGTATTGCATCGCAAGCATTAGGTATTGCCTCTGGCGCAATGGAGCTTGCGCTTAAGTACTCTCAGGAGCGTAAAGCATTTGGAGTTGAGATTTCAAAGCATCAAGCAATCCAATTTAAACTTGCTGATATGGCTACCCAGATTGAGGCGGCACGACTTTTATGCTTGAATGCTGCTCAGAAAAAAGATGCCGGTGAAGACTTCTCTCAAGAAGGCGCTATGGCTAAATTATTTGCATCAGAAGTAGCCATGAAACAAACAGTAGAAGCTGTTCAAATCCATGGTGGCTATGGATTTGTGAAAGAATTTCATGTTGAACGATTGATGCGTGATGCAAAAATTACGCAGATATATGAAGGCACTTCGGAAATACAACGAATAGTTATTTCCAGAGGTTTATTGAAATAGTTCAATAGTGCAAAGTTCGCCCATCCTTCGTTTATTAGGTTTTGAGGACGAATATTATTAGATTCGTCCTATTATTTTACTATTTATTGATAGATTAACCCGCTATATTCATAAATGGAGGACTATAACAAGATCATCGAATCTTTAGAAATAAGATTCGTAAAGGCTAAAAATATTAATATTTTGAAGCCGGTGACCATTGATAATAACTATGAAGTTGAGAACTATTTATTATTGGTTACGGGAGGGGAGATAAAATTTGGTAAGGAAAAAGAGACAGCTACTGAAGGTGATGTGATCTTTGTTCCCGGGGGTCGTCCAATATCGATGAGCTACGGATCAGGAACGCCCACTATCCTTTCCAAGGACGACTTCCTTACGAATAAAGATCAATTCTTAAAATCATTTGGAGAACATTCGGTAAGTGATGAGCACTACAGCTATGTGGCCTTCGATGCTAAGGCCTTTGATTCTGTCAACTTCTTCTCTTCATTAGATATACCTTCATTTAAGATTGAGGAGAACTATAAATTGGCAGGCTTGATCAAGCAAATCAATGATGAAGTAAAAGATACTATGCCTGGCCGGGATCGTATCGTAAAAGTCCTCACAGAGAACATGACCATCGAGCTGATTCGCTATATCCTCAATAACAGTCTCTTTGTAGAAAAACTAGCCACGAATAGTACGTACTTCAAGGACCCGCGTTTGATTGATATTTTCACCTTCATCAAAGAGCATCTATCTGAAGATCTTTCCAATAAGGTACTAGCGAACGTAGCAAATGTTTCTGAAGATTATGTAGGTCAGTACTTCAAAATGCTGACGGGCATTAACCCGCAAGACTATATAGAATATCAGCGAATGGAGGCGGCTGTCAACCTATTGCGGACAAGCAAGAAAAGCATTCGTGATATTGGCAAAGAGGTTGGTTACAAGGATACAGCCTACTTCTGCCGAAGATTTAAGATGATGTTTGGAATACCAGCTGGTAAAATGAGAAGAAGAGAATCTTTAATGAATGTTTAATCAGTTTTTTCTTCCTTAGATTCTTTTTTTGTTTTCACCTCTGTATTTTCATCCTCATTCAAAATACCGTCCAGTATACTGTTTAGATATGGCATGGCAAGTGCGCCGATACGCTGACCAAATCCTTTGGATTCTGAATTTCTCTTCTTTTTCTTTTTCTTAGGTTTTTCTTCGTCATCATCTTGAAATATGATGTTGAATATCCAATACCCTAAAATGGTGACAACTCCTGTGACAAGCGCTATTTTGCCGATTCTTTTTGCGCGATCCTTCATCTCATCAGAATCACTATCTATTTGAAGCTTTATCTTTTTTTCTCTTGCCTCAAGTGATTTTACCCGATCTTCAATTGTTTCTTTTTTGCTCATACTTAGCTTCTTCTAGTTTAACAATTAAATTCTCAATCCACTTTTGCATCTTTCTTGTTTTGAGTAACAAGATCACAATGATAATGATGAGAAGGTAACCTCCGGCAATGATTAAATAGCCAAGATAGCTGCTGTCTAATCCAATATTTATCATCTCTGCAAATGCAAAACTCAAGAAGAAAAGAAAGAACATTGTGAAAAGGGCAAGCATGGAAAGGGCAATAACTCCGGACAGCATCCGTGCTACTCGGGAAATGATCTTGAGCTTAATTTGCTCCGTCTTTACCTCAATAAATTCAACAATGTTATCAATCACTTTTCTAGCGGATGACCCCATATTAGCCTTTGTTTATTCACAAAGCTAATCTTCTGTACGCACTTCTACAGAATCAATTTTCTTTTCTCCAGATTGAGAAATGTAGATCAATGTAAATGGTAACAGGAAAAACGCCGCGAAGATGTAAGCAAAACCAACCAAACGCACTTTTGTGGTAAGCATTCCCATTCTTTTAGCTAAGAATACAGGAAGCTTAGATAGATAAGGAACGAAGAAAAATAGCAACACACCCGTCAGATTAAATAGTAAATGAACAATTGCTAAGCTAATAGCCGCCTCCGATTGAAATATTGCAGCAAGCAATGCGGTGATCGTAGTGCCAACGTTGGCTCCAAGTATAAATTGAAAGGCCTTCTTCACTTTGACTTTCCCAGTGGCAACAAGAGGGACAATCAGTGATGTAGTCAGAGAACTTGATTGAGCCACTGATGTAATGATCAACCCCCAACCAAACGCTCGGTATTTATTCTTAAATACAGCGTTTTCAAATCTGTCTTTCGTACGACCAATTAGAATTTTATACAGCCATTTTGAAATAAATTTTATGCATGCAAATAGTAGCCCTACGCCAAGTAGCAATGAGAAAATAGGTCCGAGTATAGAAACAACCCAATCCGTAGATGTTTCGAAAATGGATGTAAATCCAAATGAACCTTGATTTGCGCTTGATCGGCCAGCAACATGAATAATCGATGATATGTAGCCACTACTTTTTTCTAAAAAGTGATACTTGACTTCTAATGGAAAAAGCATGAGTACCGTAAGAATATTAAAGAAATCATGGGAGGTTCCTGCAGCGACAGCTCTTCTAAACTCATTGTGTTTAGAAATATAACTCATGGAAATAATCGTGCTCGTTATGGTAGTGCCAATGTTTGCTCCCAGCACAATGGGTATAGCATTCTGAAGGCTAATAGCTCCAGAAGCAACTGTCGCGACAGCTATTGAAGTTGTTGTGGAACTACTTTGCAATAGCGCCGTGGAGAGTAATCCAATAAAGAGGCCAATAAAGGGGTTGGCTGTCACTACAGAAATACTCTCCACCATTCCCCCAGTCAATTCAGCTATTGATATTCCCATTAGCTCAATAGATAATAGGAACACAAGAATTGAAATGCTAATGACGAGTGTCCGGGATAGTATCGTTTGATGATTACTTTTTTCCATGTCAGATGACATGAGAAGGTTATTCAGCATCTTCCAATTCTTCTTTTAGCTCGCGCTCCTTTTCGCCGGTCATCGCTTCAGAAACATTGATTGCGTGATCGCCAACTTTTTCGCACAAGTGGAATAGATCCTTGTACCAACCATCTCTTTGAGGATCATACTTGTCCTTTTCAATGTCTTTGGTTAAGCCTTTTCTTAGCGCATTTCTTAAGGCATCTATCTTTTCTTCTACTGCCATAGCAGGCTCCAATGAATTTACCTTATTTGTAGAGTCAAGGTTGAAGTACATTATGCTAAGCGCTTCATCTATAAGACCCATCATCTCCTGAAGGTTCTTTACCTGCTTATTTTTAAATTTTTTCTCACTCTTGAGAATGCGTTCCACATCTCTAGACATCTGGAAGAAGATGTCTCCAATACGCTCCAGGTCATTAACAGCACTTAACAAGCTTGTAACCTTTATGGCGCTAGTTTTACTAAGTGTACCGTCGGCAGAAACCTTCATGAGGTATTCGCCAATCTCATGTTCCATACGGTCCGTAATTATTTCATAATCACGAATCTTTTTCAATAATTTCTTCTGCTTTTTCGGTTTATCCTCAGTGATTAAATCTTGAAACTGTTTGGACATCTTTTGAGTCATTTCACCCATTCGCACAGTTTCTTTTCGGGCTTCTTCTATTGAAAGCTCTGAAGTATTCATCATTCCAGTGCTGATATACTCCAATGAAAATTCATCTTCGCCCGTAGACTTAATCGCTTTAGTTACTGTTCTTGCAATAAAATTGACGAACCAAATAAGCAGTAGTGTATTAAGAATGTTGAATGTTGAGTGAAAAATAGAGAGCGCTATTGGAATACTCGTAGCTGTTACAAAAGGAGATGCAGAGCCGTTTGATACCAAATACCAGTCAACCAGACTAAGAGCTGGTCTAATGAGTATTAAAATCCAGAGAACTCCAAATAAGTTGAATATCAGATGAGATAGTGCTGCTCTCTTTGCATGAACATTTCCAACAAGGGCGGCGAGGTTTGCCGTAATAGTTGTTCCAATGTTTTCACCTAGAACCATTGCGGCAGCCAATTCAAATGGAATCCATCCATTATTAGCCATTACTAGCGTAAGTGCCATGGCAGCACTTGATGACTGTACGACAACTGTTAGCCCGGTACCGATTAGTACAAATAACAGAATAGATAGGTAACCCAGATCTGTGTACCTTCTGAGGAATTCAAGAATCTCAGGGTTCGCTTTTAGATCTGGAACGGAGTCTTTAAGCAAAGCAAGCCCCATAAAAAGCAAAGCGAAACCAACTAGAACCTCTCCCCAGAATTTCAGACGCTCACGGTTGAAAAACATCAGAGGGAAACCTATCGCTATGATTGGTAATGCGTAACTCGCAATCTTAACCTTAAACCCAATTATTGAAATTAACCATGCGGTGATGGTTGTCCCAATGTTAGCACCCATGATCACGCCGATTGATTCCGTCAACGAAAGAAGACCTGCATTTACGAAGCTTACCACAAGCACTGTCGTAGCAGATGAAGACTGTACTAAACTGGTAATTGTAAAGCCGGTGAATACTCCCTTGAAACGATTTGATGTCATCGAGCTAAGAATGTTTCTCATTTTAGCTCCAGCCACCTTCTGGATACCTTCACTCATAACTTTCATTCCATAAATGAAAAAGCCAAGAGCGCCAATTAAGTTAAGTAAGTCGAAGAGTCCGTATTCCATGGTATTTCAATATTTGGCGCAAAGGTAAATTTCTAATGTGTCGTAGGTATTACGTTAACATTTAATAAATAGAAGGTTGTATATATCTGAATTACAGGTATTTATAATAATGGAAGATGTTTTTCATCACGCATTCCAAGTATTTTCTTTAATGTTTAGTTAATGTTTTCTTAACATTGCGAGCTTAGATAAATGCTGGTATGAGAAAAATCTACTCTACACTACTTTTTTTCACTTGTATTTTTCTTCATGTTCAAGCTCAGGATGCTGTTTCTAGTTCTTGGGGCAAAAGGTTAAATCTTGTTGCAAAAGATTCAACGTTTGCTTTAAAGTTCGGATTCAGATTCCAAACGCTCTATGATGGAAGGTACAACTTGGATACTGATGACTATGAAGATGCTCTTCTTGTGAGAAGAACCCGATTAAAGTTTGATGGCTGGGCAATAGACCCTGATATCGTTTACAAACTTGAGTTGGCCATATCTAACAGAGATCAGAGAAGCGGACATGCTGATGAATTTGGTAATACAGCGAACATTGTCCTTGACGCGGTTGTAAAATGGAAGTTCGCTGATAATTGGCAAGTATGGTGGGGACAGACAAAATTGCCAGGAAATAGAGAGCGTGTTATTTCATCCCAAAATCTGCAATTTGTAGATCGGAGCTTGGTAAACTCAAGGTATAATCTTGATCGTGACGTTGGAATTCAATTAAGGCATAAAAGTGCCAGTGATAAATTCAGGCAAATATTAGCTGTCTCAATGGGGCAGGGCCGAAATGTGATTGATAGAAATCCGGGAGGAGGCCACCAGATTACAGGTAGGCTGGAATTCCTTCCGATGGGGAGCTTTACAGGAAAAGGAGACTACTTCGGATCAGATTTGAAGCGTGAGTCAACACCCAAACTATCTATTGGTGTAACAGGAGATATAAATCTCAATGCCTCTCGATCAAGAGGGAACTTAGGTGGATTCCTGACTGACACTGATGGGGAGTATATTTCTAATGACCTGAAATCATTCATAGCTGACATGATGTTTAAATACAATGGAATTTCGGCTATGTCAGAGTTTGTGAAAAGAAATTCTGAAGATGACACTGGTATTTATGGAACAGGCACCGGATTTGTTTTCCAGGCAGGCTATCTGTTTCCTTCCAATTGGGAGGTTGCCGGACGATTTACCGATATCAATGCGGATGCAACTCAAGCGGTTTTTGCCGATCAAAAGGAATATACGCTAGGCTTGTCCAGATATGTTTCGGGTCACGACCTGAAATTTCAGACTGATATCAGTTATCAAACATTTCCTGGTCAAACCACAGAATATTTGATTTTCAGATTCCAGACGGAAATCGCATTATAAGTGTTAGCTATTTAGCTCCTTGATGGCAAGGTATGCCATGAGGCCCATGCCTACTTTCAAAGCATTCTCATCAATATTGAAAGTAGGAGTGTGTACTCCTGATACAATTCCTTTTTCTTCGTTTCTGGTACCCAGACGGTAAAAGCATCCTGGAATTTCGTGGGTGTAAAAGGCAAAATCTTCTGCAGCCATCCATAGGTCTAACTCAACTACATTTTCTTCCCCCATATATTCCTTAGCAGCTTCAATGTTTGCCATGGTGTATGTTTCATCATTGACAAGGAATGGGTAACCGGGAGCAAAATCAACTTCACACGATCCACCCATGGAGGAGGCTATCGCAGTAGATATGTCTTTAATTTTTTGAAGTGCTTTCTTGCGCCATTCTTCATCGAATGTTCTGAAGGTGCCATCAATTTTCACCTCGTCCGGGATGACATTGTTAGCGTTTCCTCCGGCAATTTTGCCAAATGAAAGCACAGAAGGAATTTTGGGATTTCCTATTCGGCTAACCACCTGCTGAAGGGCCACTAAGATCTGACTCGAAATAGCAATTGGGTCCACGAATGTTTCGGGCATTGCTGCGTGACCACCTTTTCCTCTTACGGTCAAGTAAACTTCATCGGCACTTGCCATATACTTACCGGGCCTGAATCCGACTTTTCCTTCGGGGATTAGCGGCATTACATGCTGACCCAAAATTTTTTCAGGAGCTGGACTATTTAGTATTCCTTCCTTGATTAGTATGGAAGCTCCTCCGGGAGATTTTTCTTCTGCTGGTTGGAAAATGAATTTGACGGTACCTTTAAATTGATCGGTAAGCTGAGAAAGTATTTTGGCTACTCCCAAGAGGTTGGATGTGTGAACATCGTGACCGCATGCGTGCATCACACCATCATTTTTGGATTTATAATCCACCTCGTTTTTTTCAAGAATCGGAAGTGCATCAATATCAGCTCTTAACGCAATCGTCTTTCCTTTTTCTTTCCCTTCCAGGCAGAAAGTAACGCCTGTGTCTGCGATGCGTTCCGTGTTTTGAATGCCGAATTCATGAAGTTTTGTTTCAATGAAAGTAGCGGTATTATGCTCTTGAAATGAGAGCTCCGGATTGGCATGTATATGTCTTCTTACTTCGAGTATTTCCTCGAAATATTCCTCTGATAGTGATTTTATTTTTTGGGTCAAGTCATTCATACTTAACCAGAAATTTTTCAGGGAGTAGTAGTGCTCTCGGGAATTCTTCTTTTACCTGTTGATGGACGCGATTGGCTTTCAAGCGATTGGTGAATTTGCCGGCTTTAACCCGAAAGTTGGGCTGATGATAGGATACTTTAGGCTCTAACTCAGCAAAAAATTCATACATTTTGGATCTGGCTTGATTGGCTGCCTCTCGGCTATTACCAGAGTAGACCTGAATCACATACCCGTCAACATATCTACCTTCTTTATTTTGCTCAAAAGCCACTTTGGAGATACTATCCAACTCTTGTTTAATATGACCTGAAAGTGGTGTGTAGGGTTCTTTCTGTGGTTCTACTGAATTGTCTGATTGTTGATCATCCTCCTCTGTCGGCATGATCACTGGACGGTGAATACTCAGGTCCTCTGTGTACGAACTTGATGAGGACGATGGTGTCGTTGCCTTACAGGCCACAAGAAGCAACAATATGATCAGTCTATTAGCACGCATTTATTACTCTTAATGTCGTCTTCAACAGTTTTGTATTTCACATCTTTCTTTACAGATCCATCGGCATATTGCACATTGACTCGCTGATTTCTGCTCGCAATTTTCTGAGATTGAACAGGCTGAGTTTGTTGCTGAACCGGAGGTCTGTTTCCACCATCAGGACCAGCTAAGGCAGATCTACTTTCATCCTTTTGTTCTTTATAATTTCTTGCTGTTCGTTGTTTCTGAGCAGCTTGTACATCATCTGCCTGTTCTACCGGAATTTCAGCTTTAAATAGGAAGGAAATGGTTTCTTCGTTCACCTTGCCGATGAAACGCTTGAACATTTCGAAACCTTCAAACTTGTAAATCAGCAGCGGATCTTTTTGCTCGTACTGAGCATTTCGTACACTTTGACGAAGGTCATCCATGTCTCTCAAATGCTCTTTCCACAGAAGGTCGATGGTTGCTAGTGCAATCATTTTCTCCATTTCCAGGGTGACTTCTTTGCCGTCTGTTTCTACTGCTCTTTTTAGATTTACCGAAGTGCCAATTTGTTTTTTGCCATCTGTGAATGGTACTAAAACATTTTCAAGCGTAGCACCTCTTGTCAATTCCAACTGCTTTAGAATTGGCAATGCTTTATCGGTGATGTGCTGATTTTTCTGATGGTAATTCTCCAAAGCTTCTTTATATAGCTTTTCAGAGAGTACATTTTCATCACTTTTTTCGAGCTCTTCTTGTGTGATATTGAAATCAAGACCAAGAATCGAAATGGCATTGAGTTTCAAGCTATCAAGATCATTTTGCCCTTTTGCATTGAAAATAATGTCCTCACACGTTTCTAATAACATGTTTAGAACATCAAGTTCAAGACGCTCGCCGTATAAGGCATTTTTTCTGCGTTTATAGATAACCTCTCGCTGACTGTTCATCACATCGTCATACTCGAGTAGGTTTTTCCGAATCGCAAAGTTGTTTTCTTCTACTTTCCGCTGAGCTCGCTCAATGGATTTAGTAATCATCGAGTGCTGAATTACTTCTCCTTCTTGTAGACCTAACCTGTCCATAATCTTAGCCACTCGATCGGACATGAAGAGGCGCATCAAGTTATCTTCTAAGGACACGTAAAACTGAGATGATCCTGGGTCTCCTTGACGACCTGATCTACCTCTCAGCTGCCTGTCAACCCTTCTTGATTCGTGTCGCTCAGTACCAATAATCGCAAGGCCACCTGCTGACTTCACTTCATCAGTTAGCTTAATGTCTGTACCTCGGCCTGCCATGTTGGTAGCAATGGTTACGGCTCCCGGCTTACCAGCTTCAGCAACAACATCTGCTTCTTTGGCATGCTGCTTAGCATTTAATACTTGATGCTTGATGTTTCGCATCTGTAGCATTCTACTGAGTAATTCAGAAATTTCTACGGATGTGGTACCAACAAGAACTGGACGTCCAGCCTGGGTAAGCTCAACGACTTCTTCAGCTACTGCATTAAATTTTTCACGAATAGTCTTATAGACTTTATCATTTACATCCTTTCGAGCAATAGGGCGATTGGTCGGAATCACCACTACATCAAGTTCGTAGATGTCCCAGAATTCTCCAGCCTCGGTTTCGGCTGTTCCAGTCATACCAGCAAGCTTGTGGTACATACGGAAGTAATTCTGAAGTGTGATTGTAGCATAGGTTTGGGTTGCATCTTCAACCTTCACATTTTCTTTTGCCTCAATGGCCTGGTGAAGTCCGTCAGAGTAGCGTCGACCTTCCATGATACGACCCGTCTGCTCATCTACAATCTTTACTTTATCGTCCATCACCACATATTCAGTGTCCTTCTCGTACATGCAGTACGCTTTTAGGAGCTGATTAACGGAGTGAATTCGCTGACCTTTAATATTATAATCGCGGATGATAGATTCTTTTTTCTGAAGCTTATCTGTTTCAGATACTTCTTCATCTTTTTCCAGCTGGGCAATTTCATCCCCAATGTCCGGAAGGATAAAGAAATTGGTGTCTTCTCCCTCTCCGGTAATCAAGTCAATGCCTTTTTCTGTAAGATCGATGCTGTTAATTTTTTCATCGATGGTGAAATAGAGAGGCTCATCGGCTTCTGGCATTCTCTTTTGATTGTCTGCCAGGTAAATGTTTTCTGTTTTTTGAAGTATCTGCTTGATTCCGGTCTCACTCATAAACTTGATGAGTGGTTTACTTTTCGGGAGTCCACGGAAGGCTCGGAATAATGAAAGTCCCGCTTCAGCCTCATTTCCTTCTTTTATAAGTTTTTTAGCTTCATTCAGATAGTCACTCACCATTTTTCGCTGCGCATCCACTAGACGTTGAATTCGAGGTTTCAAGTCATAAAACTCATGTTCATCTCCCTTTGGAATAGGGCCTGAGATGATTAGTGGTGTACGAGCATCATCAATTAAAACTGAGTCTACCTCATCGACCATCGCGTAATGGTGTTTCTTTTGCACCAGCTCCTCAGGACTTCTCGACATATTGTCTCTCAGGTAGTCAAAGCCGAATTCATTGTTAGTTCCGTAGGTAATGTCCGCCATGTAGGCGTTTCTACGCTCCGGAGAGTTTGGCTGATGATTGTCAATGCAGTCAATTCTCAATCCATGAAATTCGAAAATAGGAGCATTCCATTCTGCGTCTCTTTTGGCTAGATAATCATTAACGGTTACAATGTGCACTCCTCTTTCTGCAAGGGCATTTAGATAAGCAGGAAGTGTTGCAACAAGGGTTTTACCTTCACCAGTCTGCATCTCCGCAATTTTACCCTGATGAAGTACGACTCCACCAATAAGCTGAACATCATAGTGGACCATGTTCCAAACTACTTCGTTACCAGCGGCTAACCATTTGTTTTTCCAGGTTGCGGTTTCCCCATTTATTTCAACGTTACTTTTCTTAGCGGAGATTTCATGGTCATGCTGTGTTGCTTGAACCGTCAGCTTTTCGTTCTCTGCAAATCGTCTGGCTGTTTCTTTCACCACAGCGAATCCTGTGGGAAGGATTTCAATCAGCACTTTTTCCAGTTCTACATCACGATCGCTTTCTAGTTTATCAATCTGAGCGAAAATCTCTTCTTTTTGGTGAACGTCTAGCGATTGATCATCTTCCACTTGCTTGTGAAGTGCTTCGATTTCATCATCGATGTTTTTTAGCCGGTCTTTAATAATGCCCTTTAGTTCGGCAGTTTTTCCTCTTAGTTCATCATCGCTGATGTTACCAAGCTTATCAAATTCAGCATTGATAAGTCCGACAAACGGGGTAAGTTCTTTTAGATCTTTCTCTGTCTTCGTACCAAAAATTTTGGCAAATCCCTTCGTAATCGAGTTTAGCATTGAAAAATTTTATTTTAGAGGCCTCACTTTATCATTAAGTATTGGCCGTCAGTTTTTTAAAATTTAGCCTTTTTTATAAGGCCTTAAAGTTATAATGGTTTAATGTAAGAGTGATTAGATTATTACACTTCCTTCAAACACTTTTTCGGCTGGTCCGGCTAACCAAATATCTGTAAATACATCTCCGTTTTTCTTGAAGGAGACACTTAATTCACCTCCCATGGTTTGGATATGAACGGGGCTTTTGAAGCCAAGTTTACCAGCCATGATGCCAACAGCAGTTGCGCCTGTACCGCAGCTTAGTGTTTCATCTTCTACTCCTCTTTCATAAGTCCTGATTTTCACTTTTCCTTGCAAAAGCTGTGCAAAGTTGACATTAGTGCCATTATGTCTGGAATAGGCCGGTGAATTTCTTATTTTCCTGCCTTTTGAGACTATGTCTTCGGCTCTAACATCCGGGGAAATGACTATATGATGTGGTGATCCGGTGTTTATGAACCATTCGTCCTCATTGATTTTGTTTAGCTGATCAACATCAAAAAGCTGAAAATGAATCTTGCCATCTTCCATTTTTATCTGGTGAATGCCATCTGTAGTTTCAAAGTTGGCTTCTGTGTCGACCATTCTAAGTGATTGGGCAAAAGCGAACCCGCATCTGGAGCCGTTTCCACATAAACTTTGGGTACCATCAGAGTTAAAATAGACCATTCGATAGTCCAGATCTGGATGATTTTGAATCAAGATCATCCCATCTGCTCCTATACCGAAACGTCGATCACACAGCTTTTGAACGAGTTGTGTACTTAGTGATAATTTTTCATCTCGATCATCAATCAGGATGAAATCATTACCTGTTCCTTGATATTTTGTGAAGTGTAGCTCCATGGAATAGCTAAATTAATAAGGAGCATTAGGTAGAAACAAAAATCCCTCGCCATTTGGCAAGGGATTTAAAATTTTATTTTTTGGTAAGCTTCTCTTTGATTCGAGCGGCTTTTCCTTTTCTTCCTCGTAGGTAGTAGAGTTTAGCTCTTCTTACCTTCCCTCTTCTAAGCACTTCGATTTTTTCGATGTTTGGAGTGAGGATAGGGAAGATTCTTTCTACAGCGATATCTCCGGAAACTTTTCGTACTGTGAATGTCTCGCCGTTCGAGTTTTTGTTATTTATTGTCATCACAGTTCCCTGGAACTGCTGAACACGCTCCTTATTACCTTCTTTAATTTTGTAGTGAACATTTATGGTGTCACCAGGTCCGAATGAAGGATGATTAGACTTTACGTCTTTGTATTCTTCCGCTACTATATTCAATAATTCTGTGCTCATTTCTATACTCCTTTGCTGAGTTGTTTGAAAAAGGAGTGCAAATATAGGAGAATCGTATTTAAAAAATAATTAATATAGAATTATTCCTTTATGGAAATGCAATTTCCATAAAGGTCACATATTTGAATATTGAAATAGGAAAGTACATCTCTCCCCACATCGTTTACCACAATATCATAAACCAGTGATGCTTCACCATATAATGTATGATCTTCTGAGCTTATTGGATAAGGTTTCTCTCTCTTATTGCTTCCTGGATAGATTTCAGGTAGATCGTCTTTCACATTCTCATAGCGAATTTGCGCATTAGCAAAGCCATTGAACGGATATGCGAAAATTGACCAGTGGTCAAATACAGAGTTATCTCTTTCGGATGTAGACTCAATTTCCTGTCTTTTTTCAAAATTAAGCGTCTCCGATAGATCTATTTTTTCATTTTCAATTTTTATAGATAGCACTGAAAGTATATTACCACGAATTCCGATTCGAAAGTATACTTCATTGTTACTTTCGGAAAAGCCCAGCATTCGTATGTCTACATCGGTTGAACTCTGGAGTGCTTGGTAATATGGAGAGGCTTTAGGATTAAAAAGTCTGCCGGGGTGCAAATAGTGATCTTCATTCTTTAAGTCAAGATGCAAATGGCAATTGTTTGCTCCTTTGGAACCCATTTCTCCTATATATTCCCCTTTGGCAATTCTGTAGGTCTCTTGTGTAACTTGAACCTCCGCTTTTACAGAGGACATATGTCGATATACATTACGTAAGGTTGATGTTGTTCCATCCGCATATTCAAGCAACTGGTCACATTCTATATATACATCATTCTTTTCAGACCTGAAATCGTAAACCATTCCGTCGCATAAGCTGTAGACAGAAGCTGGTGAGCCCTCATCACAGTCAAAGTTTACATTATTTGAAATGAACTTTTTATTTGTATCCATTCCTCCATGCATGTCTTGTCGATTGGTTGACTCATTACCCGATAAGTATCTTAGTCCATATTGACCAATCCAGATTACTGCTTGGTCGTCTTGTGAATAGGACTCGGAAGTCCAACTATCGGATAATACAGGAAAAGCGAAATCATAATTTGAATTTTTATCTGCGATGTCTGGCATATTAGGATTTTGGAGGACAATAGTCTCATAGATATGAGGAAAGGAGGTGATTGAAATGTTATTATTATCATCGCAGATGTCCCCAATGCCGTCATCATCCTGATCTTCTTGGTCGGGGTTGAAGCTTTTAGGACAATTATCAAGGATGTCTTCTATTCCGTCGCTATCTGAGTCAGCGATTACATTGTCATCGGATTTATTGGAACATGAAATATTCAAAATTATGAGGGAAAGAATAATGGATTGCTTATTGATCATGATCTTTTGGAATTGGTTTCAATTCCAAATAGGCAATCAATTGTTCTTGTTTGCAATTAAGAATGTGGCGGGCTCACCAAATGTATACTTAATTTAGATGACGCCTTGGTTCAAGGCGTACTGAATGAGCTCTGAACTGCTGTGGATGTTTAGTTTTTTCAAGATATTCTTGCGATGAGTCTTAACCGTATGCTCAGAGATGAAAAGAGCATCGGAGATTTGAGCACTTGTCATGCCATCGGCGAGTTTTCTTATTATTTCTATTTCACGTTCACTTAGTGGGTACTCCTTTGTTTCGGAATCATCTTTGTTGAAGTTTTGAATTTGATCATAATAGGATTTTCCACTGTGTACTCTGGCGATAGCATCAGAAAGCTCTTTTCCCGTATTGTTTTTGAGTAAGCAACCATCGATACCAATTTTAATTATTTCCTCCACAAAGGATTTTTGAGCATACATTGTCAAAATGATCACCTTGGTTTTTGGGTATAGCGCCTTTATTTTTTTAGCACATTTTATCCCGTCCATTTCGGGCATGTTAATGTCGAGAACCACAATATGAGCTGAGTTCTTTGATAGGAAATCAAGGACTTCCAACCCGTTTGAAGCTTCTCCAACCACTTCAAAATCCTCCCTTGAGCTTAAGACGAGTTTAAGTCCGTCAATAACGATTTGATGGTCATCTGCTAGCAATATTTTTACCTGGCTCATATTTGTGCGATTTCGATGATGAATGTGCTGCCTTTGCCGGGAGATGAGTCGATAGTCAATTCTCCGTCGAGTTTTTTTGCTCGATTTTCAATGTTTTTTAGCCCCATTCCAGCTACTATTTTAGATTTTTTAAAACCAATGCCATTGTCCTCATAGATAAGGCTTAATGAATGATTGACTTGTGAAAGCTCTAAATGGACTTTGGTGCAATTAGAATGCTTAAGTGTGTTGTTCACTAATTCCTGAATGACTCTGTATATCTCCAGCCCAATATCTGAGGATATTTTTTCAATTTGAATAGACGTCTGAAATTGAATTTTTTTTGCGGATGAGACGGCCTCTGTTAATTGCATAATAGCTGCCTCAAGTCCAAAATGTAAAAGGAGTCCTGAGTCCAAATTATGAGAGATTTTTCTTGTTTCCTCGTTAGCCAACTGGGCCACCTCTGAAATTTTCTTTGCTAGGTCCGGGATGTCTTCCGATTTTTTGGTTTGCAGTGTGTCTGCATACATATTGAGTGTAACTAATATGCTTCCAAGGTTATCATGAAGTTCTGCAGCAATCCTTTTTCTCTCCTTGTCCTGCCCTTCAAGTAGTGCATATGTAGCTTTTATTTCTTGCTCCCTGAGGAGGTCCTGAATTTGCTGATTCTCTAGATTTTTCTTTATGAGTTTACGTTGGTATAAATAGATGAATAGAACGATAGAGAATGCCATTAGGAGCATTCCAAAGGTGCCAAAAATTAATATTATTTCATTGCTTTCCACTTGAAGTATCATTTTTGAGAAGTCCAAAACCCACAGCAAACAAAACGTTTTTTGCAATATTAGCCATGTTGTGAAAAGCCCAGGAATAATCGGGCATTATTATTTCTTGTTTTAAGATTTCATTGCTGAGGAGAAATGAGAATAGACTTCCTGAGAAATAAACAAAAAGTCCAACTACAAGCCAAAACAATGGGCTTTTTTCAATGAAAAGACTTTCAGAGTTGGTGTAGATTGAATAAAAATAAATAATAGAAAGACTTATAGTGTAGGTTGCTTCTATTGCTCTACCTATATCGTTGAATTGATATGGGTTATAGAGGAAGATAATCAGAGTCAGCATGTAAAATCCAGCAAATGTCAGCTTGTTTAGTGTTGGGCGAGTCTTGATTATTCTGAGGAATAGTAGGCCTATTAGGGCGAATTCTAGTAAAGCATAGATATTTAAAAAGAAATAATTATTTCCATTTACAACAGTGATAGTTGCTAAATCAGTAAGAAAAGACATGATAGTAAATGCGCCAAAAAGCAGGAGCGTTCTGTTCCAGAATTTTTTATAATTAATCCCAATCAAGGTGATTGGGATTAATGGTGAAAAGATTGAAGTATATACAAGAAAGTATACCATCTGCTTTTAATTAGTCACATAGATTGGGGCAAGGCTTACTTGTATTGAGAATGGGATCAATGCTAGTTAACTCGGCCCCTTTTTCAGAAACAAACTGATTCCACCCCATTTCTAGCTCATCATAATCACTATCACTAGATTTAGTATAGTCAGGATCTACATTGTATATGTTTAGCCCTTTATTTTTAACTACAGGAATTAAAAATACTTCCTGATAAGGGTCTTTGCCCATGGTCCAAGCTTTATAAACTCTTAGTCCGGTAATTCTTCTGGGATCATTTTCGCCATAAAAGATATTATAGATACTGATGTCTTCCATTAAATTCTCAATCGTATTTAAGCCAATGGTATAGCCATATATATCATTTTTTGGGTCATAACTTGGATCCAATTCTCTCATTTTTTTTTTGTATTCAGCGAGTTTTTCTTTAGCAATTTGCCAGGATATTCTAGAACCTACATCGGGGTCTATATCACGTGTTTGACATAAACTGTCCACAAACGAATTTTTTACATAAAGTTGAGATGTTGATTTTTCATTGTTTGCTTTTAACTCTTCATACTTCTTACTTAATTCATCGTATTTGCTTTTTTGAACGCAAGATGATGCCATGATTAGAATGCATATTAATGGTAGAAATAGCTTTTTCATTTCTCTAATGTTTAGGTTTAGTTATTTGGTTTCTTTAAAGATCGGGTAAATACATTGCCTACCAAATACCTATCTAGGGGTATTCAAGTTTTAATCATAAAAAAAGCTCCCTCAACTGAGGAAGCTTTAACTATATTAATTAGTAACTATTTATAAATTTATTGAGGGCAGCTCACGTCAAGATCCCAAGCTGTTCCACCGCCAATGCATCCGCTCATGTACACCGTTACTGTTCTTGCCGTAGCTGGATTGTAGTTCACATCGACAGTGCCAGTACCGCTTACATATCCATTTTGTCCATCCCCACAGCTGCTCACAGGAGGAAATGACGTGCTACTAATGCTGGACCCAGAACCTCCAACCCATTGATTATTGTAGAATACATCAACACGATCTTGAATTGAATACATGTCATAAGTGATCGTGGCAGTACCAGGAGAGTCTCCTAAGTCATAAGTCGCAATAGTAAGTCCATCGCTACCACTTGTAAATGCCGGACATTCCTGAATCGGACCTACCGTAACACAGGTTGTCAACAAGTTACTTACCCGGCCACTGTTGTCGTAAATGCAATAAGTAAGACAAAAATCTCCTTCTTGTACACTAGCAGGAATTCCTACTGGCACTACAAGCAGACCATCCGTTGCGGTCGTTCCATCAGGAATATTGAAAAAACTAGATGCCCCATTTACTTGCACATAGCATCCTCCATATCCTTGAGTGGAATCAAAATTGAAAGGGAGATAAAGTGTGTTGTCTGAAACTACAGTTGCAGAGGTTTGATTATTGGATACCGTTGGAGCATCTGTATCTGTACTTGGAGCAGGTGGCTGTCCACTTACATTCTGACTTCCAGGTATGACTAGGACTCCAGTAAGTGCGTCAGCATCAGTCGGATCAACCTCTGTTGGTGCAGGGTCACTATCTCCACCGCAACTAGTGATAAAAATTAGCGTTGAAATACTGAGTAATAAGCTCAATAATTTAATTGAATTGTAAAGTGTCTTCATGGCAGTATTTGTTTTGTTATTACAAATACACCAAGTCTATGATTTAATTAAAATACCTACTTAGGGGTATTTTTATATGGCAGGTAACTTTTCAATCCAATAAATCAGGTCTGCGATTTTGCGTTCGCTTCAGAGCTTGTTCGTTTCGCCATGTTTCAATCTTGGCTTCATGACCTGAGGTAAGAACCTTTGGAACTTCCCATCCTTTGTATTCGGCAGGGCGCGTATATACTGGTGGCGCCAATAAGTTGTCCTGGAATGAATCAGATAACGCAGATGTTTCATCATTAAGTACTCCAGGTACCAGTCTAATGAGTGAGTCCGCAAGTACCATTGCTGCTAATTCACCTCCGGAAAGAACGTAATCCCCAATACTTACTTCCTTCGTAATAAGATGGTCCCTTACTCGTTGGTCTACACCTTTATAATGACCGCACAAGAAAATAAAGTTTTGCTCTAGCGAGAGCTGATTTGCAATTCCCTGATTATACGTTTCACCATCAGGAGTTAAATAAATCACTTCATCATATGCCCTTTTAGATTTGAGCTCACTGATACATTTATCAATTGGCTCTACCATCAACACCATCCCGGCACCTCCGCCGAAGGCATAATCGTCAACATTTAAATGCTTGTTGGTAGAATAGTCTCTGAGGTTGTGTATTTCCAGCTCAACAAGCCCTTTTTCCATTGATCGCTTTACGATGCTTTGGGTGAGTGGACCTTCAAATAGATCCGGCAGACAAGTGATAATATCTATCCGCATAGGATGAAGTTAATCATTATATAGATCCAACAGTCCATCTGGGAGGCTTACCTTGACCTTTTTGGCTTTAGTATCAACATCGGTAAGGATTTCATCTTTAAATGGAATGAGAATTTCTTTGCTTTTAAAATCAACAACTAGCAGTTGATTCCCATTTAAATCGACTACTTCCTTGATTTCTCCAATCTTCAAATCAGCCTCAAAAATCTCGCAACCTATTAAATCATGAAAATAGTATTGACCTGGCGCTAATTCGGGCAGAGTATTCAGAGGTAGAAATAGCTTTGACTTAATCAGAGACTTGGCATTGTCAATTGAATCGACATCTTCAAACTTGACGAGTGCTTTGTTTTTATTGATTTGAATGGTATCAATAAAAAAAGGAACCAACTTTCCTTGTTGTTCAAGAAAAACTGATTCCAAATTTTTGTATTCATCCGGATAGTCAACTTCTAATGAAATACTAACTTCTCCGGTAAGACCATGGGTCTTGATTACTTCCCCAAGTTGGTAGCAATCATCCTGCTTCATAGCAGATTAACCCTCTTTTTTGTCTTCTTCTTTTGCTTCTTCAGCAGGAGCTTCTTCCTTCGCTTCAGCCTTAGGCTCTTCTTTTGCTTCTTCAGCAGGAGCTTCTTCTTTAGCCTCAGTTTTTGGTTCTTCCTTCACCTCTTCAGCAGGAGCTTCTTCCTTCACCTCAGCTTTTGGCTCCTCTTTAGCCTCCTCAACAGGAGTTTCTTCTTTCACTTCAGCAGTCTGGGTTTCTTCAACCTCAGCTACATCTTCCTCAACGTCCTCATTCTCCTCTGCTCCACCTTCCTTGATTTCTTCAACCAAAGCAGCTTCAGCTTCTTGAGCTTTTTTCTTCAACTCTTCAGCTCTTGCATCACTCACTTTCTTCTCAGCTTCAAGAGCAGCTTTCTTCTTGTCAGCTTTCGCCTTAGCAAGAGTATCTACTTTGCCCTGAATCTTAGACTCCTTGTCTTTAACCCAAGCTTCAAGCTTCTTATCTGCTTCTTCTTGTGTGATTGCACCTTTATTTACACCTACTTGTAGATGTTTTCTCATCATGACACCTCTATATGAAAGCATAGCTCTAACAGTATCTGTAGGCTGTGCACCTTTCATAACCCAATCAAACGCCTTGTTGTCATCCAAATTAATGGAAGCGGGATCTGTGTTGGGATTGTAGGTACCAATCTTCTCGATAAAGCGACCATCTCGTGGTGCTCTAGCATCTGCCACGACTACATCGTACATGGCTTGTTTTTTGCGTCCTCGACGCGCTAGTCTGATTTTTACTGACATAATTCTTTTTGTTTATGGAACTCGTCCATCAAAAGTTTTAAAAATGGAGCGCAAATGTAGTCTATTTTTCTCGTTGTGAGAAGTCTATACTGAAACAAATAAAATCAACGATTAGTCGCGTAGGTAACACTCAAATTGACAACTGGTGAATCTTGGTTGAATTTGCTGCTTAAATAACTTGAAATGGGCTTTTTAAAGATCAAATTTTGTTTAGAAGCTAATGTGTATTTGCATAAGCGATTTTACAATTTTTATAGAAACTTTATTACCTCTACCTTTGTTTCAGAACACAAATGAATATGGATAAATATTCCTACATCGCCAATGCTCACGGTAATTACCTTGATGAGTTATTCAAAGCGTACAAAGATAACCCTGAAAGTATTGATGAATCCTGGAAGAAATTCTTCGAGGGATTTGAATTTGCTCAGGAAAAATACGGTGAAGCAGGAGAAGATACTTCTGTAGCCACACCAAAAGAGACTGCAGTTCGAAATTTGATTTATAATTATAGATCATGGGCCCACCTTGTTTCTGATACAAATCCTGTTCGGGAACGCAGGCCTCATTCTGCTAAATTGGAACTATCAGACTTTGGTCTTTCTGAAAAAGACCTGGATTCAGAATTTGAGGTTGGATCTGAAGTTGGATTGGGAAAAACCTCCTTGAGAAAGATTCTAGATAAGCTTAAAAAAGTTTACGCCGGTCATATAGGCTTTGAGTACAATCACATTCGTGATTCGAATATTAGTGAGTGGCTTAAAACGAAAATTGAATCTGAAGGAGCAAATATCAATCCTTCCAAAGAAGAGAAGAATCGAATTCTATCCAAACTCAATGAAGCCAGTGGTTTTGAGAACTTCTTGCATACCAAATTTCTGGGACAGAAAAGGTTTTCATTAGAAGGCGGGGAGAACATGATTCCGGCGCTTGATAAGATCATCAACAAAGGCGCAGAGTTGGATGCCGAGGAAGTTATCATTGGAATGGCTCACCGTGGAAGGCTCAATGTTTTGGCTAATATCATGGGAAAAACCTATGAAGAGATATTTAGTGAGTTTGAAGGAAATCAGGAAGTCGACCTTACAATGGGAGATGGTGATGTGAAGTACCACCTTGGATATGCATCCCATTTGGAGACGACTGCAAATAGGAAAATGTACGTGAAACTTGCTCCTAACCCTTCACATTTAGAGGCAGTGGATCCGGTTGTGTTAGGATATAGCCGTGCCCAGATCGATGATGAATATTCGGGAAATATGGAAAAAGCTATTCCTGTTTTGATCCATGGAGATGCTGCTGTAGCTGGTCAGGGAATCGTTTATGAGTGTATCCAAATGTCTCTACTGGAAGGTTACAAAACAGGAGGAACTATACACTTTGTGATAAATAACCAAGTTGGATTTACCACCGATTTCGTAGACGCTCGATCAAGTATTTATTGTACTGATTTGGCTAAAATTGTTGATGCGCCAATTCTTCACGTAAATGGTGATGATGCCGAAGCGGTTCAATTCTGTGCCAATTTAGCAGTCGAGTATCGACAAAAATTCCATAAGGACATCTTTATCGATATGCTGTGTTATAGAAGGCATGGACACAATGAAAGTGATGAGCCTAAATTTACTCAGCCGAAGCTATATAACGCGATTGGCAAGCACCCAAATCCTAGAGAGGTCTATGTTAAAAAATTGACAGAGCAGGGTGATTTAAGTGATAATGAAATCAAGAAGCTAGAGAAGGAATTCAAAGCCAAGCTTCAGGATCGGTTGAATGATATCAAGGAAAATCCTTTGCCTTACAAGCCTCAGAAAATTGAGGAAGAATGGGATCATCTTCGAAGGTCAAAAGAAAATGATTTTGATAAGTCTCCCGACACCAGCATCTCCGATGCAATGATAAAAAAAGTGGGTGAGGCTGTTAGCCAAGTGCCTAAAGGGTTTAAGCCACTCCGACAAATTGAGAAACTACTTAAAGATCGCAAAGCAAACTTCTTTGAAAAGAAAGAGCTTGGATGGGCTGATGCCGAGCTATTGGCTTATGGCTCACTACTTGCAGATGGAACAATTGTAAGAATGTCAGGTCAAGATGTGAAGCGTGGCACATTTTCACATAGACATGCCTACTTCTTTGATACGAATACAAACGAACCGTATTGCGGTCTGAACAATATTCAGGACAAGCAGCAGCCATTGAGAATATACAATTCCTTGCTTTCAGAGTACGGAGTGCTAGGATTCGAATACGGTTACGCAATGGCGACACCAAATGCATTGGTTATTTGGGAAGCTCAGTTTGGCGATTTCGCCAACGGAGCACAAATCATGATCGACCAGTTTATCGCAAGTGCGGAGAGCAAGTGGCAAAGAATGAATGGATTGGTGATGTTACTGCCGCACGGATACGAAGGGCAGGGGCCGGAGCACTCGAGTGCACGCATGGAGAGATTCCTACAGATGTGCTCAAATGAGAATATTGTAATAGCAAATCTGACTACTTCGTCTAATATTTTCCACTTGATGCGTAGGCAAGTGACTTGGGAATTCAGAAAACCAGCAATCGTATTCTCCCCTAAATCATTGTTAAGACATCCAGGTGTGGTTTCACCAATCAAAGATTTCACATCAGGAAAATTCCAGGAAGTAATTGGTGATGATTTTGTGACCAACAAGAGTGTTAAGAAAGTTCTTTTCTGCTCTGGCAAAATCTACTTTGATCTATTAGAGGAACAGAAAAAGAAGAAATCAAAGGATATAGCAATCGTGCGGATCGAGCAGATTTATCCTTGGCCTCAGAAGCAGATTGACGCAATTCTGAAAAAATACAATAATCCAAAGTTGGTGTGGGTGCAAGAAGAACCACGAAATATGGGAGCGTGGAGTTTTATTAAAACCAGAATAGATATGGATTTCGAAGTAGTAGGTAGGAAGATAGGTGCTTCTCCTGCAACAGGATATTCAAAAATCCACAAGGAAGAGCAAGCCAATTTGGTAAAACAGGCATTTGAACTATAATATCGGCATATGCCGAATTAGAAATACAAAAAATTAAACAAGAAGAAAATGAGTCTTGAAATGAAAGTTCCTGCGGTAGGTGAGTCAATCACAGAAGTGATCGTAGCATCATGGACCAAGAGCGACGGAGACATGGTAGAGATGGATGAGGTGATTTGCGAGCTTGAGTCAGATAAAGCCACCTTTGAAGTTACCGCTGAAGCAGCCGGAAAACTAAGTATCAAAGCACAAGAAGGAGATACGCTGGAGATCGGAGCAGTGTTATGCGAAATTGATGAAAGCGCCTCAGGAGGAGGTAGTTCATCTTCAGCTGACTCCAAACCTGCATCTGAAAGTGTTTCAACTGATAGCTCTTCATCAGAAGCTAAGGCAACAGGTGAAGTTTTAGAGATGAAGGTTCCAGCCGTTGGAGAGTCCATTACAGAAGTGACGATTTCCAATTGGGCTAAAGGCGATGGTGATTTTGTTGAATTGGATGAAGTAATTGCGGAAATCGAATCTGATAAAGCAACCTTTGATCTGACAGCCGAGGCTCAGGGGAAATTGCAAATCGTAGCACAAGAAGGAGATACACTTGAAATCGGCGCGCTTATATGCAAGATTGAAGTAATGGAAGGTGGAGCGCCTTCCTCAGATTCTGGTTCCGGAAGTTCAGAAAGTTCAGATACATCTTCAAGCTCTGATCCAGGTAATGAAACGTACGCCACAGGACATGCATCACCTGCGGCAGCCAAAATTCTTGATGAAAAAGGAATTTCTGCTTCAGATGTGAAAGGAACAGGGAAAGACGGACGTATAACGAAAGAAGATGCAATGAGTGCGCAGAAGTCTACTTCGAAAGAATCTTCCAAAGCTGATGACAAACCAGCTAAGCCGCAATTCGAGGCACCAACTTTTGGAGGAGGAGTCAGTCGAGAGCAGCGAAGAGAAAAAATGTCTTCATTAAGAAAGACTGTTTCTCGTCGATTGGTATCTGTAAAGAATGAAACAGCAATGTTGACCACATTCAATGAGGTGAACATGAAGCCAATCATGGACCTGAGAAAGAAATACAAAGAAGAGTTTAAAGAGAAGCATGAGGTAGGACTAGGTTTTATGTCCTTCTTCACCAAGGCTGTTTGTGTAGCCCTTCAGGAATGGCCGGCTGTAAATGGACAGATCGATGGAAATGAGTTGATATTTAGCGACTACTGTGATATTTCAATCGCAGTATCTGCTCCAAAAGGACTCGTAGTTCCGGTGATCCGAAATGCTGAGTCAATGAATTTTGTACAGATTGAGAAAGAGGTAATCAGATTAGCTACAAAAGCGAGAGACAATAAGTTGAGCATCGAAGAGATGGAAGGAGGAACTTTCACGATTACGAATGGTGGAGTCTTTGGATCAATGATGTCAACACCCATTATCAATGCGCCGCAATCGGCAATTCTTGGGATGCACAACATCGTAGAGCGAGCGGTGGTTGAAAATGGTGAAGTAGTAGTAAGACCAATGATGTATGTTGCTCTGTCTTACGATCACAGAATTATCGACGGACGAGAGTCGGTGAGCTTCCTCGTGAGAGTAAAGCAGTTATTGGAAGATCCTACACGATTAATGCTAGGAGTCTAATTAAGTATTAGGTATGAGGGATTAAGTACCAGGTATGCATAGATATAATGAATTAGAAGTTTTGAAAAAGGCATTGAATTTGTCTTTGGAAGTCTATGGGTTTACTCAAGGATTCCCCTCCGAAGAAAAGTTTGGACTTATTTCTCAAATGAGACGAAGTTCGGTTTCAATTGCCCCTAACATCGCAGAAGGAGCTGAAAAAAATACAAATGGAGAGTTCGAACAGTTTCTTGGATTTGCTCAAGGTTCGGCGTATGAGTTAGAGACTCAGCTAATTATTGCCAGGAATATGGATTTTATTTCAAAGGAAGATTCAGAAAAAACTGAAATCGAAATTCCATCCATATCGAACATGATTTTCAAGTTAAAACAGAGTCTTAAATCTTAGTACCTTGTACAAGGTGCTTTTTACTTCAAAAGAAAAGAAATGGATTATCAAGTAGTAGTAATAGGTTCAGGTCCCGGTGGATATGTAGCAGCTATCCGATGCGCACAACTAGGGTTGAAAACAGCCATCATTGAGAAATATGACACGCTGGGAGGAACATGTTTGAATGTAGGATGTATTCCTTCCAAAGCATTGCTGGATTCTTCTGAGCATTTTCACAATGCGGAACATACCTTCAAAACACACGGAATTGATATCAATAAGCCAAAGGTGAATCTGAAGCAGATGATTGATCGGAAGGCTGATGTAGTGAAGCAGAATGTGGAAGGCATTGACTACCTGATGAACAAAAACAAAATAGATGTTTTTCATGGGATGGGAAGCTTTGTTGACAAGAACACGATTCAAATTGAAGGCAAAGACAAGAAGAAAATCACAGCAGAGAAGGTAATTATTGCGACAGGTTCTAAGCCAGCCAATTTACCCTTTATTGAGCTTGACAAAGATCGGGTGATCACAAGCACGGAGGCTTTAGAACTCAAAGATGTACCAAAGCACATGATCGTGATTGGAGGCGGAGTAATAGGAGTGGAGCTAGGTTCCGTTTATGCCAGACTTGGCGCTAAGGTTTCTGTTGTTGAGTATTTGGACAGCCTCATACCAACTATGGATTCTACCATGGGGAAAGAGCTACAGAAATCATTGAAAGGTTTAGGTTTTGAATTTTATCTGGGACATAAGGTGACCGGAGTAGAGAAGAAAGGCAAGAATGTAACAGTGAAAGCAGAAACCAAAAAAGGGGAGGAAGTTCAGATAAAAGGAGATTACTGCTTGGTGTCAATAGGAAGACGACCTTACACTGATAATCTTGGTTTGGATAAAGCCGGTGTGAAAATGGATGATAAAGGAAGAGTTGAGGTGGATGATCACCTAAGAACCAACGTTGACAATATCTATGCAATAGGTGATGTCGTGAAGGGAGCGATGCTTGCACACAAGGCAGAAGAAGAAGGCGTGTTTGTAGCCGAATCAATTGTAGGACAGAAGCCACATATCAATTATAATCTGATTCCTGGTGTCGTTTACACCTGGCCTGAGGTTGCGTCTGTTGGATACACCGAAGAGCAATTGAAGGAGCAGGGCCGAAAATATAAAACAGGAAAATTCCCTTACAAAGCATTAGGTCGAGCACGTGCCAGCATGGATACGGAAGGTCTGGTGAAGATTTTGGCTGATAAAGAAACAGATGAGGTTTTGGGTGTTCACATCATTGGAGCTAGAGCTGCAGATATGATCGCGGCAGGAGTTACTGCGATGGAATATCGGGCTTCAGCTGAAGACATTGCGAGAATGTCACATGCGCATCCAACATATATGGAAGCATTCAAAGAAGCAGCGCTTGCGGCTACTGAGAATAGGCCAATACATATGTAATAATTTTATTTGGGGAGGACTACCGTAAAGGTGGTTCCTTCTCCCAGTTTACTTTCCGCCGAAATTTTTCCATTGAGACGTTCAATAGCACGGTTGAGGATATGCAGTCCAAGACCTGTACCTTCTATTTTTCGGTTTGCTCTGAAGAACATTACAAAAATGTTTTCAACGGTTTTTTCATCCATCCCGATTCCGTTATCTGAAGCAACGATCTCTATTGATTCACCTTTTTGATTCACGGAAATAGAAATATGAGGTTTGTTGTCCTCAATTCTGGCATATTTTATGCCGTTTTCAATGAGGTTTTGAATGATAGTGTTCACCAAAGCCCACTCAGCTTCATATTTGATTTTAGCGTCAACATCTATCTTAAATTCTACAAGCTCATAGTTGGCTAAAAATTTATATGAGGCGATACAATCGTAAATGATCTTTTCAAAGTCTATCTCTTGTTTGGAGTCTTCATTGAAAGACATCTTGGTAAGTCTAAGCAGCCCATCCAGAATATTATTAAGACGATTTGCCTGAGCGTCATATTCTGTAATAAACTTTATTGCAGCCTCATCTTTTACTTCAAGTTTAGCGACATAATTTAGACTCATCAAAGAAGTAATTGGTCCTTTCAGATCATGCGAAATACGGTAAAAGAAGGAATCAAGCTCAATTTTCTTCTTTTCTATAATATCGGCTTTTTCCTTTTGAGCATTGGCTTCATGCTCAAGTGCGTGCATTTTGGAAATTACATCGTACCCTTCAATGACTTTTGCTGTCCTGTCATTGATTACACTCTCTTTTTCTTCTACATATTGAGACATATATTTCAGCGCAAGCTCAAAGTTTCCTTCCTTTTTGGCTATCTCGTGCAGTAGGAGGTTTGCTTTGAATTTGATAAGGATGATCTTATTCTTATTGCTATACTCAAGTGCTTTAACCAATGTCTCTCTCGCTTCATCCAGCCGATTCATTTTTATATAAAGAGCGCCAAGTTTATGATGGCTCATCGCCCAACCAAGCTTCTCTCCCATTTCTTCATGAATCTTGATTGATTGCAAGATATCTTGCTCAGCCTCTTCAAATTGTTTGGTTTGAGTGAATACTTTTCCTCGACCATATAGAGCAAAAGCCAATCCTCTAACGTCACCCGTTTTTTGCTTGATTGCAATGGATTCCTCAATGATCTCAAGTGCTTTGGAGATATTATTCTGGTTTAAATACAAACCTGAAAGAGGGTTAAACGCATTGGATTGCAGATTCAAATCACCCGCTTTTTTTCCTGATTCTATTGCCTCTTCATAGCTCTGAGTTGCACTTTTTAAGTCACCGAAAAACTCATAGATTGTTCCCATGGATTTCTGAACACGTGCAAGATTATGGTGATCATCCAGTTTCTTGTATGTGGCCAGGCAGTCGATCAGATAGTTAAGCCCTTTGCTGTAATCGTTGGTTTTATAAAGCGCACCAGCGATCGTATACTTTGCATCAGCAATTCCTTTTTCATCTTTTAATTCTTCAAAGTTCTCGATTGCTTCATTTGCCATATTAATAGAGAGATCAAAATCTCCAATAATCATATGGAAAAGAGATAGATGAGAAAGGGATTTTGCAATGCATGATGTATCGCTACTTTCTTTGCTCAAGTTCAAGGCTTGTTCAGCCAGCTTAATGCTAGTATCCAGGTTATTTATACGGCTTTCGTAAGCCTCATCCAAAAGAGACTTGATCTTGGTGCGGGTGCTTTTTTCTGAAATCTCCAAAAAAGTAGTAGTGATTGTTATCGAAAGATAAAGTAGCTAGGATGGATTTCGACTGATTTCTTTGAACCATCTATTTTTTGAAGTAAAAATTAGGTGAATTCACGGATTAGATACTTAAGTAATTTGCTTACAGCAACTGAAATTAGATGCTATGGAGTTGGTCAATAATCAATGCTTCCTGGACTATTTCATCAATAGAGCGTAGAGGAATAGATTGAATATCATGAAGTTCAATTCCCGATATCCTTTTTCGACCTTTGGAAACCAGCAAGCCCTGGTCATTGGATAGCCGATGGCCTTTTATAAACGCTAGTTCGATACCATCATTTTTGATTGGATTGAGGTAACAGACCCATTTTCTTTTATAATACATGGGAATGTTATAGCTAATCTTGGCAATCAAATCATGATGCAGTGAAAGGCGTTGATGTAAAAAGGAGACGATGGCCTTTTGCTGGCCATCGAGTCCTAGTATAAAGCTTTCAACAGTTTTCATCCAAGTTTGAAGTGAGGATTGTAAATCAGCCCAATCAAATTGTTCCACGGATCAAGCAGAGTAGTTACTTCTATACCACCTCCAACTTCCTTAATTTCGGTATGCTGTTTTGCACCTAGTCCAATGAAGCGGGCGTGTTCAGACCGGATGTCCTCTACTCCCCAATAGGCTTCTACATTATCAGCCCGGTTTTGATTCTCATTTTCTGGATGCAAACCAAGTTCATATCCGCCGATTTCATATCCAACATAAAAAGGCTCATCAAAGTATGGATCTTTTCCAAAAGCCTTTGTGTACCATTTTTTGGCTTCTTCAATGTCCGGAACCAGATATATCACGGTTCGCAAACCAAGTATCTTATTATTCATTTTTTACTTTTTTTACAGCGTACCTAAGAATTGTTTTCAGTTTGTCCTCTGGTGTCCGTCTGGGATCACTAAGATAGATTTCGTGATGGTATCCACTTACTTCAAGACCATTTTCTTGAATATAATTCATGATTGATTCGATTGTGGGCTCTTCCTCATAGAAGCTACCAATATGTAAGCCTTGAACGCAAAGTCCTTCATTGATAAGCTCAAACTTGAGTTCATCGTTGGACAGAAGGGCTGGATTCTTGGCCTTAACTTTTTGGATAGCCCGGTAATAGTGATCACCTTCCACGAAATCAGGCATGCGGATAACAATCTTCCAATTCCACTGATCAGCTGGCGTTTGTGCAAATTTATGCTGTGCTTCTAGTCCTCCATCGATCCACCAAAAGCCTTCCATTTTGGGTACAACGAAATCCATATCTTCTGCTTTGCAGATGAATTTGATGGCATAAGCAACGGCATATAGTTTGTCTATAGCTTCAAGAAACTGGTCACTTTGAGGATCGCAACGTCCTGATAATGATAGGTAATAGTAGCTATCCAGGTCTCGCAGCTCTGGTTTCTTCTTTGCGGAATAGTAGTTTGAGTCTTCTTTTTTGAGGTCTAGCTTTTCGATAATTGCTTCCATAATTGTGTGCGTTTTAGATTATGAAAACAAAGAAACGAGTGTCAGTGACAGCCCTATGTCACTCGGATTTTGAAGTAAGAAAAATTATTGAAAATGTATGAATGCTCTGTTTTTTAGGCCTTCTGTTGTGAGCTTAACTCCATTTATTTCATCGGTGTCCCAGTCTTGTGTAATCTTCCATGCACCCTTGATTTTCTGTAAAGCAACATGGAACCGACCAACAAATTGTTGTCCATCTGAAGCTCGGGTAATGCGATAGTAGCCCACTTCGTACGCATTAGGTCCATTTTCAGTTCTTGTTTCAAAGGAGAACTCGATAATGCTGTTTTTTTCTTGTCCTTTCATCCGATCCGAATTCCTCTTTTTGTATTCATCACCAACCAAAAGTCTCCCCGGATTGATCCTCCAGACATTATCGGAATGTATCGCATTGTAAGCGTCACCATCATTTGATTCCCAGGCTTTGGTAAAGGGGATCCATATTTGCTCATCGATTTCTTTTTGTACCGCCTGACTAAATGATAGTGTAGAGAATAGTAGAAAGAAAGCAGCGAATGATTGTTTCATTTGAATTACGTTTTAGCTAAAAATGGGGCACTGTGATGTTCAAGAAGTTCTTTGGCCAAATTTGCCGCATAGCCCTGAAGTTCAGAGGGTGAAATGATCTCTATCTCTTTTCCATACATCATCAGCCATCGTGCAAAATAATCATAGTATGGAGTCACAAATTTCATCTCATATCGGCCATCTTCAAGCTTTTTTTCCTCCACAAAACCCTGATAATATTTTTGTTCACCCATAAACCGAGCGACCAAAGCTGAACAAATAATAGTAGCTTCTTTCGCGTCCGTACCGAGTAGTGCTTCATTTAAAAAGTCCATATAGTTTGGATGTTTTGAAGGGTCGATGTTTTCTCCAAGCACTTTTACCTTCTGAATGCGATCTGCCCGAAAATCCCTCAAGTCTTTTCTCAAACGACAATAAGCGATGAGATGCCATCGGCCAGAATAGAAAACCATTCCTAAAGGCTCTACTTCTCGCTGTGTCGTGGAATCATTGTATTGAGAATAATATGTGATATCAATTAACCTGTTGGTAGCAATTGCTAGCTGTATTTCTGCAATATGTGAGTCTGGAGTAGGGTTTGGTGAAGGTCCTGGACGAATTGAAATTCGATCTTCCAGATTGTCTAGAAATTCCTTATCAGAGTATTTCAGCACAGCCTTTATTTTGTACATCGCCTTTTCAAATGTTTGAATGGTATGAGGATCAGCACTTCTCTCGATAAACTTTGCTCCTAAAAGGATGGCGCTAGCCTCTTCTTTATCAAACACCACCGGAGGAAGGTGATAGCCTTCTACGATAAAATATCCTTCACCAGCGTCGCCACCTATTGGCACGCCTGAATCAATCAATGACCGAATGTCTCTGAAAATGGTTCTTCGTCCGACTTCAAATCGTTCCTCTAACTCCCCAATAGTTACACGAGGTTTACCTTGTAGGTGGATTAGTAATGCATTGAGTCGGTCGATTCGGTTCATGGAAGAAAATTAGGATTTTTGACTTCAATGGTCAAGAAAGATACCAAATTACCCCTGGCGTCTTTCTTTAAGTAGGCCAAAAAATGTTGATCACTTCCGTCAATAAAGCGCGCACCCATAAATCCGGTATACTGTTTAAAGTGGATGTCATAGGCCGCTGGCGTAGCGCCAAATACGGTGGTGTGAATGTGTCTGTTATCCGAGGAACTTCCATAATCTCCCGGCAAGGTTGTTTTAAGAAATACTTGTCCCTCTACATCGGTAACCGCATCTCCACTCAAGCGTGCGGTCGTTTCATCTCCTGGTATGGTTGGTCGGTATTCGCCATCCGCATCTGCATGATAAAAATGAATTATCTGGTTGTTGAGTGGTTCTCGAGAGCTGAGGTCAACGAACCGGAGGCATAGCAATAGGGATTCCCCTGATTCAAAGTCATCTGAAATTTGTACCCTATGAACAGGATCCATGCGGGTATATTCTTGAAGCTTGGTCAATTCAATTTTTGTGAGCTCCGGAATATCTCGATCTATACCGCAGGCAAAAAGAAATAGGAAGGGAAGGTACTTAATCATGAATTCTCTTACGAGAATCCATGATTGTAGTTCTTAGTTTTGGGTTAACAAGTGGGGTTCTGCACTTAGCGAGCGCTTCAAAAAATCATAACCTTCCCAGAAGCTATCGGTAAACTCTTCATCAGCCTTTTCAAAAAGAGAGACGTTTTCTTGAATGTATGATTCATTTTCAGGGATACGGCTGAGCACCTCCAATTGATCCATAATCAGAATTGCGTCGTATTGAAAGTCATTTTCTATACTGGTTCCATGAAATTTCACATTGGAAAGTTCATAGGCTCCATTCTTGAATTTGAATTCTTCAGTCCATGATACTTTGCTCCAATATTTGGAATGATGCACAATAGGTCGGTAGTCGATTTTTAAAATAGCAAAGCTGGATTTGTCGACATAGATTTTACCAATAGCCTTTCCATTGGTTTTTGAAGGTTCAAAAGCTATAATTGAGACTTCATTTTCATTGATTATAGTATCAGCGAGATAGCTGAATGTATAATGATCTCTATTCTTTTCACTCAAAAAGGAATTAGGTCTCCAAACAGAAGATCTGGCCATGTCACTGGCATTTCCGAAGAGCAGGTTTTCTTCATTTATTTCTTTAAATGCCTTCTTTCTTGTCTTAATGGGAGAGATCGAGGCATTCTCAACCTGATTTAGGTTGGATGGTATAAAAATATCTACGATTCCATCAGCTAGATAATAAATGGACTGAGCGTCTGACATGGATTCTTTGTAGTATCCAATCTTGTGTGTCCGACTCATTTCGTAATTGATATGGAAACGATCAAAAACTGTTTCCATTACAGATTGCCCTGCGACGGCTTTCGCCTCAGCAGAATCATTTTGTTTTCCATCTGTCAACTCCTGTGGAGCAAACAGTGAAAGCGCAGTGTTCAATATTAGTGTGTGTAACAACATAACCAATTTGGTGGGTTTGGTACGATACAAACTTAGAGGTGGATTTGCCTTGTTTTACCCATTATATTCACTCATTTACATATAAGTAATGTGACTAATGCTTAATAGATGCATACACTTAAAGTGTTACTTTAATCTTAAAATCGATTTTTAGGACGATTTAGCCGTTCGTCACAAATTGATTCTTACTCGTCGATAGTATCCGTATCTTAATCCAAACTACAATCATGAAACATCTCATAAAAACACTCTTGCTTCTACTGATTACATCCTGTTCTGCTCAGGAATCAGCTTCAGACACTGATTTTCCAATGACTCTCATAAAAGATGTAAAAATCATAGATGTTAGTGATGGAAGCATTGCTGAAGGGATGAGTGTTCTTGTTAAGAATGGAATGATCAAAGCGATTGCAAAAGAGATAAATCAGGGTGATGCTACGATCATTGACGGTAATGGTGGCTATCTAATGCCGGGTCTGGCCGAAATGCATGCACACATTCCTTCACCTCAGTGGGGTAGAGATCGGACAGATGAGACCTTATTTCTATACCTATCCAATGGCGTGACGACTATCAGGGGAATGCTTGGACATCCGGAACACTTAAAGCTTCGATCGCAAGCCGCTAATAATGAGATATTAAGTCCAAGAATATTTACTTCAAGTCCTTCGGTAAATGGAAACTCCGTAAAAACGAAAGCAGAGGCCAGAGAAAAAATCACACAGTTCAAAGCCGATGGCTATGACTTTTTGAAAATTCATCCAGGATTAAAGTTGGAGGTGTTTAATGAGATTGTGAAAACAGCCAATGAGGTTGGGATTGGTTTTAGCGGACATGTTCCGGTTGATGTAGGTATAAGGCACGCGATTGCTAGTGGATATGGTTCTATAGATCATGTGGACGGGTTTCTGGAAGGCCTGGTGCCGGAGAGTGCAAATGTAGCACCTGATCAAAATGGATTTTTTGGATACAGTTTCACCCATTTGGCAGATAGATCTAAAATAGGTGAATTGGTTGCTTTGACTAAAATGAATAAGGTTTGGGTGGTGCCTACCCAAAGTTTATTTGTTCGATGGTTTTCACCTGTAGATCCTGAAGAAATTAAGGAAAATGATCCTGATTTTAAGTACATGCCGAAATCAACTGTGACTCAGTGGGTGAATAGCAAGAAAAACCTGATTGGAGATCCGGAATTTACGGTCGATAAGTTTGTGCTTTTTACAGATATACGACATGAGCTTATCAAAAAACTGCATGCCAATGGACATGGGTTGTTACTTGGTTCGGACGCACCTCAAGTCTTTAATGTGCCGGGATTTTCTATTCATCACGAGCTGAACGGAATTATAGAAGCCGGACTCACTCCGCTGGAAGCCATTCAGACCGGAACCATAAATCCAGCCATCTTTTTTGAAATGGAAGGTGAATTTGGCGAAGTGAAAGAAGGTGCGAGTGCGGATCTTATTTTATTGAACAACAACCCATTAGAAGACATTAAGAATCTCAAAAATCCAGAAGGAGTAATGGTTAGAGGTCGTTGGCTGGATCGTATAATGATTGATGCGAAACTTGCTGAAATAGCTGAGCGATCTAAAGATATTTAGATCGCTCAGTGATTCAATCTAGGCTAGATGCGCCTTTAATTCTTCAATGGTTTTTTTACTATTTCCTACAAAAATCTGACCGTCGACTAGAAAAACTGGTCGCTTTAAAAAGGTATATTCTTCTTGGATCAGTTTCCGATAATCATTTTCGGAAAGATTCATATCACCTAATCCCATCGAACGATATTTCATCGCTTTTCTAGAGAAGAGCGACTCGTAAGTCCCGCTCCTGTTTTTCATCTCATCGATTTGATCAAACGTCATCTGATCACTTTTTATGTCTTGTTTTTCAAAGTCAGAAATCAAATCTCCCATTTCGTCCATGATTCGCTTGCATGTGGTACATGTAGAGAGGTAATAAACTTTTTTCATTCTAGTCTCTATTTATTGATTCTAATTTAGAAGCCATCCAGTTTTCAATTTTTCGCTCCAATACTGTCAGTGGCACGCAACCGGATTCTAGAACAATGTTGTGATATTCACGAATGTCAAACTTATCACCCAAAGCATCTTTTGCTTGCTTTCTAAGCTCAAGAATTTTTAGTTGGCCGACTTTGTATGAAAGCGCCTGACCTGGCCCAGCCATGTATCGTTCGATCTCTGAAGTGATACTTGCTTCTGATTCTGCTTCATTTTCGAGTGAATATTGGATTGCTTCTTCTCGTGTCCATCCTTTGGCGTGAAGCCCTGCATCCACCACAAGTCTGATCGCTCTGTGCATTTCTGCACTCAGCATTCCGAAATACTGATAAGGGTCTGTGTATAAGCCTAATTCTTTACCTAACGACTCGCTGTAGAGCGCCCAGCCTTCACCATAGCTACTGTACCAAAGTGATCTTCGGAAGGAAGGCAGCTGCTCATTTTCCTGAGCCAGTGAGATCTGATAATGGTGCCCGGGAATCGCTTCGTGAAGAAATAGGCTTTCATCCGAGTACATATTATAGCGACTTACATTGGGAATAGGTACATAAAAAATACCTGGACGTGTGCCGTCAATCGAGCCGGGGTTGTATTCAGCACTTGCTGAAGCTTCTCTGAATGCTTCTGTTCTTCTTACTTCAAAAGGAGTTTTAGGAGTCAGGTCAAATAGTTCATTAAGGTTCGGCTTCATTCGTTCATGAATTGCATTGAAATTGTGGATAACCTGCTGAGGATTCGTGAAAGGCATGAGGTCAGGGTTCATTCGAACGTGATCGAAGAATTCATTCAATGTGCCTTCAAAGCCAACCTGAGCCATCACTTTTTCCATTTCATCTCTGATACGTGCTACTTCAGACTTACCCAGTTCAAACACTTCATCGGCAGTCATATCTGTGGTTGTATATAGTTTGATACGATGCTGATACCATTCGTCACCTTTTGGTAATGCTCCAATTCCAGACGTCTCTCTGCCAGCTGGCAAATATTCATTTTTAAAGAAATCGTGCAGGCGATTGATTGCTGGTATCACCTTTTTTTCAACCAAAACTGCATAGGTTGCTTTTATGTCTTCCACATCTACCATAGAAATTTCCTCAGGAATGTTTTTTGCCGGCAAGTAGAAATGGTGCGTTTCGGCAGGGCCATCTTTCCATGCAGCCAGCTGGGGAATCACTTTAGCCGAAAGAGATTTTGGTAACACAATGTCTTGCGCAATGCCTTCTTTCATGCGCATAATCGCAGTATCACACCATTCTACAAATACATCAACACGCTTTAGCCAGTTGTCATAATCTTCTTTTGTCTCAAATGGTTGTGCGCTTGATCCTGAAGCAAGCTGACCAATCATTAGCTGAGTCGTCCAAAATTGATCTACAGGCATCAACCCTGCATGATATTGCATTTCTGCAAGTGCGATTTCGCATTCCCATTTCAGGATATCATGGCTTATTTGTTCCTCAGAAGATAGCGAGCTCCGATCAAAGCTTTCGAGCTTCTTCAGATAGCCGGTATAATGTGTTTTTAGCTCATTATTGAAGTTTGCAGTGAGGTCATTACGCAACAAATCATTATACCTGTTATCTCCCTGAAAGGTGGCGTTGATTGGGAACAGCTTGAGGCCGTCTTCAGCATAATTCTCAAGCATTTCAGCAAATGCTTCATTGGCGGTCGGTTGCTCTTCTTGCGGTGTTTGTTGTGTACAAAAAGTTAGTACAGTGGCAAGGAACAATAAGGCTAGATTTTTCATTGATTTTATTTTTTGTAAAAATTAATTACGATCGCAAATCTATGAAAGTATTGATTCGGTAAATGATTTAGGAGTAAGCACCGCATCTTTAGACTTTCTTCTTTACTCATCAATCATTAATTTGTTGGTTTAAGCAACAGCATATTGACTAACCCAGAGCTTTTCGCATTTAATACGATCATAGTTTTTTCCTCCATTTTCGGAGTTTTAGGCTTGAATAGTCTGTTGCTTTTTTTTGTGCTGAGACACAAAGTATTCATCCACTTTTGCATATTGGTTTTTGCTTTAGCGGCTCACATTTCTTTGCCTTTATGGGATGAGGCCTATACCGCACTTGCAAGTAAATTTTCTATTATAACCGCACTTTCTACCACTCTCGGTGCACTTTATTTCACCCAGTCCTTTATTGGGATCACTCGCACAAAATATCCAAAATGGTCATTGGTATTTCGAATACTCATCGTCATTTCTTTGGCAACTGCGTTTGCTCAGCTCTGTAACATCCTTGTAGTTGATAGCGATGAACTCAGCAGTGGCCTTTCATACATTGCGGCGTTAGCAACACTATTGACACTCCTAATCAACTTTGCAGTTTGTTTTTCGCTGTGGAATAGGGAGAAGTTAGCCAGCCTGTATCTGTATACCAATTTACCTATGATTCTGGCTGCAGTGGCATATGTAATCATTTGGTTTTCGCAGCAGGGGGAAGGTGAAGCTATAATGTTTCCATACGTCAGGCTGGTAATTTTCAGTGGTATGGCAGCTCAAATGGTACTTTTTTCCGTCTTTGTAGGCTACAAAATCAAAAACATTGAGAAGGAGAAATTAATCCTTGAACGCAACATAAACCAGAAACTCCAGGCAGAAGTAGACCTTCAAACCAGCTCGCTTAAAGAGACCATGGAAGAAATGGAGGAGCAGCGTAATGAACTACAAAGAACCAATGAGCTAAAAAACAAGCTGTTTTCCTTAGTAGCTCACGACCTGAGGAACCCATTGCAGAATCTTTCCAGTTTGATAGACTTGCTCGAACAAAACTTGTTGGACCCAGAAAAGGTGGCGGAATTCACACATCAAACGAAGGTTGGATTATCCGAAAGCCTGGTGGTTATGGAGCGCCTGCTTCATTGGAGCTATAAGCAGTTGGACGGAATCAATGTTCAGCAAGAAACAATCGATCTTGAAAAAATGGTCAATGATGTAAAGTCAGAACTAAAGTCTTTGGCCAAGAATAAGGACATCACGATCGAGAACGGTATATCCGATTGTGAGATTTCATTTGATCGTGACATGCTTCGAGTTGTGCTGAGGAATCTTCTATCGAACGGAATAAAATTTAGTTATGAAGGAGGTACTATACAGATATCTTCAGCTTCTAACCAAGATGAGGTTCAGGTGAGCATTCAGGATCAGGGAGTAGGCATGAATCCGATTTGGTATGAAGAGTTGGTGAAGACCGGTAAGCCTGCAGTTAGACCCGGGACAAAAGGAGAAAAGGGCAATGGCTTTGGATTGTTGATTACCAAAGATTTTATAGAAATGAATGGAGGAATACTTGTTTGTGAAAGTGAAGAAAATAAAGGCACAAAATTCACATTTAGTGTCCCAATTCAATTGCATTAAATAGCCCAGAAAGTCACAAAGAAGAGGATTGCTCTGTATAGGAAAAGTGCGATAATCACTGTCAATAAACTCAGAATTGTATTTATAACGAGTCTAAAACCTCTGAATCCGTAAAATTGATACTCGACTTTAGCGAAGAAAAAGAGCAGCATGATACAGCTTAGAGTTGAAATAATCACATCAGAAAATAGATTATGTTTTATCCCTATCAGTGAAGCAATCAAAATCAATCCAGCTAAAAGCTGAAGGCAAAAAATTAAAATAAAAGTCATCACTTCTTGCCCAATAGTCATTTGATCAGCCAGTAGGTTTCTCTTGCTACCAATATGAATAGGCCATAGAAAAAAACCAATCAAAGTGGCCATTACGGTTAGTAGAAGCTTAGATAGTTCAGTAGTTTTTGTGTTGTATATTTTCTCGTATTCTTCGAATTTGATGCCTCTTTCTGCCACCTCCTCGACTACCCATTGATTAACAATTTCGCTATAAGGCAATCCGCTCATCTGAATCTGTAAACTAGTCGTGAACGTGTTGATTACAGGAAATAGGAAATAGATTAGGTTAGCCAGAAAAAAAATTGAGACTGGCTTCATGTAATTCTTACGTCGCCCTTCAACAAATTCGCTTGAAAGCTTACCCGGTGAAATCAGAATAGTTTTTAATGTCCTCCAAAGCTTGTTGTCGGCAAAGGTCAGCGCATTGATAAATTCACCAAGGTAATACTTGAACTTTCGATCTTCTTGGCTGATTACCTTCTCTCCACAATTGTTGCAGTAGTTTCCGGAGAATTCGGTATCACATGTCTTACAAATACGTGTATTCAAATCAATCAGGTTGGTCGTTTCAAAACTACTTAATCTTTCAATTCATTAAATTACTCCTATACCAACTTAGAAACCTATGAGCATCAATCGACGACAATGGCTGCACCAAAGTTTACTAGCTTCCGCTTCCGTTTTGTTAGCAGGAGCTCCGGTAGCTCAAGGATGTGCCAGCGAACGGCCAAAAGAATTTCAAGAGAAGGACGGCCTGATTCTGTTGAATTGGAACGAAAACCCGTACGGCCCTTCTGAGTCCGCTATTAAAGCTGTCAATGAGGCCATGAAGTTTGCCAATCGATATCCGGACGAGGTGGCAGCAGAATTGAAAGAGAAGCTAGCCAAGAAGAATAATCTTAGGACCAGAAATTTTCTACTGACTGCCGGATCCACTGAAGTGCTGTCCTTGCTAGGGCAGCATGTGGCACTTCAAAAAGGAGAAATATTGACACCTTTCCCAACCTTTCCTACTGCGCTTCGCTTTGGTGAACGAACAGGTGCCACGATTCGAAAGGTAGACCTGGACGATGATGATCGGATTGATCTGCAAAGTGTTTTGGACGCCATCTCTGAACAAACAAGGATGGTGTTTATCTGCAATCCCAACAATCCAACAGGAACTGAAGTAGCCACCGAAGACTTAAAGAATTTTTGCAGAAAAGTGCCGGAAAATGTGCTGATCTGTGTGGATGAGGCATATGTTGAGTATTCCAATGCAGGACTAAAAGGCAGTATGATTGGATTGGTGGATGAATTGCCGAACCTGATTATCTGCCGGACATTTTCAAAAGCCTATGGCTTGGCAGGCTTGCGAATGGGATATGCTGTTTCTCACAAGAAAAACATCGATGCACTGAGCAGACGACATCTGGGTGCGGAAATCTCCACGGGTTGGCCACCGTTGGTTGCTGCCACCGCCACAATGGATGATCCGGAGTTTCTCAATCAATGTGTTGTCCGAAATGCAGAAGGGAAGAAGATTGTCTATGAAGCCTACGATTCCTGGGGTGTGAAATACAATCCTTCATCTACCAATTTCATTTATGCACGAGATGATCGCTTTGAAAGTAACCTGATCGCCAAAATGAAAGAGCGCGGAATCCTCATAACTAAGTGGCCAACCATGACCAACCACATCCGGGTGAGTATTGGTAAACCTGATCAGATGAGGCAATTTGTGGACACAGCAAAGGACTTTTTGGTTTAGTCTTTGGTCGTGCAGCCTACCTTTTGAGTCTATTGAAGAGAAGAAGTAGAACTTTCATGCTTGCAATCGTGTATTCCATTGAAATTATAAATCAATGGATCTCAAGCACATCATCGCCAGTTCTCTCAACCAATCCTATTCCGCTGAAGAATATCAGACCATCTTAAGCAACTTCGCCGCTGAAGGAAAAACCTCAGGTGAGCAAAAAGAAGATTTAATCTACTACACCAAGCTCAATTCACAACGCTCTAAGCGAATAGGGAAAACATCTGTACTTCGTCCTGACCTGGTTGAGCAAATTCAAACTTTGCCCAAACAGATTTGGCTATTGATAACAGAAACTTGGTGTGGAGATGCGGCCAATAGCGTTCCGATTATTGCAAAGCTGGCAGAGCTAAATCCTTCCATTGATCTACGCATTGTGTTGCGAGATGAGAATCTTGAGCTGATGGACCAGTTTTTAACTAAAGGAGGTAGGTCCATTCCTAAACTCATTGCGTTGGATGAAGAATTGAATGTTCTTTTTGATTGGGGACCGAGACCCAAAGAAGCACAAAGCCTCTATTGGGGATGGCGAGAGCGCGAAGACAGAGAGCCATACAAAGAGTTTCAGGTCACGCTTCAGAAATGGTACAATGAAAATAAGTCTGGTGCAGTTCAAGAGGAGATTGCAGAACTGTTGGTTGCTAAAGTGTCATAGTTATCCAAAAAAGAATAAGCGCAAAAAATACACAGGCGGATCCAATGATCATGCGCTTTTTCTTCGAAGCTTGATTTTCGGCTTGTCTTTTTTGTCTAATAGCCATCAAAATTTCAGGAGTAGCTTTTTTGAAAGTGTAGATTTTTCCTTTGGATTTGGAACCTAATTCCTTCATTCTGGAGTACATGCCTTTACGCGAGAGCTTGGATAAGTTCTCCTCGTTTAGTTTGGCCATATCTCGTGCTATTCCCCAGGTTCCAATAATTATTACACGTGAAAATATGACTCTGGGTTAGCGATCAAAACCTAGCTGCTAGGTTATTTCTGTAAAGCATCTTGATTCAGAACTCCACAATCTCCCGCATCTTCTCAGATATACGCTCCACATTGGGAACCACCGATTCCATCAACGGTACATTGTGAGGAAGTGGAATATCCGGCATAGCGACTCTTTCCACTGGTGCGTCCAGATAGTTGAATCCTTCGGAAGCAAGCACCGCTGCTATCTCTGCTCCAAACCCGGCTGTTAGCGCATCTTCATGCACAATCAGGCATCTGTTTGTTTTCTTGATGGAGTTGAGCACCGCTTCTTTGTCCCAAGGCATGATGGTTCGTAAGTCGATCACATCAGCAGAGATTCCGGTTTCATCTACGGCTCCTTCGCAAGCTTCACACATAGCACCCCAGGTCACAATTGTGATATCCGTTCCTTCTTTCAAAAGTGCTGCTTTGCCAAATGGCACTACAAACTCATCTCCAGGATATGGCCTTCGCGCGTATCTGTTATCGTTGAGGTTTCGGTGTTCGAAGAACATGGTCGGGTTGTCCGAGCGCATAGCCGTTCGAATCAGACCTACAGCATCCTGTGCGTTACTTGGGAAGGCTACCTGCCAGCCAATGGCATGGGCAAACATTACCTCGTTAGTTACCGAGTGCCAAGGGTCACCTACTTTGGCAAAACCTCCAGGCATTCGCACCACGATTGGCGCTGCAAAACGGTTGGCTGTTCTCCAACGCGTGGTTCCACAGTTGTTGAGCTGCTCCATTGCCGGATCGGCATATTTTCTAAACTGGATTTCTGCCACCGGCATCAATCCACCGTAGGCCATTCCTACCGCACGACCAATGATTCCTTCTTCGGAAAGAGAGGTGTCAAATACTCGGTCTTCTCCATATTTGGACTGCAAACCCATGGTTACGGCATGCACGCCACCTTTCATTCCTACGTCTTCTCCAAAGACCAACACTTTAGGGTTGGTTTTCAATTCGTAATCCAGAGCAAGGTTGATTGCTTCTCCAATATTGATTCGTCGCTTGTCAGGATTAGGCTCTTCGGTGCTGGTAGGGAATGTTGGATTTGCTGGACGCAATCCTCCAATTTTTTGAACCTCATCTGACTCGGAGAAAACAAATTTTTTGACTTTACTGGCATCCGGAGCAGGTCGGTTAAGTGCCGCTTCAGCTGCTTGATCCACAATCGATTGAGCCTCTTTTTGTAGTGCTTTCCACTCTTTAGCAGAAAACATCTTTTCCACGGCTTTCAAAGGATCGTTGGCTTGTTCCTTCTTTAAAAGCTTCTCGTCTTTGTATGCCTGATTATCCTGATACGAATGGCCATTTAGTCTGGGCACTGTCAGTCTTACCAATGCAGGTCCTTTTCTGGATCGAACGTGATCAGCGCCTGCTTTCAACAGCTTGTAGGCTTCCTCAGGATTGGTGCCGCTACCGTCCCAGATATCCAGATTTTTGAAAGAAGCGAGGTTGTCGGCAATGTTTTTTCCCGGTGTTTGGAATTCGCTAGTAACGGAGATACCATAACCATTATCCTCAATGTAGAATAGTACCGGTAGTTTTTGAGTTGTAGCGATTGTTAAAGCAGACCAAAATCCATTTGTAGCTACCGATCCATCTCCTCCGAGAATAACTGACATGGAATCTTTGTAGGTCTTATCTTTTAAGGTTTTTGCATGGTATTCGATGCTTTGGGCCCAACCAATTGCCGGTGTATATTGAGCGCCAACATCGCCCGCCATGGGGAGTACCACGCATCCGCGATCGGAGCTCGGCATGTTACAAACTACTCCAATGTCTCTTCCGTCGCTGTAACCTCCTGAACGCGTCAGAGGTGCAGAAAGCGCATCTTCTACGGAAAGGCCCAATCCGATCATGAGCGGACGAGAGCGATAGTACGCGCTGGCAGAATCTTTTGGTTTGTCTAGCAGATGGGCAAGAATCAGCTGTCCAAGTTCATGACCTCTAGCTGAGAATTGGTAGAGTACTTTCTTTTCAGGAACCAGCTTGTTTTCCTCTAGATCGTCCATTGCTCTGGAGACGAGCATCTTCAAGGCAATCTCTTTCCAGTCTATCGCGGAATCTTTCTTTTTCTTAGGTGCTGTTGCTGTTTTTGACATATTCTTTTATTGGGTGCGCTAAGTTACAAAACGGATTAAAAGTCATTCTGCATTTATTTCAGAATCTGAGTGTGATTAGGAATTAGATTTTAAAAACAAGTATGAGATGACTTCTGTTTTAATGTTTGTTTGAATAGTAGACATTAAAATAATTATTAATTAATGTTTAATGTTGTTGCCGACATCAAAATAAAGACGTATTTTCGAATAAACATTAAAAAATAATATAATTGATGTTTGATATAAAGTAGACATTAAATCATGCAGAAACCTTTATTTAATATAAATCCAGACAGAAATGCACCTTGGAATGACCTTCCTGATTTGCCAATTCACCCCGATTTGCATCGCACGGTAGACATTATGGAGCAGCTGGGTAATGCAAAATCTGCGTTAGGAAGATTGCATGGACGATCGGTGGCTATTCCAAATCAGGGAATATTGATCAATACCATCAGTTTGCAGGAAGCGAAAGCCTCCAGCGAGATCGAGAATATTTTCACAACCGACGATGAACTCTACCAGGCATATAGTGAGGAGGGAGAAGATGCGAATATCAAAGGTGCGCCTAAGGAAGTACTGCGCTATAGGGAAGCGCTGTGGGCAGGTCATGATCACCTGATGAAGCATCAGATGTTTGACATGGACTATTTCATTAAGATTTACCGAATGGTGAAGCAGGCTAATGATGGTTTACGTCCTCCAAGTGCACGAATTTACATTAAGCAAGGAGGCACCGGGCCAAATGCCGGAACCGCAATTTATACACCACCGAGAGGAAAAGATATTCTAGAGCAAAAGCTCAAAAACTTATTGGATTTTGTGAATGATGATGAGAAGTTTCCAATAGACCCATTGATTAAAATGGCGATTGCTCATTACCAATTTGAAGTGATCCACCCGTTTAGAGATGGTAATGGACGAGCTGGGCGAATTTTCAACATTAACATTCTGACGCAAAAAGGGCTGCTTGATTTACCTATACTCTTTTTGAGTAAATACATCATCGACAATAAGAATGACTATTATTCTCATTTGGCGAGCGTCACGCAGCGAGCGATGTGGGAGCGATGGATTCTTTTTATGCTCAAGGCAGTGGAGGTTACGGCCAACCTGACCTTCAACAAAATCAACGATATCCTATCTGCTAAAGAGGGCATTATGGAGGAAATAGAGGCAGAGACGAAGATCAGAAAGCCGGAATTGTTGGTCCAGATGATTTTTACTCAACCGTTGACTAAAGTGAGCCATCTGACGGATGCAAAGATGTATGCTGAGAATACGGCTAGAAATTATTTGAATGAGCTGGTAGATTTGGGCATTTTAGAAAAAAGAACCATCTCCGGCCATCATTACTACTTGAATTTGGAACTTTACCGCATTCTATCCGAATAATACGCCATGCGAAAAATTGTTTTTGTCATCATTTTATTAGCCTCTTCATCACTATCAGCCCAAGTGGATGAAAAAGTGTTGGCTGATACAATTGCTTTTGTTGCTTCTTCCATTAGTCAGCTGCAACATGAGGATTTAAAGTTTAAATGCTATAGACTTAACTATGATGATTGCAACCTTGAATGCGAAGAGTCAGACACTGAAAAAGGTGGCAGTTGGATGATTAGTTCCTTTTTCTTACCGGACATAGATGAGGATAAAATGAAGCTGATTCAGCAAGAAAATGGTGATTGGACTTTGATTCTTGTTTCAGGAAGTATGAAGATCAAATATGACAAAGAAGATGGATCAGGATTGAAAACAAATCTGGTTCTCTATAGCAAAGAAAAAGAGCCTCTCCTTGCGATAGGAAAGGCGCTTTACTTTGCAATTAAAAGTTGTAAAGGACTCGATCGGTTTAAGAAATAATTACAGTTTCTCCATGATGAAATCAGTCATCATTTGATATAAATGTCCTCTTCTTCCACCTAAGCCATGAGTTTTGTCTGGGTAGTAGAATGAATCAAATTGCTTTCCTGCATTCAGCAATTCTTCTTGAAGCGCCACCGAGTTTTGAAAGTGTACATTGTCATCGCCTGTTCCATGTACCAGGAGGAAATTTCCCTTCAATTTATCTGCGTGGGTATTCGGGCTGTTGTCATCATACCCACTTGGGTTGTCTTGTGGACGTTGCAAGTATCTCTCCGTGTAAATCGTATCATAATATCTCCAGGTGGTAACCGGTGCAATAGCAATTGCGGTCTTGAACACATCATTCCCTTTGAGTATACAAAGTGAAGACATATATCCTCCATAGCTCCAGCCCCAAATTCCCATGCGATCCTTGTCGATGTAAGAATAACCTCCCAGGGTTTTGGCTGCTGAAATCAGATCCTCTGTTTCATATTTACCTAATTGCTTATAGGTAGTTTTTTTGAAGGCTTCTCCTCGGTATCCCGTTCCGCGTGTATCAATTACTGCTACGATATATCCATTCTGAGCTAGATACTGATGCCAAACGAAATGACCTCCACCCCAGCTATTGGAGACGTTTTGCGAACCCGGACCACTGTACTGGAAGATGAGCAATGGGTATTCTTTGCTCTCATCGAAATCTCCAGGCTTCAGAAAGAAACCATTTAGCTGATCTCCACTGTTGTTGGCAATCTGGAAGAATTCCTTTTCTGCAAAGTCATAGTCTTTTGTTTTCTTAGATAGCTCGGCATTGTCTTCCATCACTTTTACCAGCTTGTTCCCCTTTGTTTCATATAGCGCAACGGTCATTGGCTTTGTGGCAGAAGAATAATAATCCATGTAGTAGCTGCCATCATCACTCATGTTAAGCCTATGTCGTCCACTTTCATTGGTGAGCTTCTTCTTGCCTTTCCCGGAGAATGAGATTGAATATAGGTGAACCTCCAGCGGTGAATCTTCGGTGCTGGCATAGTACAGTACTTTCTTACTTTGATCAAGCCCTACCAATGTTCTGGCTTCATAATCACCCTTGGTGATTTGATTAACAAGGCTTCCGTCCATATTGTATAGATAGAAGTGCTTATAACCATCTTTCTCACTGCTGTAGATGAACTGTTTGCCATTATCCAGATAGGTTAAGTCATCACAAAATGTGAAGTGAATGTAGGTGTCACTTTTGTCCGATAGAACCACTTTAGAGTTACCGTTCCTCACATTCACATGTAAAATATCCATCTGGTTTTGAAGTCGATTGAGTCTTTGAACGGCGAGTAATTCAGTATCCTTTGTCCAGTAGATGTGGGGGATGTACATATCGGTTTCCGAACCTATATCCGCTTTCACCTTGCTTTTGGAAGCGAGTTCATACGAGTAAATCTCAACGATGGAATTTTGCTCGCCTGCTTTTGGATACTTGTATCTGTAGTCCTCCGGATAGTTGGCGCCATCTTTCCATAGCTGGAGGTTGTACTCGCGCACACCAGACTCATCCATCCGATAATAAGCCAATCGTTTACTGTCCGGAGACCAGGCAAAAGCCTGAGTTAGGTAAAGTTCTTCTTCATATACCCAATCTGTGCTGCCATTGATGATGTAGTTGAATTTTCCATCATCGGTAACAGCTATTTCACTATCCGATGCTAAGTCAACGTAGAAAAGATTGTTATCTCTGGTGAAGGCTACCTTGGAGTTGTCAGGTGAAAGTGTGGCGTAAGATTGTCGCCCATCCGAAAGCTTCCGGACATCTTTTGAATTTCTATCAAATAGGTAGAAGACCGCAGTGTATGACCTGCGATAGATCGATTGGCGATCGGTCATGATCAGCACCAAAGACTCGTCATCACTAAAGCTGTATGAAGAAATTTTAAGATCCAATGCATTACCATCAGCAATGGTTTCCACTTCTTCACCTGTAATTACACTGTATTTAATGATTTTGTTATCCGATAAAGCACTGTAGAATTGGCCGTCATTCATCCAGTTTAGACTTCTGACAGACTTTGATCTGAAGGTGCCATCTGTTGCTTGTTCTACGGCTATTCTGTTTTGCGCCAAGCCAGCCAATGTGCCGGCAGCTATCAGTATAAAGGTTAATAGTCTTGTTTTCATATCAATGGTTGATTAATCAGTTCCAAAATATTTCTAAAGCTAGCAATTCTAATTTCCTCCAATAGAATCGGTAGGATTTGTAGTTTCAGATGAGTTAGCCTTTCTATAAAGTTCTCGTATTTCCTCTTCGGTAAAGTCAGGAAAGTACGTTTTGACTAAAAAAACGGCTTCTTGTTCATTTTTTGCCAAGCCCATATTTCGTATAATCAATTCTCGTTCTACGGCTCTACTCTTTTGGATGCCAAGTCTTTCGTTGATTAATGGCAATGCTCCTTCGGAAGCTGTTGCTATACGTGATGCGATTTCGCCTCGATCGGTTATCAAAGTGACAAATCGGTCAAAATTGTCATAATTTTCTGTCCACGTCAGTTTATATTCTACTGTCTCCTTGCTGATGTTGCTTGGTATTGTTTTGTATCGTCTGGATGTTTCTGTCAATAACCGCTCGACATGTTCGATTTTCTTGATTTCTACAAAAAGCGACTGAAGTACGTTGTAGAGCTCAAAGTCTATTATTTCCGAGTTTTGAAGATTGAGGGCATATTCAATCGTCTGATAGTCATATTGAGGCTCGATGAAGCGGTAATCTGAAAAATTCCCATAAGAGCCTTGTTGTAGCACATTATTAAGTTGTTTGGAATAGCCAACCATGCCTCCGGAAATTTGTGTCATTTGAAATCTAAAGGCTTCAATCTCATATTTTAAAGCACTAACAACTCGGTCTCGCTCCTTTAGATTTTTTTCATTTTCAGCGTAATTCTGAATAAGAAAGGCACAGTACACCCCGATGATTACGATCAAGAGATCTACAAAAACCCATGTGAGTTTGTTTTCAGAGTTAAAAAGCTTGCGAAGGAACATGTATTAGGTTTTGGTAAAAACCTAAATTTAGCAAATGAAGCAATTAATGCTAATTCATGACGCAATAGGTGGAGCAGATCAATTATTTCCACTTAAGGAACTTTTGAAAAATGAGTTTGAAATTCATCTGTTGGAATTTGATGGACATGGGAGTAAAGCCTCAATTAATGATCCGTTCTCTCTTGAAAGCTTTGATAGACAGCTCGGCGACATGCTTGATTCAATAGGCCAGTATACACATGTTTTCGGATATAGTATGGGAGGATTTGTCGCATTATGGAGCGCTGCGAATGGGAACAACAAAATAGCTTCCATTACGACACTCGGGACTAAGATGGCATGGAGTGAAGCAATTGCTGAGAAGGAAATCAAGCACCTAAACCCTGATGCTATCATTATAAAGGTTCCAAAATTTGCTGAAGTATTGAGGAAGAGACATGGTGAGAAATGGCAGAATGTTTTGATCAGAACAGCAGATTTCATGACTCGATTAGGAAAACTACAGCCAATACAAGAATCTTTAATTTCCAGGATTAGTATCCCGGTTCAGCTATGTCTTGCAGACAATGATGTGATGGTTTCTCTTGAGGAAACGCAACAGGTTCATCAGTGGATTTCTGGAAGCAGTTTTGAAATGATTTCCAACAGCAAACATCCCATAGAGCAAGTAGATCTGACGGTACTCGCAGATACCATCAGATCGTTTATGAACCGTATGGATTGATTATTTATTCTTGAACTTTTGAATGAAGTTTCTGGTAAAATCCGAAAGAACCAATTTGCCACTGGTCTCGGCTCTTTCAGCAAGCAGCTCATCCCAATGCTCTGTTCCTTTCCAGAATACTTTTTTCAATTCTGTCATTGCTTCCGGGTTGTAAGCGGCCAATTTTTTTGCCAATTCATTCACAGCTTTATCCAATGAAGCTACGTCATCATAAAGTTTACCAAAGAGTCCTTTCTGATGTGCCCACTTCGGATCGTAAAATTCATCTGGGTTGATTCCCATTTGGGACATGGCAGAAAGCCCCATTTTTCTTTCTATGGCAGGACCTACGACAAACGGACCTATGCCTAATGCAAGCTCGCTCAACTTAATAGCCGAGTGCTTGGAAGCAAAGCAATAATCAACAGAAGCTGCCAAACCGATCCCACCGCCCACCGCTTTGCCTTGTAAGCGTCCGATGATAAATTTTGGTGCCTTTCGCATGGCATTGATAACGTTGGCAAATCCCATGAAGAACTCTTTTCCACGCTCAGGACTATCTATCGCAATGAGTTCGTCAAAGCTTGCTCCTGCGCAGAATGTACGATCTCCGCCGCTTTTCAGCACAATGACTTTTATGTCAGGATTGTTTCCAGCTTCGATGATTGTTTCTGCAAGTTTTTTAAGGATTTCACCGGGTAGCGAATTGCTCTGTTCGGTAAAAAATTCAACGGTTCCGATTCCGTCTTTTATGTCTAGTTTAACGTAATTCATGATGCAAAAATAAGCGCTACTTAGTTCATTGGGTGCCGTGTAAAAAAAGAAAGCCCTCCAATTAATGGAGAGCTTTTCCCAACCAGCTACCCCTTCGGGAATTCCGAAGAGTATTGAGTCCCTTAAGTTGATTAATCTTTTAGTTGTGGTTAGCGAGGTTTCCCCCACGTTGAAAGTCAATAGTTTGGCCCTCCATGCACGCGAAATGATAAATCCCGTCTTTTCTTTGAACCTGTGCACCAAACTGCTTAGTGTATCCAAGGCATGGGTCGCCTCCCATGTAAGAACTTGTGATGGTCACTACACCATTGTTTTGGTTTATCAGGTCTTGAAGAATGGACCTTACGTCCATTGCTCGTCCGTTATTCTCGTTTCCGTCTTTTAAAGCACCATATACGGCAAAATCAACTTTAATTCGAGACATGTTACTTCAATTTGGTGGCTCCTACTCTTAAGGCTTTTCGGAATGCTCCACACGATTACAAACTGTTTGTTGTAAATCGGTAATGTAAAATTGAAGGATGTGTTCAAGTCATACCAGAGGGTAATTGACCCTTTTTATGAACAGGTATAATTACCTGTTTTTTGATTATGTCATAGAGAGAATTACTTGAATTGCAGTCCTAACTCCTTTAATAGGCTGAAGAATGATTAGAATTGTCAAAAAAACTATTACTATGAAAAACCTACTAAGTGCTATTTTATTATTAGGAATGATTTCATGCCAGCAATCAGCTACCGAAGAAACGGCAGAAGAGCCAACATTTGAGATCATTGACACTTCATCTTCAATGTTTGCAGTTGCATTGGATACGGCAGTAGCCAATGTCGATTATTATGACAAAGTGGTGACCGAGGTATTGGGAATTGATCCTATTCGAGCATTTACCATTAGATCTGTTGATTTAGCAGAATCTATTGGTCTCGATACCAAGTATTTGAAAAAGGCAGAGTATCGACACATCAGAATTTATATGGGTCTGGATAGTGCCTCAAGTCAATTCAAAATTTACCTGACACCAGTAAAAGGAGCTAAGCTGAGCGCGGGCATCCCTGGAACAGACGTTATTCTTACTGGACCATACAAAGGAGATAAGAGTGATGTGGCCGATGGATTCGGAGATGGAGATGGTCCATTTGTGCTTGACTTTTCAAAGCCATGCCCAAATGCTTGTGACGATGGAAGTCCGCTAAACGAATAGTTAGATGTTTGAAGCAATTGCCAAAGCGGTAATAGATTACTCTGATATAGCTGCCTACATTGTAGGAGTATATACCATCGTGATCTACAAAAAACTTCCCAAGGAAATAAAATATTTTTCATGGTTCATTTTTGTTTCGTTCACCGTTCAGGTGGTTGCTTCAATTTTATTTCACAATAAGGAAAATAATCTGCCAGTTCTTCATGTTTACACCGTTGTTGGCTTTGTGTGTTTGATGGTGTTCTACAATAAAGTATTTGATGGCCTAATTAGACCGAAAATTCTTTGGGTGGTAGCCGGGTTATTTGTGACTTTTTCGATTATTAACTCGATCTTTATTCAGAACATTAACACATTCAACTCCTATGCATTGAGTGTAGAGGCAGTAATCATAATTATTCTTTCACTCACTACATTCGTTTTTCTAATGAATGACATTGTTAAAGAGCGGCGTGTAGCAATCGTCAAAAGCATAAGCTGGATCAATGCTGGGCTTTTTATCTATTACTCATCGAGCTTGCTAGTTTTCTATTTCGGAAATATGATCATTTCTTTTTCGCAAACGCCATTGGTAAGATATACTTGGTTTATCTACGCTTTATTTTCGATAATTATGTATATCTGCTTTTTTGTTGGACTATGGAAGCGACCCAAGACGTTAATTTCTTAAGTATTCTCCTACCACTCTTGTTAGTGGTGTTTGTGATAGCGATTGGAGTTTTTCTGCTTAATCAGCACTTTCAAAAAAACCTCATTAGACAGCAGCTGGAACGGGAAGAGCTTAGGAATAAGCATCAGAAAGAATTACTGCAGTCAAATATTGAGGTGCAAGAAGCCGAACGGAAGCGTATCGCTAAGGACTTGCACGACGAATTAGGCGCGACACTCTCAATAGCCAAAATGCATCTTATGCGATTGGAGCAAATGCATCCCACACTGGAATCCAAAGGACTGTCCATCAGTAATGTGCGCAACATCATTGAAACATCGATTGCGTCTGTCAGACAAATTAGCCATCATCTTATGCCAAATCAATTGGAAACGTTTGGATTGATACGTTCACTTGAAGGTATGGTAGACCAAATCAATGATTCGAAGCAGATAGAAATCGATTTTGCAATACCACAAAATCCTAGCAAACTTTCGTGGGAAAAAGAACTTGGATTGTATCGGATATTGATGGAGTTGATTCAAAATACGCTGAAGCATTCGCAAGCAAAGAATGTTGAAATCTCATATCAGGAGGAAAATGGTTATGTTAAATTGGATTATAAGGATGATGGTGTTGGGTTACCAGAAAAAATGGTTCATGGCCTTGGTTTAAAAAGTATGGAAGCACGAATAAAGGCAGTAGGAGGTGAATTAGAATTTATGCGTGGAGTTGGATTCGCTTCGCGGTTGACTGTGCCAATAAAAGATAATTGAGATGGCTAACATTATAAATATTGGATTGGTGGAAGATCAGTTTTTATTCCGAGAAGGGATGAAGGCGATACTTTCATCTTATGAAGAATTTGAAGTAGTAATGGAATCTGAAGACGGTTTTTCTGTGATAGAAAAGTTGGGAAATTGTGAAGTTATGCCCGATGTACTTTTAGTTGACTTGTCGCTACCTAAGGATGGAGACAATGATTTCGATGGTATTGCAGTAACTGATGCTGTTGTTGAAAGTTATCCCGAGATAAAAATTTTAATACTTTCCGTACACGACGATGATGCATTCATTGCAGAACTCATCGAGCGAGGTGCTCATGGCTACCTAATCAAAGATTCGGATCCGAACGAAGTAACAGAAGCGATCAGGTCCGTTTATCATAAAGGCTCCTATATCAATCAGAAAACCTTGCTGGCGATTCAGAAAAAGATGAATCAAAAGCATAAAACCAGTACAAAAAAGAGTCAGGATGAGGCTTTGACGAAGAGGGAAATAGATGTGCTCCGTTTAGTCTGTCAGCAAAAAACCACTGGCGAAATCGCCGAAGAACTTTTCATCAGTTCAAAGACGGTGGATGGACATAGAAACAACCTGCTACAAAAAACGCATTCGAGAAATGTAGCAGGATTGGTACTTTATGCTATGAAGAAAGGCTTGATTGAGTCTACTTAGAATCAACTCTGATCTTTCTTCTTAATCATGGTCAAGATTGTAGCGATAGCTACGGTCTCTCCAGTTTCATCGTAAACGTCTACCAGGAACTTTACAATTCCTTTGGCGATATCGTCCTTCTTTTCCTGATCTACCTTTTCCTTAACTGTCGCTCGAACACCTATGGTCATTCCGGGATAAACAGGTTTGGTAAATCGACATTCTTCCAAACCGTAGTTTAGAAGTACCGGGCCTTTTTTAGCCTGGACAAAGAGACCTGCAGCTGCGGATAGTACAAAGTAGCCGTGAGCGACACGTCCTTCAAAGGTGGTTCCTTCGAGTGATGTCACATCAGTGTGAGCATAGAAATGATCCCAGCTGACGTTGGCGAAGGTTACGATATCAGATTCTGTGACCGTTCGCTTGGCCGTAATTACTGTATCACCAATTTCAAGTTCTTCAAAGTATTTTGAGAACGGATGCTTTTCCGTATCCTTATATTCACCACCATACTGGTATTGTTGAGTGATTTCAGTCAGCGTGGTTGGCGAGCCTTGTATAGCTGTGCGTTGCAAGTAGTGCATCACGCCTCTTTTTCCACCCATTTCTTCACCACCACCTGCTCGCCCGGGGCCGCCATGTACAAGCATCGGCATGGGAGAACCATGACCGGTTGATTCTTTTGCGCACGCTTCATTTAAGACCAGGATCCGTCCGTGGTGAGTTGCTGCTCCAACTACATATTCTCTTGCAATTTTATCTTCTGCTGTGGTTATAGAAGAGCAAAGCGATCCTTTTCCTTTTTTGGAAATAGCAATGGCTTCATCCATGTTCTTATAGGGAAGAATGGTACTCACTGGTCCAAACGCCTCGATGTTGTGTACTTCTTCTGTCTCCAATGGATTTTGATTTACGAATAACATTGGAGACATAAAGGCACCTTTTTTCCAGTCAGCGCCCATTGCTTCTCCGATGTTATCAAGAGATCCATAAACCAATTCGGAAGTCTTGGCTAGCTCAGCCACACGTTTGGTTACTTCCTCTAATTGTTCTTTGCCAGCAAGTGCACCCATGCGTACTCCTTCTACATCAGGATCACCGATAGTCGTTTTTTCGAATGCTTTGCCCAAGGCAATTTGCACGTCTTCTACTAGTTTTTCCGGCACAATGATGCGTCGAACTGCGGTACACTTTTGACCACATTTAACTGTAATTTCTTTTCGTACCTCTTTGATAAACAAGTCAAACTCGGGCGTGCCCGGCACTGCATCCTCACCTAGTACTGCGCAGTTTAAGGAATCAGCTTCAAGGTTAAATGGAACAGAGTTTTCTACGATCTGTGGAAGCGTTTTCAGCTTCTTTCCAGTTTCAAATGATCCCGTAAAAGTCACCACATCTTGTGAGTCCACATGATCTAAGATGCCATTTCCATATCCGGCGACTAATTGAAGTGCGCCTTCAGGCAGTATGCCGGAATCAACAATTTCTTTCACCATCGCTTCGGTGAGGTAGCAGGTCTGCTCAGCTGGTTTCACAATACATGGCATTCCTGCAAGCCAGTTTACAGCTGCTTTTTCCAGCATTCCCCAAATCGGGAAGTTGAATGCATTGATGTGTACTGCTACACCTTCTTTTGGCACCATAATATGATGACCAACGAAAGATCCTCCTTTGGAAAGTCCTACGGTTTCGCCATCTACATGATAAGGAAGGTCAGGAAACTGTCGTCTAAGACTTGCATTTGAAAAGACATTGCCAATGCCTCCTTCAATATCTATCCAGCTATCCACTCGTGTAGCACCTGTAGCTTTACTCACTTCATAAAACTTTTCCTTATTGTCCATCAAGTGAAATGCAAGTGCTTTTAGCATGAGTCCACGTTCTTGAAAAGTCATTTTTCTTAATGCTGTATTACCGACGTTGCGAGCATGGTCATAAGCATCTTTAAAGTCGATTCCTTTGATAGTATGAGTTGCTACCGGCTCTCCGGTGATAGCATGATGCAGGACTTCTCCATCTCCGGACCCTTCCATCCATTGTCCAGCGATATAATGTTTTATTTTGGGTATGGCCATGTCTGTATTTTCTAAAATTCTTTGGTAAAGTTAACGGATAAGATATTGTGAGATCAACTGAAAAGACTGTGTAATTCGGTATCAATTTTAAAAACGATATTGGAGAAATCCTCAGTATTTTTCACAAAGTCAATCTCACTTACATCGATAATTAAGAGTTTGCCAGCCGCATAGTTTTCAATCCATGCTTCATAATGTTCATTGAGCCCTTTTAGATACTCGATACGTATAAGATTTTCATAATCACGTCCACGTGTCTCAATGTTTTTAACAAGCTTACTGATATCGGACTTTAAGTAAATAAGCAGATCTGGTGGTTTAACATACTCAATCATCGAGGCAAAAAGTGCTTGGTAATTTTGGTAATCTCTGTCCTTAAAAAAACCTTGTTTATAAAGGCTTTCCGTGAATATGTAAGCATCCTCATAGATTGTGCGATCTTGAATGATTGTCTTATCTACTTTTCTGAGCTTGTTTATTTGTTCGAACCTGCTATTAAGGAAATAGACTTGAAGGTGGAATGACCATTTGTGCATGTCGCTATAAAAATCTTCCAGGTAAGGATTATCCTCTACGGATTCAAACTCGGCCTGCCATCCGTAATGCTTAGCAAGCATTTCTGTGAGGGTGGTTTTACCTGCTCCGATGTTACCGGAAACGGCGATATGCATATTTTTTTCAATCATGTTTATGAAAGTGGGTATTATTTGGTTTCGTTCCAGGTTTTGTATGCTGCAGATGCAGTCGGCCGATTAGGTTCGATTGCTGTGAGGGGTTCACATTCTCTTAAAGTATCATAGCATTCCTTAGGTAGCTTTTGATAGAGCTTGGTTCCTTCTGTTTTCCAGGCAATCATATCGTCACTCACATCTTTAATTTTTTTCGCGGGATTCCCTACAATCAAACTTCGAGGATCAAAACTGGAGTCGGCCTTAATAAAACTCAGAGCTCCAACAATGCTTTCGTCACCAATTACTGAATTGTCCATAATCACCGCATTCATACCAACAAGGACATTTCTCCCAATGTTTGCTCCATGCACAATAGCACCATGGCCTATGTGTGCTCCTTCTTTTAGTGTAATCGTAATTCCGGGAAACATGTGAATGGTACAGTTTTCCTGAACATTGCAGCCATTTTCTATGACAATGCGACCCCAATCACCTCGGATAGCGGCACCGGGGCCTATATAAACATCTTTTCCTATGATTACATCACCGGTGACAGCTGCCTGTGGATGCACAAATGCCGATGAATGAACAACAGGCTTTAAGTTATTAAATTCGTAAATCATTGATTTTGAGCTTGATAGAATTATTTCAAACTGAAAAATACCATGTTTATGGTATTTACATTGGTTATTTACTTCCCTATCTTTATTTCAAATTTCACTAACTAACTATCATTATGAAAAAAGTATTGTTAAGTATTTCTGCAGTAATACTATTTGCTACTGCTGCAAACGCTCAGTTTCACATAGAACTTGGGCCGAACTTTAACCTACCTCAAGGAGATTTTGCTGATGCCTATGATTTGGGAATTGGATTTTACATTGAGCCTAAGTATGCCATGAGCGACAACATTGATATAGGACTTGTAATTGGTTCTAATGGTTTTGCTGGAGCAGATTTTGGCGGCCAATCTTATGGAGCAACTTCTGCCCTTGTAATTCTACCAACAGCTACTTACAGATTTTCAACCAACACGGTCACTCCTTATGCAGGACTTGGACTTGGCTTATACAATTTTAAAGGAGCTGAGGTTACTGTAAACAGTGTAACAATAGATGGAGAAAGCGAATCTAAGTTTGGGTTTGCTCCAAGAGCCGGTGTATATATTGGAAGGCTAAACTTAGGCGTAGCTTACAACATTGTGAGTGATGCAAACTACCTCCAATTTAACCTAGGCGTAAGAATTTTAAGCAGAGATTAAATCCTCTCTCTATATTTTAAAAAAAGCCGTGGATCACACGGCTTTTTTTATTTAGGCTCGTTCAAGAATCACAGCGTACCCTTGCCCTACACCTATACACATCGTGCATAAAGCATACTTTTTATTAGACTTCTGAAGCTCTAAAGCAGCTGAGTAAGTTATTCTAGCTCCTGTCATTCCAAGTGGATGTCCAATTGCTATTGCACCACCATTTGGATTGATTCGCTCATCATCGTCGGCAAGACCTAAGGTTCTGGTACATGCTAGAGACTGAGCGGCAAAAGCTTCATTTAACTCGATTATGTCCATTTGATCGAGGGTCAATCCTGCCTTGTTTAGTGCCAACTTAGAAGCCTCTACAGGGCCAATACCCATTATTCTTGGTTCTACACCCACAACTCCTGACGATACTACTCGGGCTAGTGGCTTCAATCCATGATTGTTAACGCCATTCTCAGACGCTACAAGAACCGCCGCTGCTCCATCATTAAGTCCGGAAGAATTACCTGCTGTTACTGATCCATCTTTTTTAAATGCGGCTCTAAGCTTACCTAGAACCTCCATAGAAGAACTGGGCTTAACAAATTCATCCTTATCAAAAACAATAGGATCTGCCTTGCGTCGTGGAATCTCTACCGCTACTATTTCCTCTGCAAGTCTGCCATTCTCTTGAGCTTTACTCGCTTTCATTTGTGATAGATATGCAAAAGTGTCTTGATCTTCACGACTGATTTTGTGCATTTCAACTAGATTTTCCGCAGTTTGACCCATGCCGTCTGTTCCGTAGAGCTCTTCCATCTTTGGATTAATAAACCTCCAACCGAAACTTGAGTCATACATTTTAGCATCTGTGCCAAATGGCTTGCCAGATTTAGAGATCACCCATGGTCCCCGGGTCATATTTTCAACACCCCCAGAAATAAACAGATCCCCATCTCCGGTTTTTATGGCTCGATTTGCATGAACAATTGCAGACATTCCCGACGCACATAATCTGTTTACGGTTTCTCCAGGAACGGAGAATGGAAGTCCTGCTAATAAAAGAGACATGCGAGCAACATTTCTGTTGTCTTCCCCAGCCTGATTGGCGCATCCCATAATCACTTCATTGATAGCTGCCGGGTCAACTGATGAATTTCTAGCCATTAGTTCTTTGATAACAATGGCTCCCAGATCATCTGTACGAACAGGACCTAGTGAACCTCCAAAATTTCCAATAGGAGTTCGGATGCCATCTATGATATATGTTTCTTTCATTTTTTTTGGATTGTATTTCTAGTATCAGACCTTCAAAACTGTGCAAATATTCAGTCAATTCACTTACCTACCAATTAACACCATTACTAATTCAGAAATTCCTTTGTGGCTCATGCTTCCTACTTTACTTTTGTCGGAATTTGTTTTAACCTGATTAACGTCAAGGAACCACTTACATCTTATGCCTAAAAACCCAAAAATTAAGTCAGTATTAATTATCGGAAGCGGTCCCATCATCATTGGCCAGGCTTGCGAATTTGATTACTCAGGATCTCAAGCCTCCAGATCTCTTCGAGAAGAAGGAATAGAAGTGACCTTGATAAATTCGAATCCTGCTACGATCATGACAGATCCGGTCACTGCAGACAATGTCTATCTCAAACCGCTAAACAAGCAGTCCATCCGAGAAATACTTGAAGAGCATCCACAAATAGATGCAGTGCTCCCAACCATGGGAGGCCAGACTGCACTAAACCTGGCCATAGATTGTGATAAAGCGGGTATCTGGGAGAAGTATAACGTAGAGATGATTGGCGTAAACATTGACGCAATTGAAACCACTGAAGACCGGGAAAAATTCCGGCATAAGATGATTGAGCTAGGCGTAGGAGTCTGTAGAGGTGAGACAGCTACTTCATTTTTAAAGGGTAAAGAAATTGCTCAGGAAATTGGGTTTCCATTGGTAATAAGACCTTCCTACACACTTGGCGGATATGGTGGTGGTTTTGTGAATACACCAGAAGAATTTGACAATGCGCTAAATGCTGGACTTCAGGCCTCACCAATACATGAGGTTTTGGTGGAACAAAGTATTTTAGGATGGAAAGAATACGAGCTCGAGCTACTACGTGACAATCTTGGCAATATCATTATCATCTGCTCCATTGAAAACTTCGATCCGATGGGAGTTCACACAGGAGATTCAATCACAGTAGCACCAGCCATGACGCTCTCAGATACTGTTTATCAGAAGATGAGGGATTTGGCCAAATTGATGATGAATGGAATTGGTCATTTTGCCGGTGGTTGTAATGTGCAGTTTTCAGTAAACCCGGACACAGAAGACATCATAGGAATCGAGATTAATCCCCGAGTTTCAAGATCGTCAGCCCTTGCATCAAAAGCTACTGGCTACCCAATCGCAAAAATTGCAGCCAAGCTGGCCATTGGCTACAACCTGGATGAGCTTAAAAATCAGATCACAAAGACTACATCGGCCTTCTTTGAACCAGCAATTGACTACACCATCGTAAAGGTTCCAAGATGGAATTTCGATAAATTCAAAGGCTCGGACCGAAAACTTGGTCTTCAAATGAAGTCGGTAGGTGAGGCCATGGGAATCGGAAGAAATTTTCAGGAAGCCTTACAAAAAGCTTGTCAATCTCTTGAGATAAAAAGAAATGGACTCGGGGCCGATGGTAGAGAGCTTAAAGATCAGGATGCAATTCTTAAAAGTTTAGAGCATCCAAGTTGGAATAGGTTATTCCACATTTATGATGCGTTTAAATTGGGAATCCCTTTTAAGACCATTCATAAACTTTCAAAGATCGATCCGTGGTTCCTCAACCAAATCGAAGAACTGATTACACTAGAAAAAGAGATTGAGAAGTACTCTGTGGAGGATATTCCCAAGGAACTTCTTATGGAAGCCAAGCAAAAAGGCTATGCTGATCGCCAGGTAGCACATTTATTAGGTTGTCTGGAAAGTGAAGTTTATAAGAAGCGAAATGACCTTGGAATTAAGCGTGTGTACAAATTAGTAGATACATGCGCGGCAGAATTTGAAGCCCAAACTCCATACTATTATTCCACATTTGAGGAAGAGAATGAGTCAGAAGTTTCTGACAAGAAGAAGATAATTGTTTTGGGTTCTGGACCCAACCGAATAGGCCAGGGAATAGAATTCGACTATTCATGCGTTCATGGTGTGCTTGCTGCAAAAGAGTGTGGTTATGAGACGATCATGATCAATTGTAATCCTGAAACCGTATCCACTGATTTTGATGTTGCGGATAAGCTGTACTTCGAACCAGTATTTTGGGAGCATATTTATGACATTATCCTTCACGAAAAACCGGAAGGAGTAATCGTTCAACTTGGTGGTCAAACCGCATTGAAACTTGCTGAAAAACTTGAGCGCTACGGAATTAAGATTATTGGAACAAGCTTTGAAGCGCTTGATTTGGCAGAGGCAAGAGGTCGATTTTCTGACTTACTGAAAGAGCAAGAAATTCCATACCCGCTCTATGGAACTATTGAAAATGCGGAGGAGGCTGTTGAGCTCTCTAAAGAACTTGGATTTCCTCTACTCGTTCGTCCTAGCTATGTACTAGGTGGTCAGAGCATGAAAATTGTCATCAATGAAACAGAGCTTGAGCAACATGTAGTTGAAATTCTCAAAGACAAACCTGATGGCGAAATCTTATTAGATCATTTTCTTGAGGGCGCCATTGAAGCCGAAGCAGATGCGATTTGTGATGGAGAAAATGTACACATCATCGGAATCATGCAGCACATTGAACCTGCCGGAATTCACTCGGGAGATTCATATGCTGTATTGCCTCCATATAATCTAGGTGACTTTGTCATGAGACAAATCGAAGATTATACAAACAAGATAGCTGTAGCTTTGAAAACGGTCGGGCTAATCAATATCCAATTTGCGATCAAGGATGATAAAGTTTACATCATCGAGGCGAATCCAAGAGCCTCCAGAACGGTCCCATTCATATGTAAAGCATACAGAGAACCCTATGTGAATTATGCTACCAAGGTAATGCTCGGTGAAAACAAAGTGACGGACTTTGATTTTAAACCCTACAAAAAAGGATATGCTATAAAAGAGCCGGTATTCTCCTTCCACAAATTCCCGAATGTAAACAAGGAATTAGGTCCGGAGATGAAATCTACTGGAGAAGCCATCTATTTCATCGATGATCTAATGGATGATTATTTTATGGAAATTTATGCAGAACGAAACTTGTACTTGAGCCGATAGGTTTATAGAGTATGATTAAGATAATAATCATCCTAATACTAGTAGGATATGTATTTCATAAGATTGCCTCTTTTGTTTTCAGAGGCATGTTTAAAGGGTTCACAAGTCGTGAAAGTTTTGGCGATCAGCAATATTCGAATACGTCCAGGAGAACTCGAAACAACGATCTAAACATTGATAACATTCCAAATAAGAGGTCCAAAAAAGGAGATAGATTTAGCGGAGGTGAGTACGTGGATTATGAAGAAGTAAAGTAAAATTAGATTGATGCATGGCAAGGTTGATTACAGAACTACACCAGTTTTGTTTTAGCAATTATCACTTAGCTTTGCTCATTCACTGAGAAAGAATTCGAATGGCGTGGTTTAAGCGACAAGACAAAGGAATACTTACAAAGACTGAGGATAAGAAGGAGGTGCCAGATGGACTTTGGTACAAAACCCCTAGCGGCTCTATTATCCATATGCGCGAGCTGAAAAATAACTCGTACGTATGCCCTGATGACGACTATCATGTCCGAATCGGATCTAAGGAGTATTTCGAGATAATTTTTGATAGCAATAAGTTCACGGAACTTGATGAAGATCTGACTTCTGGCGATCCATTGAAGTTTGAGGATACCAAGAAATACCCGGATCGAATTGCAGCAACTCAGAAGAAGACCGAGCTAAAAGATGCAGTTCGTAGCGCTACTGGCAAGATGAATGGAATCAACATCGTGGTTGCCTGCATGGATTTCTCATTTATTGGAGGATCAATGGGATCAGTCGTAGGTGAAAAGATCGCTCGGGCGATTGACTATTCATTAAAAAAGAAAATGCCTTTCCTAATGATATCCAAATCAGGTGGCGCACGAATGATGGAAGCTGGGTTCTCATTGATGCAAATGGCCAAAACCTCTGCAAAACTTGCGCTGCTTTCAGAAGCTAAAATTCCATACATCTCATTGCTTACGGATCCAACGACAGGTGGAGTGACGGCATCTTACGCTATGCTAGGTGATTTTAATATTGCCGAGCCGGGAGCATTAATCGGATTTGCAGGCCCAAGGGTAATTAGAGAAACCATAGGTAAAGATTTACCCAAAGGATTTCAAAGTTCTGAGTTTGTTTTAGATCATGGTTTCCTTGATTTTATTGTCGATAGACGTCAATTGAAATCAAGACTGACCATGCTATTAAAAATGTTAGCTTAAACTAACATTTAGGTGTTTCAACTTGTTTGATTCTAAAGGACAAAAAAAGGTTCTTATTTCCGGTGAATAAGGAGATCTAGATCAACTATATTTGCCCCGATTTTAATTAAATAACAAAAGATTTTAGACATATGTCTTCAATTGTAATTACTTCCATTATCGCCTTTACAGTTTTAATACTTCTTCTAGTGTTAATCCTTCTGTTGGCGCAATCCAAGTTAGTCCAGTCAGGCCCAGTCAAAATCACTGTAAATGGTGATACAGATAATCCTATGGTTACAACGGCAGGTTCTACATTGCTTTCCACACTTTCTCAAAAAAGTGTATTTCTACCTTCAGCATGTGGTGGAGGAGGTACATGTGCTATGTGTAAGTGTACCGTAGTAGAAGGAGGAGGAGATGTGCTTCCTACTGAAGTAGGTCATTTGAGTCGTACCGAGCAAAAAGAAAATGTTCGATTAGCATGTCAGGTAAAAGTGAAGAACGACATGAAAATTGAAATTCCGGAGGAAATTTTCGGAATTAAGAAATGGGAAGCAACAGTGGTCAGAAATTGGAATGTTGCTTCATTTATCAAAGAATTTGTGGTTGAGCTTCCTGAAGAAATGGATTACGAAGCAGGAGGATACATCCAAATAGAAGTGCCAAAATGCGAAGTTGAATTTAAGGACATTGACATTACGGCGCACCCGGAAGAGCATGATGATCCAAAGAAATTCCAGATGGAATGGGACAAATTCGGTTTGTGGGATCTCAAAATGAAAAATGATGAAACCATTGAGCGGGCGTATTCAATGGCTTCATATCCTGCAGAAGGACGTGAAATTATGCTTAACGTGCGTATTGCAACTCCACCTTGGGATAGAGCAAAAAATGGCTGGATGAACGTGAATCCTGGAATTGCGTCATCTTATATTTTCGGTCTTAAGGAAGGGGACAAAGTAACAATATCTGGTCCTTATGGGGAATTCTTTATCAATCCATCTGACGCTGAGATGCTGTATGTTGGGGGTGGAGCTGGGATGGCACCTATGCGTTCGCATCTCTATCATTTGTTTAAGACTTTAAAGACCGGAAGAAAAGTAAGTTATTGGTATGGAGGACGCTCAAAACGAGAACTCTTCTATCTTGATCATTTCCTAGATCTAGAGAAAAGCTTTCCGAATTTCACTTTCCATGTAGTACTCTCCGAGCCATTGGAAGAAGACAATTGGAATGCAAAAAATAGCATGGAAGATGATGGAGATGGATTTACAGGTTTTGTACACCAAGCAGTGATCGATCACTATCTGAGTAAACATGATAATCCGGAAGAAATTGAGCTGTATTTCTGTGGACCGCCTCTAATGAACCAGGCTGTGCAGAAGATGGGTGAAGATTTCGGAATCCCTGATGAGAATATCAGATTTGATGATTTTGGAGGTTAATTCCAAAACAAAAAAACATCAAGCCTCGCATATTATGCGGGGCTTTTTTATTGGTCCTGTATAAGCGTTTTTACTAGGTTAAATTCAGTATATGACGTCTGTGGTCATTGAAAGCGAAGTGACAACTTTGTACTACTAATACAAACACCCGCTGAAATGATAAAATATACACTCATCCTATCGCTTGTCTTTTTTGGAACTTCCTTTGACTCAACGAATGCCACTGAACTTCCTAGCATTGAGTTTTCCAAACCAGCCGCTGAGTTCGAAAGTGGTCAGCCAGTCTTCCCAAAAGGAACCAAAGCGATTTTAAGAAATTTGCCTGCTGAGAAAGCACGTGTGATGATAAATGATCAAGTAGATCGAGTTTTAGATGCGCAAAATGTAGACATCTCAAAACTTGTAAAACTTTCTGAAGGAACCTATACCATTGTTGTTGAAACATCAAACGGACAAAGTGAGATATTCGGATTTACCATCAAGTAGATCAGATATGGTTTGAAAAGGGCCTTGCAGAAATGTGAGGCTTTTTTTATATCTGCAAATGTAGGTATTTGTATATCTTGAATTTTTACCACCAAGTATGCCACAGATTAAAATACATACAATCATCTGCAATGTGCCTGATGAATCAGATAAGGATGAAATTTTTCTAAAATGCAATGGGCAGAAGATATGGCCTGAAAAATCAAGATTTCTAAAAATCGGGGTGGATGAAGCTTTGGATGTCAACGTGAATCAAAATTTTGATGGCGACTGGCTAGAATTGGAACTTTGGGATTTTGACTATACAAGTCGCAACGATCATTTGGGCACGTTTCATTTAGATTTAACACAAGGAACTGGCCATTTCGGGACGATCCTTTCAAATAATGCAGATGTTTCAGAAGAAGCAGATTATATGATCAATTGGGAAATTCTTGCTAAATAGCCTCCATAGCGCTATAGCGCTTGAATATTTTATGAAGCAGGTGCTTATCTTAGCCTCATGGACTTAAAACTATTCTTTGATCCCATAGAAATAGATGTGGATCAGACACCATCATCCTTTCAATCATCCATTTATATCAATAGGCTGAAGATGCCTGATCACGAAGGAATGGATATTGCCCTAATTGGTATGGGTGAGTATAGAGGGAGTGGTGCGAACGCAAATCCTAAGTCAGCAGATGAGATTCGAAAACAACTTTACCAGTTAAAAAAAGGCTTCGGTGATTATGGAATAGTTGATCTTGGAAATTTTCGTAATGGGCCAAAATTGGAAGACACGTATCTTCGATTGAAGGAGGTATGTAGCTACCTTATGGAGAAAAGCATCATACCAATAGTATTTGGAGGCAGCCACGATTTAGATTTAGGTCAGTACTATGCATATGAAACTTCGGAAAAGTTGATTTCTGTTTTAAATGTGGATAGTGAAATGGACTTGGAGGACTCGGAAATTTCTGCCAATGAACATATAGGAAAGATTTTTAAGCATAGTCCCAACTACTTATTCAGCTACTATCATTTGGCCTATCAAAGCTACCTGACCAATCAAAAATCGATAGAGCTACTTGAAAAATTATCCTTTGAGGCAATCCGATTAGGTGTAGTTAAAGAAAATATTAAGGATATCGAACCGATAGTTCGCGATGCTGATATGATGTCATTTGATATCTCTGCATTACAAGCATCATATGCACCTGGAGCGGCCAATTCAAAGGTCTATGGCCTAACTGGTGAGGAATCTTGCCAACTATGTTGGTATGCCGGACAAAACGAAAAAATGAGTTCAATAGGACTCTACAATTACGATGCTTCAAAGGACTCTGATGACCGTAAAACTGCATTTGTGATGGCCACAATGATTTGGTACTTCATTGAAGGATATTATCACAGAAAAGGTGATAAGAACTTTAAATCAAATGACTACCTCATGTACGAGGTTCATCTGGGAGGAGAACCGGACACCATCCGTTTCTACAAAAGCAAACTTTCTGAACGGTGGTGGATGGAAGTGCCGAACCCTGATGCTGAAGGGCTTTTCAATAGAAACAGGATGATAGCCTGCAATTACAGTGACTATGACCTTGCTCTAAAAGGTGAGCTCCCCGATCGTTGGATGAATTTTTATAATAAAGCCTAGTAGCGGGGTGGGATAATAATCCACAGGATTAAGTAAACCAGCAATCCTGGAAAAGCTGCACTTACAATAGAAAGCACAATGTATGCGATTCTTACTAGGGTTGGATCCCAGCCAATGTATTCGGCAATACCAGCACAAACACCACCGAGCATCCGATCTTGTGATCTGAAAAGTCTCTTTGTCATTTCCATTCTTCTTTAGTTTAAAGATGAGATTTTTTTAGAAATTTTCCTCAAACTGATCGTGCCAATTTGGTCTAAAAAGGTTTTGGGAGCTTTAGTGTCTGCTGTTGGAATATTGGTCGGCTCACTCAGTAGGTCAGCAGAGTATAGTGACTTGGCGTTGAGTGTAAGTAGACACGCTAATAGTATGCCCAGTAGAATGAGCAGTGTACGGCTTAATTTGATATTTGTTCGGTTGGTTGCCATTTGCTAAAAGAACTGCAAACGATATGCCATAAATCATAAATATCTGATTAATAGATATTTATAAATATTTCAGTATGCGCTTTTGTACAATTTCGAACAGCTGCGCTAAAAGTAGCGAACACTATTTGAAAATTTGTACTTGATCCTCAGGTACATTTAGATAAATGGTATCACCAACCTCGAGATTACATCTTTCTGTTTCTAACGAGATGAATTCATTTGAGTTTTTGTTTCCGATTTTTAGCACATCATGAGGCCCTTTGAATTCTTTTTTAAGAATCTGCCCACTTACGTTGTAATTACTTGCAGTGGATATCTCAATGTTCTCAGGTCGGACAAAAAGCTGTAAATCACCCGCTCTAGAGTTTTCGATTTTTAAATTTCCAAATGAAGTGTGAATGCTATCTCCATCTTTCTTGCCTTTAAGAATAACACTGGCACCAAAAAAGTCTGAGACATAGGAAGAAATAGGTTGCTGATAAACTTCAGAAGGTTTTCCAACCTGTTGAATTTGCCCGTGCCTCAAAACAACAAGCTTATCTGCAATTAGGAATGCATCCGAAGCTTGGTGACTCACAAGGATCGTGGTGATTTCTAAAGACCGTAATAGGTCAAATATTTCTTCTCGAATCTTAGTTTTCAATAACTCATCCAAACTGCTAAAAGGCTCATCCAAAATAAGCAGCTGTGGATTTATGGCCAGCGCTCTAGCCAAGGCAACTCGCTGTTGTTGACCACCTGATAATTCGTGAGGAAACCGATGACCTAAACCAGAAAGTCCGGTCATTTCTAAAAGTTCATTAAGTCTCCCGTTCGATTGATCTTTTTTGCTGATGGCATAAAAAATATTATCTCTGACTGACAGATGAGGGAAAAGTGATAAATTTTGAAAGACAAAACCAAACTTTCGTTGCTCAGGACTCCAGCTGGTTATGTCTTGATCATTTAGAATAATTTTACCACTATCAGGTGCTTCCAGTCCCGAAATAATTCTAAGAAGTGTGCTTTTTCCACATCCACTTTCACCTGTAAGAGAAAGGATTTCTCCCTTATTGACGACTATAGAAACGTCATCTAACACCTTGGTGTTTTCAAAGCTTTTACTGATATGTTCTACGCTTAGGTTCAACTTCTATGCAAAATTCTATTTAGATAATATACGGGAACAGCGCTGGCAAAAATAATAAGTAGACTAGAGGATGCGGCTCTTGGAGCCATTTCATCTTTTGCATATTGAAAAGCGTTGGTAGCCAAAGTCTCATAGTTGAAAGGACGAAGGATAAGCGTGATAGGAAGTTCTTTAGCGACATCCACAAAGACCATAATCAATGCTCCAAGCAATACTGGTTTGAGGATGGGTATGTGAATATTGATTAAGTTTCTTAATGAATTACTGCCCAAGGAAATGGCCGCATCATCTATCTGTCTGGATATCTTTTCAAATCCTGACTCTATAGAACCATAACCTACCGCAAAGAACCTAACCGTATAGCCAAAAACTAGTGCAGTAATACCCGAGTAAATAAGATTTGGATTGATAATTAAAACTAATGCGACTATTCCTACAGCAATCACTGCACCAGGCATTGCATAGCCTAGCATTGGCAGCTTGCCAATGGCTTTTTTGAACCCTTTTTTATTTACCAAACGGAACGTATATGTTAGGATGATAGAGAGAATTAAAACAAGTACACTTGACAAGATTCCTAGGATGGCCGTGTTGGTTGCCAAGGTTATCAAGTGAGCCCAAACGTCATGAGAATATGCAAGTGCAAACCACCAAAGAAGCTGACCTACAGGAATAACAAACCCAGCCAATAATGGTAGTAAGCAAAGCATAAAAATTCGCCATTTATGCTTGGGTTTAAGGCGGGTAAGTGTTCTTTCTGACTTGTCGGTTGAAAATTTCTTTTTCTCGTTTGCCTTGAACTCGATCGCTAACAGAATCACCACAAAAATCAAAACAATAACTGAGAGAAATACTGCGGTAGATAGATCTCCCAATGCAAGCCAAGACCGGAATATTCCGACAGTGAAGGTTGGAATGCCAAAGTAGGATACAACACCATAGTCATTGAGAACTTCCATAATGACCAAAATAAGTCCGGCAAATATGGCTGGCCATGCAAGTGGGAGAACCACCTTCATAAAGGTTTTTTTCATTGGTTGACCCAAGGATCTTGATACTTCAATAAGTGAAGCAGATTGCAACAAGAAGGCTGATCTTGAAGTCACATATACGTATGGGTATAAAACCAAGCTCATGACGATCACGGCTCCTGAATGGTTCATGATGTCTAAGTAGATATCTGTTCCCATCCATCTAAGTAGAATTCTTAATGGGCCGGCATAATCTGTAAGTCCAACATATGATATAGCATTGATGAATGTAGGAATGGAGAGAGGAAGAATGAGCATCCACTCAAACTGCCTTCTAAATGGGAAGTCATAGACAGTGACATACCATGCAGTGTAAACTCCGATTAATAAGGTAATAGCAGAGGTGCCAACGACTAAAATTGAGGTGTTCCACAAGTAAAGTGGGAGTAAGTTGCTGACAATATGCTTCAGGTTTGAAGTATCCAGCATAAAAGAGCGACTCGCTACCAACAATAGTGGTAGTAATATGCCTACCAAAATGATGTTAGTAGCGAGTCGCCAATAGAAGTATCTTGGGAGCTTAGTTCCAGCCAGCTTCATCAAATATTTTTATGGCTTGATCCAGCAGGTCTGGATTCGTTGCATAGTCGAGATCATCAATTTTGAATTCTCCCCATGCAGCTATCGTAGAATCAGGAGCAACCTCTTTATGAACTGGATATTCAAATGAAGTCGCAGCGTAAAATTCTTGTATCTCTTTGCTGGTTAAAAATTCGATAAATTTAATTGCGTTTGCTTTGTTTGGCGCATTTTTGGTTACTCCAACACCGCTGATATTTATATGTCCACCTCTTCCGTCCTGATTGGGAAAGTAAATACCAACTCTTTGTCCGGCTTTTACTTCCTCCGGATTATCAGAGTTAAGTAGTAACCCTACATAGTAGGTGTTTACAACAGCAACATCTCCAACATCAGAGGCAATAGCTTTTATTTGATCTCTGTCTCCACCTTTCGGTTCTCGCGCCATGTTTGCAACTATTCCCTTAGCCCAAGCTCTTGCTGCATCTTCACCATTTTCGTAGATGATAGATGATAGTAACGATTGATTATATGAACTGCTAGATGACCTGATGAGAATGCGGTCGTTCCATTTTTCACTTGCTAAATCTTCATAGGTCGACAGCTCTGATACATCCACGTCATCTTTATCATAAGCCACTACTCTTGCCCTGTACGTAATTGCATACCATTGCTTATCGGCATCTATGAATCCATCTTTGTTGTTGGTATTTGCATCTGCAGATTGCAATAATCCCATCGATTTAGCTCTATTGAGTTTAGCGGCATCTACAGTAATCAATACATCTGCAGGCGAATTTTCACCTTCCATTTCTAGTCGACTGATAAGCTCGTCCGCGCCTGCTTTCACCAAATTTATTTTGATACCTGTTTCGCTTGTAAATCGCTCGAAGGCTTGCTTGTCGGCATCATAGTGTCTGTGCGAGTAGACGTTTAGCACCTGATCTTCAGATGATGCTTCTTGCTTGTTTTCCTTGGTGCCTGAACAGGCTATAATTAGCGTGAGTAATAATAGCTTTGTGTATCGCATAATGTTCTTTTTTGGCAAATGTAATTATTTAGAATCAATCTAAATAGAGTTTTTGGGTACAAAAAAAAGGTACCCCTCCCGAGGCACCTAATCACCTAATCACACTGCTGAACGCATTGTATTCGTATAACGAGAATCAGAATCTGAATCTCTAAACTTCTACTTTTAGAAGTCTCAATTTCTTGGACACAAAGAGATATAACTAGCATCGATTTGCTACTTGGTAGTTACGATGAAATTGATTTAGTCAAAATGACTATCTTAGAAATCAATGCAAAATTCAACGTTAGCTTTCATGTTATTCACATAAATTTATCCTTGCTGATCAAGCAAACCGGCCACCATTTTGGATACTCAAATTGATATACTTCACAAGCATGTGCTAGAAAGCATGCCTCATGGCATACTTCAGGTAAACCTAGAAGGAATTGTAGTTTACGCCAATAAAGCTGCATTTGATTTGTTGGACGGAGGCGATGCAGATGACTTAATTGGCAAGCATTATACTGCTTTTGAAGTCAAGAGCTTTGAAAATGGAACGAGACTAAGTAAAAGCGAACATGCGCTTCATTCGGCATTGAATAAGAAGAGAGTCAGTGCATCCTTACAAGGTATAGTGATAAAAGATAAGCTGAGGTGGCTTTCCGTTGAAGCAACTCCACTTTATAATGAAAATGATGCGCACATAGGTGCAATTTGCAACTTAGCCGACATCACAGAAAGAGTGGAAAAAGACGAGCAGCAAAAGCATGAAGAAGGTCGCTATAAAATCTTGGTTGAAAATCTCAATGCTGTAGTTTGGGAAACGAAAATTGGTACGCAGACTTTTTCTTATATAAGTCCGAAAGCTATCGATTTACTAGGGTTTCCAAAAGAAGATTGGCTAGAGGCCGGATTTTGGCAATCAAGAATATATGAAGAAGATAGGGAGCGTGTCATAGCTTATGAAAGACACAAAGCTCCAGATGTAGATAATTATCAACTCGAATATCGATTGGTGCATAAAAACGGGGAGATAAGATGGGTTCAGGATATGGTAGAGGTAGTTAAGGTAAACGGAAACCCCAAGCTTTTGCGTGGGCTTATGCTGGATATTACAGATAAGAAAAACTCACGACTGCAGCTACGAGAAAGTGAAGCCAGGTATAAGCAAATGATAAATGAAGCGCCCTATTCCATCACGATTTACGATCGAGAGGGAACTTTGGTGGCTGCTAATGAGAAATCTGAGCGTTTTTGGTTAATTAATTTGGATGAGTACATCGGAAAATTCAACATCTTTAAAAACAACTTATTCACGCAGGGTTCACAGGTTGAGGCAATAAAAAAGGCCTTTGATGGAGAGATAGGAGAGATAATTGCCGAGATCCCTCTGACTCATGCGGGAGCCTCTAAGACGTATCGTATCAAATACTATCCGCTATATGATAGCCACAATGAACTTGATAACGTGGTTTATTTCACAGAAGACATTACAGAGTATCAAGAGGCAGAAAAAAAATCGAAGCAGGAAGAATCCTTGAAACAAGGCGTTTTAGATGCGTTGGATGAAGCAATATTGGTAGTTGATGGATCGGGTGTGGTTTTGAGTATTAATCGCAACCTCAAGCTTTATATTAAAAATCAACCATATGCAGGTTTGGAGGTGGGAAAATCAATATTCGATTTTATGGACTTCTTTGGTGATGGTGAATACCTCACTACTGGTTTGAAATCTATTTTAAACCAGAAGACTAAGTCGTTGGATCATGAAATGAAACTGGCAGATGGCAGATGGTACAACATGCGAGCCACGAGACTTGCTGAGCCATTTGGTGCAGTTATCGCTCTTCAAAATATCAATACGCGTAAGGAAATTGAGATGGCACTTGAAAAGTCACTTAAAAAATATCGCAGTATCTATAATAAGGCTCCGGTGATGATGCATTCGATCAATGAGCGCCTTGAAATAATAAGTGTTAGTGATTTCTGGCTTGAGAAGATGGGATACGATAGAAATGAAGTGATTGGAAGAACGCCTTATGAGTTTATGGTTAAAGAACCGAAGGGAGTGGTTGAGACTAATATAGACACGCTTTTTAAAGATGGATTCATACGCAATATTGAATATCAGTATGTGAAGAAGTCTGGCGAAATAATAGATGTGCTTTTGTCAGCAGTTGCAGAATACGATGAAGATGGAAAATTCGAGCGGTCAATTACAGGAATGCTGGATGTAACAGATCTAAAAAAAGCGGAAAGAAAACTTCAAGAAAGTCAAGCCAAGTTATTGGAAGCTCAGCGGATTTCTAAGATTGCAAATTATGAATATCATCTGGATGATGGAATTTTTGTGCCTTCTGAGGAAATGATCAGCATGATGGGATTTAGCGATTCGCACCGTCATGTTTCCATTATTGAAAAACTTATCCACCCGGAAGATCTCTTAGAGTTTCAAGAAAAGCTTGCAAAGTCTATAAAAGAGGGAAAAGATTTCTTTCATATTTATCGAATTCAACATCTAAAGACAGGGAAAATAAAATGGATCTCCGGCAGAGGCAAGATGGTAAAACATGCCAATCGCAAAGTGAGTAGAATGATTGGTACTGTGCAGGATATTTCTGAACAAAAACACGCTGAACAAAAAATCAAACGTTTGTCAGATCGGATTTTACTTGCCACAGAAATTGCCAACCTCGGTGTGTGGGAATATGACAGAGAGACAAATGAAATCTTCTGGGAAGATCAGATGTATTCGATTTTCACAATGGTTGATTCTCCGGTCCCAATTGGCGAGCTGATAAGCTACTTTGTGGATGAAGATAAGTCCGTAATCGAAAGAAGCTTGAGTATGGTCAAGCAAGGAATCAACTTTTTGGAATCGGACTTTAGAGTGAAAGTCGAGAGTGAGGAGAAGTATTTGCGAGCGTTTACTCGGATACTGCGAGACCACAATGGAAAGATAAAAGGGATGGTTGGAGTTATCTATGATATCACTGCAGACAAAAGATTGCAAACACGCCTTGAATCTTCATTGGAAGAGAAAAATATTTTAATTAAAGAGGTGCACCACAGAGTGAAAAACAATATGCAATTGATTTCTTCCATATTGGCACTTAAATCCTATGATTTGGAAGATGACAAATCAAAAGTGATCTTCAATGAAGTAAACGACCGGATCAAGGCTATGTCTGTGATCCATGACAAACTCTACACATTTTACAATGTTTCTGAAATCAATATTGGCGAATACTTGGAACATATTGCTCAGGAGCTTCAAATACTACAAGGCTCCTCATTGATAATCATTCAGGTAGAATCCGAAAACATAATTTTGGATGTCGAAAAAGCATTATTGATTGGACTGATGGTCAGCGAGATGGTGGCAAACGCCTTGAAGCACGGTTTTAAAATTGGAGAAAAAGGGAAGATATCTATTCGCTTTAGTAAAGAAGAGGGCGGATTTATCTTAAAAGTCTTAAATGACGGAAAAAAGATGCAAGAAGGTGTGCTCGAAAGCAGTTCAGGACTAGGTGTTTCTCTGGTAAAAACCTTTGTAAAACAGCTCGGCGGAACCGTAGAAATTGATCCGGAAAATGGTTTTAAAGCGAGTTTCTAAATTCGGCAGAATACTCAATCAATGTCTGTATCAGGCCACTCGTAGTTTTTGATCCGATCTTTCTCATAATATTTCCCTTGTGAGCATTTACCGTACGAACACTAAGATTCAAGTTCTTAGCTATTTCTTCATTAGTCAGGTCTTTCATCATGAGTATCAAGATCTCATTTTCTCGATCAGTGAGAGACCTGATTCTTTCTGCAATTTTATTTGCCTTGTTTGAGAATAGCATTCCAATCATCACCTCATTATAATAGATGTCTTTCTCCAATGCCACCTGAAGGGTCTTCAAAATGTCGGAGGCCTCCATAGAAAGCGAAATGATACCATTTATATCAAATTGAGAAGTATATTGGATCAGTGCCGGGCGGAGTTCAAAACAGAAAAGAATCGTTGGGATATCATGTTGATATTTCTTCATTTGTAATGGAGAAATATTTTCAGAATCTATAATAATTAGGTCGACTGACTCTGAAAAATCGCTGGCAAGCGATAAAGTGTTAGGAAAGACTTCATCTAAAATCAGGTACAAATAATTTGATAGTGAAGCATTTTTTGATACGATAAAAATCTCTTTCATATTGTAAGCCCTTTCTTGTCGCTTTCAATTGTAATATCTCACAAAATCTTATAAATTGATAGTATTCATTAGCACCTATGGGAAAAATCTTAGTCGCCGAAGACTCGCTCATTGTTAACCAACATATTAAACATGCCCTCGAGTCAGGCGGACATGAAGTTGTATCAGTATACTCAGGGAAGGAGGCTGTCAGCGTCGCGTCTACCGAAATTCCAAATCTGATTCTCATGGATATCATGATGGAAACAAATTCAGATGGTATAGATGCAGCATATGAGATAAAACAAAATCTAGATATTCCAATCATCTTTCTCACAGCTCTCACGGACGAGCCGACTATTGAAAAGGCAAAATTTAGTTTACCGTATGGGTATGTAGTCAAGCCATTTAATGAGGCAGAGCTCTTATCAAATATTGATGTTGCGCTCTATAAAGCTCAAGCTGAGAAGAAAATAAAGGAGAACAGCGAGCTTTTCCAGGCCATTATCAATTCGATTGACAAAGCTATCTTTCTGCTGGATTCACAGGGAGTAATTAAATATGCCAACTTGGTTGTAGAGCAAATCACCTCGCGCTCTTTCGATCAATTAATGGATAGAAATATTTATGAAGTACTCAACTTTTCAGATTTAAACAGAGAAGCATATTCTGATATAGTCGGCAAAGAAGAGGCAACTGAGGTAGAGTTGATCTTGGATAGCACCGATCGAGTTTATGGAGATTTCTACTCTCACAATGTTTCACTTGACGAGGAATACACACTTTTCTTCTTTAAAGATATCACTGAGCGAGTACGGATCAGAGAAGCAAACGAAGACATAAAAAACAGGAGGCTACTGTCTTTTATAGAAGGTCAGGAAAAAGAGCGAGAACGAATAGCCAGAGATTTACACGATGGAGTGGGTCAAATAGCCAATATGATAAAATTGGCAGTTAAAAAAGGAGATACACAAGAGGTTTTGGTGGACATGGTAGATCAGTTTCTTGATGAAATGAGAAAGGTCACAGATGGTCTGCTCCCCACACTCCTCAGCGATTTCCCAATAGATGTGTGTTTAAAAAAGATTGTAGATCAGGCGAACAAAAGCTCAAACATTCGATTTGAGTTACAAACAGAGGATTTGCCTGAGTTGGACATGAAACTTAAAGTCAATATATATCGGATCTCACAAGAGAATATCTCAAATATCATCAAGCATTCTGAGGCGACAAGTGCGGCTATTCAGTTATATGGTTTTGAAGATCATATACAAATGTCTATTGAAGATGACGGTGTTGGATTTGAGATAGGAGACTATAAAGAAGACACTTCTCATCATGGCTTACAGAATATCTTATTTAGGGCCGAAGTATTAAATGCAGAGTGTAATATTGACACAAAAAAAGGCTCGGGTACCTTTATCAGTTTAAAAATTCCATATGAAAAAGACTAAATTATTTCTAGTAGAAGATCATGAGTTGGTGCGTAAGGGAGTTCGCAGCATTATCGATATGGATCAGTCGATTGAGATTATCGGAGAGTATGATCGCTCTACCAAAGCCATTTCAGCACTAGATGAGGGCAATATTCCGGACATCATATTGATGGATATTTCCATGCCCGAAATGACCGGACTGGAAGCCTCCAAATTAATAGGAGAAAAATATCCTGACATTAAAATCATAATCCTAAGCATGTATAAGGATGAGGAGTACGTTATGGAAGGTTTAAATTTCAATATCGCAGGGTATGTTGTAAAAGACAGTGTAGCAGACGAAATTTTAGTAGCTATTGAAAAGGTATTAGATGGAGGAAAATTCTTTAGTCGAGAAGTAATTGACACAGCACTCAACTCCTATAAAGAAATAAAGAAAGAGAAGAAAAAGGCCGAAAGTGTCCAGCTTACTAAACGAGAGATTGAAGTTTTAAATGATATTTCAAACGGTTTGAAAAGCCAGGAAATAGCAGACAAACTTTTTATTAGTGAGAGAACCGTGGAGGCGCATCGAGGCAATATCATGAAAAAGCTTCATGCTAAAAATATGGCTGAACTCATCAAAAAAGCCATGAATTTAGGGTTGATTGAGTCCTAAATTCATAGTTATTTTAACTATTGCAAGAGCCGTATTTACCTGAATTTTAAATTCTTCCTTTAATAGTACATTTGATTGGTTTTAGTAATTCAGGTCATGTTTGACATGACAATGTTGGGTTTTGACAGCTATGATTATTTCAAACACACATCAGACAATCAATGCGCTAAAAAAAATAGTGCCAAATGGCTTTGTGTTCGTATTAGATACTACAGATCGGTCTTTTGTATATAAATGTTCTGAAAAGCCCACTCATGAGGAACAAGTCATTGAGCTTGATAAAGCGCATGGCATAGATACTCTCACTAAATTCAACGACTTCTATTCTCACGAAGATGATAATTCGATCGTAAAGCTTAAGCGGATTGGGCAAAATACCTTTATGGGACTGTGTGCATCTAAAAACAAGCTTTCTGAAGACCAAATGGATTTTGCGGACGATTATTTGAATCGCACCAATTGAATAGTATTCCAACGACATCACATATTTCACTTCAGTGAATTAGTGTCAATTATAAAGCCTCGACAATCTACATTAAGGTTCGGCAGTTGTTTGCACAATTTCTTCCCCATCCTGATAAAAAAAGGCTAACCAATTGTATTGCAATTGATTAGCCTTGAAAAAGTGAACTCGGAGGGATTCGAACCCCCAATCTCCTGGGCCGTAACCAGGTGCATTATCCAGTTGTGCTACGAGTCCGTTGGGAGCGCAAAAGTAACAATTATGCTTTAAAATTTTCGTTACTGCTCCATGATTCTATCTTTGCCGAAATTTTTCTTATTCAGGCTTTGAATCATTTAACATTCATTAAGAACGAAAAAAAGGAAAAAGCCTCTTCTTTGCAGGAAACATGATAAAAAATATGAGATACATATACGGAGTACTATTTGCCCTTTTAGTTTTAAGTGCAAGCGCGCAAGATGGTTTGAAGCGACCTGATATTCCAGGTGAACTGATGGTTGATATAGGATTCAACGTATGGTCATCTATGCCAGGAGCTCTGGAAAGAAGAACATGGTCGTCCAAGTCTGTCGCTTTGTATTACACTAAAAGAAAAGCATTTAGTAGCAAGCTATCGCTCAACTATGGTATTGGGCTTGGATTAGAAAAAATGAGTTTGGGTGATTCTGCAACCTTGTTCAGTAATGTACTAGTCAATGACACCTTAAACTCGGTTTTAATTGGTCCAAACCCGCAAAACTTTGATAAAAATAAGCTTGCCACTACGTATTTGGATATACCGATTGAATTCCGATTTCATCCAATGGGGACAGAGGATGGTGAAGGATTATTCCTTGGAGTAGGCGGTATCGTTGGATTACGCCTTAATGCTCACACCAAGTGGAAATACAATAACAACGGTGAAACTGTTAGAGATAAAGTGACTGGTAAATTCAACCTTAATTCAATCAGGTACGGTTATCAAGTAAGGGCCGGATTTAGAGGAGTGCATGTCTTCTACAAACGCTATGTATCCCCGGTATTCAATGATACATTTGATGATGGATTCGATCCTGTCATGAGCACAATTGGCATCAACGTCACCGGATTCTAAAAAATCACAAGTATGGTCAGGAAGCTGTATGTAAATCCCAGTATAGCTCCTGACCATATTTCTTTTGGCTCATGATAGCCGAGATATAATCTGCTAGATGCTACGAGTCCTGCAGCCAGGATTAACGCATAATAATACCATCCAATATTCACGCCCATAGCCACCGTAAGTGCGCTTACAAAGCCAACGCCACTCCAAATTGCAGCTGTGTGAATGCTAATCTTAAACCATCTGGTGATGATTAACAGGATAACAATAAGAATAGAAACTCCAATCATTACGGCCATAAAAACAGGACCCATTCTCAGCTTATCAGCAAATAAATATGAGGATGCCACATAGTAGAATGCGATAAAGATGAAAGGTCTGATTCGCTCAGTTCGTTTCGTCAACTCAAGATTTGAAATAAAAGAAAAAGTACGAAGCAGGAAGATGCTCAGTGCAGGCATCAGACATGTAGTTATAAAAATCACAAGTAAAAACTGAGGAACAGCCTGAGGGACTACTCGTGGAAACAATTCAGGAGATTTGGTAAAGAGCACATAGCTTAAATAAGTAGCCATGAGCAACGGGTGGAATACCACCGAAACGATCTTCATTAATATTCTCAAAGTTCTTTTCTGAGGCGTGCCACAGGTATATTTAGCTGCTCCCTATATTTTGCTACTGTTCTCCTCGCAATGTTATAACCACACTCTTTTAAGGCCTTTTCGAGTTTTTCATCAGATAGTGGTTTAGACTTATCTTCTTTATCAATGAAGGATTTAAGCTTATTCTTTACTTCACGACTACTTACATCTTCACCAGACTCGGTAGATATTCCTTCCGAGAAAAAATATTTCAATGGAAAAACTCCAAACTCAGTCTGAACGGCTTTGCTACTTGCTACCCGAGAAACTGTAGAAATATCCATATTGATTCGCTCCGCGATATCTTTCAGAATCATTGGCCTTAACTTGCTCTCGTCTCCCTCCAGAAAGTATTCATACTGAAAATCAATAATTGCCTGCATGGTATTAAGCAAGGTTTGCTGGCGCTGACGAATGGCGTCTATAAACCATTTAGCTGAGTCTAGTTTCTGCTTGATGAATGAAACGGTTTCCTTCAGCTTCTTATCCTTTTTATTACTCTTATCGTACGCTTGCAGCATTTCCGAATAAGATCGACTTACTTTCAGTTGCGGTGCATTTCGCGAATTGAGCGAAAGTTCAAGCTTGTCGTCATTGTTTGCGAGAATAAAATCAGGAATCACATATTGTGTTTTAGCGACTTCATCGCCCGTTCCTCCCGGCTTTGGATTCAGTTTTGTGATCAGGTAAATAGCCTCTCGCAAGAGATCTTCATTATCAAGACTAAGTTTGCGTGCTATTTTATCGTAATGTTTTTTTGAAAACTCATTGAAACATGAGTCGATGATTCGCTTAGCAATTATGACAATTTCATTGTCTTCATCTTTTCGCTCCAGTTGCAATGAAAGGCACTCTTGCAAATTTCTTGCTCCAATACCAGCCGGATCAAAATTCTGAATTCTGAATAAAAGATCTTCAAGTTCTTCTTCATCAGTTTCCACTCCTTGCGAAAATGCCAGATCGTTTACGATAGCCTCAAGGTCTCTGCGGATATATCCATCAGAATCAATACTTCCAATCAATTGTTGCCCGAGCACTCTCTGCCGATCATCAAGCTTTAAATATCCAAGCTGAGAAATAAGGTGTTCATGTAGGCTTTTTCCCACAGAAATCGGAGATTCTTTGTCTTCTTCATCAGGGTTACGACCATCTCCCTGCATCTTGTACCCTGCGTAATCATCTTGCAAATAATCTTCAATACCCTCTGTGTCACTTTCGTATTCATCGTCAAACTCTTCCGATTGCTCGTCCGCTTCTTTTTCTTCTTTACCTTCTTCCAGAGCAGGATTCACCTCCAGTTCTTCTTCCACACGCGCTTCTAGCTCGGCTGTGGGCACTTGTAGGAGCTTTATGAACTGTATCTGTTGAGGAGACAGCTTCTGTTGAAGCGATTGTGTTAGCGAGAGTTTTTGCATTATCAAATCCTAATATGTCAAAAATATCACATTCGTTACTTTTGCCGCGCAAATATTTAACGATGGTGGACAAAATTAGAAGAACAAAAATCAGGCAAATTCTTAATGATGGGAAATCAGGACAAGAATTATGTGTAAAAGGATGGGTGCGAACAAAGCGTGAAAGCAAAAATGTTGCGTTTATAGCGCTTAATGACGGTTCTACCATTAACAATTTACAATTGGTACTTGATGTGCCAAAAATGGACGAACAGATTTTAAGAAAAATTACAACCGGAGCAAGTATTTCAGCGATTGGAAAATTAGCTGAATCGCAAGGAGCCGGACAGTCTGTTGAGCTTTTAGTAGAAAATATCGAAGTGCTAGGTGAAGCTCATCCAGATGAATACCCACTGCAGCCCAAAAGACATTCGTTAGAATTTTTGAGAGAGATAGCTCACCTGAGGCCCAGAACGAATACGTTTGGCGCTGTTTTTCGAGTAAGACATGAAATGGCGTATGCATTGCATACATTCTTTCATAAGAAAGGATTTTTAAACCTGCATACCCCAATACTTACAGCTTCTGATGCTGAAGGAGCAGGAGAGACGTTCAGAGTTACCACACTGGATCTCAATAATGTTCCTAAAACAGAAGACGGAAAAGTTGACTATAAGCAAGACTTTTTTGAGAAGGAGACAAATCTTACAGTGTCCGGACAGTTGGAAGGAGAGCTTGCGGCATTAGCTGTATCTGAGATTTATACATTTGGTCCAACTTTCCGTGCAGAGAACAGCAACACCACCAGGCACTTAGCTGAGTTTTGGATGGTGGAGCCGGAAATGGCATTCTACGATCTGGAAGATACAATGGATCTTGCAGAGGAGATGTTAAGATATGTTGTTCAGCATGCGCTTGAGAACTGCCAGGATGATTTGGCATTCTTAAATAAACGTGCAGAGGATGAGGAAAAGACTAAGCCTCAGCATCAAAGAAGTGAGATGACTTTATTGGAGCGCTTGCAGTTTGTAGCTGATAATGATTTTGAGCGCGTATCGTATACCGATGCTATTGAAATTCTAAGAAGGTCGAAACCGAATCAGAAAAAGAAGTTTCAGTTTCTTATCGATGAATGGGGAGCCGATCTTCAATCTGAGCATGAGCGGTTTCTTGTAGAAAAACATTTTAAAAAGCCGGTAATACTTTTCAACTACCCGAAAGGTATCAAGGCATTTTATATGCGTCAAAATGATGACGATAAGACCGTTGCTGCTATGGATGTGCTTTTTCCGGGAATAGGGGAGATCGTGGGAGGATCGCAGCGCGAAGAGCGACAAACAAACCTTGAGGCAAGAATGGATGAAATGAATATCCCAAGAAAAGAGCTGTCGTGGTATCTTGATACACGCAGATTCGGTACCGTACCACACAGTGGATATGGACTTGGATTTGAACGTATGATCCAATTTGTGACTGGAATGGGTAATATCAGAGATGTGATCCCTTTTCCACGCACACCGGGCAACTGCGAGTTTTAAGGTTCTTCTGTTGTTTATGGATAGGACTTAATCTATGCTTTACTGATGATATTTTTATCCTATGTGGAAAAATTCACTCAGATCGTAACTTTTTACTACTTCACTCAGTCGTACTTATAAAATGAATTGGCTAAGAATGAAGACGCTGTTTTTTTGTTTACTGCTTTTCAGTTGCGATTTTGGTTTTTCACAAGATCAAATCATTAAAGGAAAGGTTGTGGATGCAAAGACCAAGCTGCCAATTCCGTATGCTGCCATAGGTATAGTAGGTGAGAATGTAGGAACGGTATCCGACGAAAATGGTCTGTTTCGCGTAGTAATTCCATCGAAGTTTATGGATGACTCACTGACTTTTTCTGAGGTGGTACACGTACGAAAGAAGCTATCTATTGCTCACCTATTGAATAGCAAGGCTATTGTTATAGTACTTGAAGAAGCAATCCGGGAGCTTAGGACTGTAGAAATAACCCCTAAAAAAGAAAAAAGAAGCTATGAAAAACTAGGTGTCAAGCCACTGTTTTATTGGGGGTCTTGCTATGCCAACTTCGAAGGGGGAGCACAAATTGCGCAGCTGATGGAAGCCAGTGCATATCCCATATATTTATCCAAAGCCAGAATAAAAATCGGAGACAATACCCTTGAAAAAGCCAAATTAAGAGTACGAGTGCTTGAAAAAACTGCAGATGGATTACCCGGATTAGATGTATTCGAGGGAGTCTTTATGGATATTGCCTACCAGGAAGGCTGGATTGAGGTTGATCTGAACGAACAGAATTTGGTTATGACTGAGAACTTCTTCATTACGTTCGAGTTTTTAAATCTATCGTGGCAACCAACATCAGGTTATTTCTCTATAGTATGCTCTGAGGTGGATACCTTTTCCAAAAAACAACTTGTGCGCAATGCCAGCTTGGGAAAGTGGCAAAACGCCTTACCTGGACAAAGACATATTTATGCCATTGGTGCAGAAGTATTTAGATTGAAATAATATTAGTCGAACGAATCTTTGATAATGATTTAGTTCTAGACGGGGAAAATGGTCGAGATATGACTCCTTAATAACATTGGGAAATTGCGAGTCCTAATTATAGTAGGTTTCAATTATTTCCTTAAATCGAGGCTCATCACGAAGACGCTCGAAATCAGGCTCACGATATACTGATTCTTTTTTGACTTTTCCTGACTTTAGCGCAGCTTCCAAATGATCAAGTGCTTGTGTGAAGTTTTGGTCAGCAGCATATATGCGAGCTTTTAGCCAATTAGCAAATACAGTATTCTCATATACCGCCTCCCAAATGGTAAATGCTACCAAAGCTTTTTGGGTGAATCCCTGCGTTTTCATCCTTAGGCCTGATTCATAACAGACTGCCCCGGTATAGTTTAAGATTCGATCAATCATCATTTTTTCTTGAAGATTGTCCGACTTGTCTTTTTGTAAGTTCAGTTTCCGAACCTTTCTAATCACCCAATTGAGGCTGCTATTGTCTAGATTTTCTCGTCTAAATGCGGCATTTAGTGAATCGGTAATCGCATTTCGTAGCTGCTGTTCTTTTTTGAAAATTTTGTCTTCTTCTTTCAAGGTCTTTTTAGCCAGCTTAGAATCAATTCTAACACTTTCATCATTAATCAATTCCTTTAGATCCAGTACATCGGATAAGGGAATGGAGTCTTGTTGTGCCTGTATTTTAGCTGTCACAGCTTGCTGAAATTTATCGATATCTTCTTGCATCCAAAGAAGAGACATCCTGAAGTCATCAGGATCGGGCCATGTGTGGGTTAGATTACTTACCAGAAGTATATTATCCATATCTATTGAACTTAGGTACGATCTGAATGATTTGTGCTCCAGATAATTCATATCCCTTGCACCTACAAGTCCGGCATATTTGAAATCTTTTTTTCCCTTGACCATGTATGCTGGAACAGGCGGCTGAGCAGCTCCTACACCGATTACACCGTAAGCTGCCTTTGAAATCACAGCAAGCGAGAGAGCTAATCGTGAACCTCCCGAAAAACCACTCAAGATCACTCGGTCGAAATCTATGGATAGTCTGTTTTCTGTATCAAGAAAAATAGCATCTGCAGCAGTGAAGCTTTGATCATAGCTTCCATTTCGGGAGTTGTGAGTGCAGGCCAGGATGTAACCCAATTCTTCGGCCACATCTGCATAGAGCTTTACAGGTAATGAGCCTCTGGCAGCAGGCTCAAAAAAGTAGATAATTGGCCATTTCTTGTCTGTTGTGTAGTTTGATGGTAAATACAGAGCGTAGGATTGTTTTTTGTCATTCTGGCAAACTACAGTGTCCAAAACTTGCCCGGGAACCTGCGCAAATGAGTAAGCACCAAGCGTAAAAAAAGTGGCGAAGATGAATGCTTTCATACGTCTAGAACAATAAGTTGTAATTGAACCCTGAATTTTCAAACAAAATACGCTTAATGTATTTTTACTAATATGGAGGATTTTATCGGGATTTTTGAAAACCTGCCAGCGATACAAAAATTGCTGTGGGTAGTTTCGTGTTTATTGTTTGTCTGGATATTGGAATTGGCCATTCCGCTCGTTCGTCATGAATACAAAAAATGGAGACATGATGGTATCAATCTGATTTTTTTCTCTTTCTCGATGATTATTAATGTGCTGGTAGGAATCGCTACTGTTGGTGTATTCTTTTGGATTAGTGAGTCAAATATTGGCCTCCTCCAAATGGTAGAGCTTCCATTTTTTGTCGAGTTATTGATTGCAGTAATGGCATTGGATTTCATTGCGCAATATGTGGTGCACTACATGCTTCATCGAGTAAAATGGATGTGGAAGTTTCACATGGTGCATCATAGTGACACGAAAGTTGATGCGACCACAGGAACACGACACCACCCCGGTGATTATTTATTACGAGAATGTTTCGCCATAGCAACTGTGATTGTTTTCGGAATTCCAGTTTCATTTTATGTCTTCTATCGTATCTGTACCATTTTCTTCACCTATGCTACCCATGCCAATATTTCATTACCAAGCTGGCTAGATAAGCCACTCAGCTATATTTTCATTACACCTAATGTGCACAAGTTTCATCATCATTTTGAACGTCCCTGGACAGACACCAATTTTGGAAATATCTTTTCACTATGGGATCGAATTTTTGGAACCTTCGTGTATGATGATCCAAGAAAAATTAAATACGGATTGGATGTAGCTGATGAGACCAAAGACGAAAGCATCAAGTATCAGCTTGGTTTACCACTAAACAAATCCATAAAAACAGACTATTAATTATTCACACTTAAGCGTTTCTACAGGGTTGATATAGGAGGCTTTGAGCGCATGAAAAGCGACTGTTACTGATGATATCAAAAAGGTCAATAATCCAGCAACAATGAATGGCCACATCTGAATATCAATACGAAATGCAAAACCTTCAAGCCATTGATTGAGTGCATAATAGGCAAGTGGTATGGATATCAAAAAGGAAATACCGATCAAAATCATAAACTCTCTCGAGAGTAGAAACATAATCTGAGAGGTATTTATTCCCAATACTTTCCTGACTCCAATCTCTTTCGTACGTTGTTCTACGCTAAAAGTGGCCAATCCAAAAAGGCCAAGACAGGCAACCAGAATTGCCAACACCGAAAATATCAGGGTGATGTCACTAAGCTTTTTTTCAGATTTGTAAGAATCATTGATTCTGTCATCAAGAAAAAAGAAATCAAAGGGACGTTCGGGTAGCACCGACACCCACGCTGATTCCAGATCTGCAATTGCCTTCTGCATCTGACTTCCTTCAATTTTTACAGCTACGTATTTGATGAATAGATTAAATGCTCCAGGCCTTGTATTAAGCGTAATGACAAGTGGCGCAATAGGGAAGTGCTTGGATGCAAAATTATAATCTTCAACTACTCCAACAATCCGACCTTTTAATTCACCTCGGAAATTAAATCTTTTGCCGACAGCTTCTTTTGCACTGTTCCAACCCATGCTTTGCACAAGCGTCTCATTTACCACAAGCGCTAGCGAATCATCTGTCTGAATGGTTTGATCGTAAGCACGTCCTGCAGCCAGTGGAATGTTCATTGTAGATATGAAGTCATGGCGCACATTGAATCTGGGGAATGGCTTGGATTGTTCCATTCCTTCAAATTGATAGTTGCCGACCTGGAATTTTGTTCCTACAATTTCTTCAACAGCGGTCATGGAAAGGATATGAGGGCTTTGCATAGCTTCCGTCTTGAAATTTTCATAATGTTGTCCCATTGGAGACTGGATCACTGGTACCATTATCACATTTTCATCGTCAAAGCCAGCATCTTTGTTTTGTAGAAAATTAAGTTGTTTCAATACGATGAATGTGCCGATGATGAGCATGATTGAAATGGAAAACTGGGCAGTTACTAAAATCTTCCTGAAGTTCATCCCACTGGTCTTGAGTTGGCTTCCCTTCAAGACAGAAACAGTTTTGAATGAGGACAGAACAAAGGCTGGGTAGAATCCAGAAAACAACCCAATGATCAAACCGGAAGCAATAAGGCTGAATAAGAATATGGGTTCTAGCAGAATAGCTATTGACACTGATTTTTCTGTAAGTCCATTGAATGCTGGCAATACAGATATGACAATGATTACCCCGATGAGGAGTGAGGTGAATGTCAATAATATGGATTCGAAAATAAACTGACTAATCAACTGTGATTTGGCGCTTCCGAGAGACTTTCTTACACCCACTTCTTTTGCTCGATTGGTAGCTCTCGCAGTGCTGAGATTGATGAAATTAATAGCCGCTATGAGGAGAACTAGAACGGCTACAAGACCAAATATGTATACGTTTTTAATATCACTATTTGCCGAAATTTCATAGTCAAGCTTGCTTGTGAGGTGAATATCTTCTATTGGTTGCAACTGTAGCTCAATGTCATCTTTAATAAAATCAGGGAAGTACTTTTGGACAAAATCAGGAAACTGAGCTGTGAATTCTTCGGGTTTTGTGTTTTCTTCCAGGACAATATATGTCCAACAGGGATTCCAATACCATGTGGTAGGATAGCCACCTCCAAAAGAGGATTTAAGGCTGGAAAAAGAAACAATAAAGTCAAAGGCAAAGTGGGCATTTTTTGGAGCATCTTCGAGCACTCCAGTTACCATCAGGTTTTGATTTCCCTGAAATTCCAGCGTCTTTCCCATTGGGTCTTCGTCTGTGAAATATTTTTTTGCCATTGACCGTGTGATCAGAATGGAGTTGGGATCATCAAGTGCTGTTTCCTTGTTACCTGATAATAATTCGAAATCAAAAACATCAAAAAAGGTGGAGTCGGCGAAGAAGATGTTCGATTCATTGAATCCTTTGTCTGCCGCCTTATTCGCCAATGCAAGTGACGGAGACTGGAAGTTGAAAAAGCGCACAGAACTTTCTACTTGACGGCTAAAATCATTTTTGAATGCGGGTCCTGTTGGGAATGGAAGACTTGCTGAGTGCTCACCTACACCCTCACTCTCGAACTTTTCCAGCACTCGGTAGATGCGATCTGATTTTGAGTGAAATTTATCATAGCTCAGCTCATCATTAATGTAAATAAAGATGAGAATAGAACAAGCTAAACCGATTGCCAGTCCACTCACATTAAGAGCAGAGTATACCTTCTGTTTTATAAAATTCCTGTAAGTGACTTTAAAGTAGTTTTTGAACATGGCTATTTGAGTTGAGTTTTGACTTTTCTTTTTGAATGCAAATGGTCGACACAGTCCTAAAATGTCGATAAGGAAGAACAAGTCTGCTTTCCATTTTCGCATGGTCATCAGGCGTTCTTCATAAAGTTCGTGCACGTCTCCCCTGAGTATTTCCAGGTGGTCTTCATGACAAAACCATCCTAAGAATTTATCAGGCCATTTTGGAGGTGAAGACGATTTGGTATTATCAATTCCCGGCATAACCTATTTTAGGTAGCGTATGATACAGCGAGGATCTCAGTTCATAGGATTGATCCAAGGCCTTTCTTCCGTAAGCTGTAATTTGATAGAATCGTTTTCTTCTCCCTCCCCTTTCTGAAGTAGCTCCGCCTTCATGAGAAACTATGAATCCTTTTTTCTCAAGGCGGTTAAGAGCAGAATGAAGTGCACCAATACTTGGGTTGCGTTTTGTTTTTTCCTTAAGCTCTCCTTTAATTGAAATACTATAAGCATTGTCATGCAAAGAGCCTACAATGAGTAGTACCAATTCTTCAAATTCACCTAGCTGTGTATGCTTCATGAATTGATGATACGAAAGAAATACGTATTAGTTTCCTAATCGTATAACAAACAAAAAAAAGTAAAGATCGTTCAGGAAATGGATGAGCTTTTGGTGAGGGCGCCAATTATTTCTAAATAAGGGTTCGCAGGATGCGAACCCTTGAGTCACCACAACCCATTGCTGATTCCTGGCTTTATAGCCACGTCAGTAATTATAATGACACAGATATTCCATATAGGTAAACTTCATAACTGAATGTTAGATAGGTGCTTTTCTGTGAAGTATATATGGTTAGTAGCCCCGGCGAGAATCGAACTCACATCTAAAGTTTAGGAAACTTCTATTCTATCCATTGAACTACGGGGCCTAGAATTAGATGTGTAAAATTAAGAAACTTAATAAACCTCAGGATGCATGTAGTTTGGATAGATTCGCATATGAACTTTTTTCACCTCTTCCGCAAGTAGATTTCTAAGTTCCGGCACGCCAATGCCATTTTTTGCACTGATTTGAATGGACTGTCCCTTTCCATTTTTGGGAGGCAATTCCTCAGTCTTATCAATCTTGTTGAATACTTTGATTGTAGTGATATCTGCAGCTCCAATTTCACCCAAGGTTTCCTCGACTACTCTAATGTGGTCTTCATAGGATGGGTTTGAAGCATCAATTACATGCAGTAGGATGTCTGCCTCCATTACTTCAGCAAGTGTAGATTTAAACGATTCAATCAATGAATGAGGTAGCTTACGGATGAAGCCTACTGTATCGGAGAGTAGGAATGGGAGATTGTCAATTACCACCTTCCTAACCGTGGAATCGACGGTAGCAAATAATTCATCTTTTGCATAAACTTTTTCCTTACTTAGAATTTTCATAAGCGTAGATTTTCCAGCATTAGTATAACCAACAAGTGCTACACGTACAATACCACTGCGGGACTTTCTTTGCGTATTTGATTGCTTCTCAATCTTCTCAAGTTTCTTCTTTAGTACATTGATTTGATCACGGATAATCCTTCTATCTGTTTCGATCTCTTTTTCTCCTGCTCCACCTCGTGTACCTGTCCCGCCTCTTTGACGCTCCAGGTGTGTCCACATCCTGGTTAACCTTGGCAGGAGGTATTGAAAGCGCGCAAGTTCTACCTGTGTCTTGGCCTGTGCAGTTTTAGCTCGTTTTAGAAAAATATCAAGAATCAGTAAGCTTCTATCATATATTTTGACTTTGAGTTCTTTTTCAAGATTCCGTAATTGGGAAGGAGAAAGATCATCATCAAAAACCACCACATCGACCTTTTCCACTTTGCAGAAAGTTTTAATTTCTTCCACCTTGCCTTTCCCCACGAATGTTCTGGGATCGGGATGTTCAAGCTTTTGGGTAAACTTGCCGAGGACATCTATGTTAAGTGTCTGGGACAAAAATTCTAATTCATCCATCATCTCCTCGAGACGTTCATCCGATTCAGATTTGTTACCTAACGCAACTAATATTCCTCTTTCGTTCTTTTTTGCAGTTTCGATCATATTCTCTCGCAAAGTTTGCTAATAAACCATAGCTTACAAAAGTTTGCAACCTAAAGAATTTACAAGTGAAGATTGCTTTTGTTGCCAATACGTGCTGGAATATCTACAATTTTCGAAGAGGTCTCGTTCATCATTTTCTAAATAAAGGAAATGAAGTAGTTGTACTTGCCCCTAAAGATGAGTACTCAGATAGACTACTGGAGTGGGGAGTGAAGTGGATAGATACTCCACTCGAAGGTACTGGAGCCAATCCGGTAAAAGATCTAAGCTATTTACTCAAACTTATAAGTTGTCTAAAGGCTGAAAAACCGGATGTCTTGCTTACCTACACCATCAAAGCAAATATTTATGCCTGTTTAGCTGGCAAGCTTAAGGGAGTCCCTGTGATTTGTAATGTAAGTGGACTTGGTACAGTCTTTTTAGTGAAAGGTATCTCTGGTAAAATAGCCAAGACCTTGTATAGGCTAGCTTTTCGTTTTAGCAGTCATATTTTCTTTCAAAATGAGGATGACGAGAAATTGTTTACATCAATCATCTCAATCGATAAAAATAAAACTGGCATTCTCCCAGGCTCAGGAATAGATTTAGAAGAGTTTAAGGTGGCTCCACTCAGCAATAGTCAGGCTAATAGCTTTGTCATGATTTCAAGAGTGATTATTGAAAAAGGAGTGAGGGAATTTGCGGAGGCAGCATCTCATTTTGCTACGGATGAAAGCGTACGTTTTACCCTTATCGGGAAGTTTGACAAAACACATTCCAGATCCATTTCAAAAGAAGAACTTGATTATTGGATTGGCGCAAATTGGATAGAATATCTGGATCACTCTGACGATATAAAAAAAGTGATTTCGAATCATGAAGCAGTCATTTTACCTTCCTATCGAGAGGGAACTTCCAGAACTTTGCTTGAAGGTGCTGCGCTAGGCAGGCCGCTTATAGCAACAGATGTCCCAGGATGTCGGGAAATTGTTAAGGACGGGTACAATGGATTTCTATGCGAAGTACAAAATGCAAAAAGCCTTCGTGATAAGTTGAAATTATTTCTCTCACTTAATAGCAATGAGAAAGAGCAACTGGCTGCCAACTCTCGTACCTTGGTAGCAGAGAATTATGATGAAAGAATTGTAATTGATATATATGAGAATGCAATACGTCGAATCATCCATTGATCTCTAAATATTTCATCTATTTTTACGACTTATAAACACTTATCTGTGAACCGTTTAGTATTAATTGTTTTAATCGCTGTTTTAACTAGTTGTAAGGCTTACAAGCAGGACATCATGTTCAAACTCGATGATAAATTCACTGAGGAAGATTTAGCACGGGCTACAGAGGCAGCCGAAACCAATTATATTTTGAAGGCCAATGATGCATTTCTCTTGGATGTTTTCACAAATAATGGAGAAAGGTTGATTGACCCCAACCTCGAAATGGTAAGTATTCCAGGCCAACAACAGCAGCTTTACAAGGACAACTTCCAATATATTATCCAAACAGATGGAATAGCGACCTTCCCAATGATTGGGGATATGAATCTTGCGGGAATGACCATGTTTGAAGCCGAAAAGAAGATTGCTGAAAAATTCAATGAAGTATATAAAGGATCATTTGTGAAAATTCGGATGACGAATCGGCGTGTTTTTGTTCTCGGAGCTCCTGGAGGTAGAGTTATTCCACTGCCCAATGAAAACATGAGCTTGATTGAAGTGCTTGCATCTTCTGAAGGTCTGGATTTAGGTGCCAAAGCTCAAAATATAAAGTTAATTAGGGGTGAAGATGTTTTTCGAATAAACCTGGCAACTATCAGCGGCATGAAAGAAACTAATATGTCTGTGGAACCGGGAGATGTTATTTATGTAGAGCCATGGAGAAGGCCATGGTTGGAAACCCTTCGGGATATATCTCCAGCTCTAAGTATAGTTTCAAGTGTACTCACCTTAATTGTTGTAGTCCAGAATTTGTAATGGAAGAACGTCTGCCACCACATCCCAATTCGGAAACCGAGAAAGATTTTTTCGAATCTTTTGATGTTGAACGTTTCTGGTATGTCCTTAAAAGAAGCAAGTTCTGGCTGATTGGTTTCATTATCATTACGACTGCACTTTCATACGTCTACGTTCGATACACAAAACCAGTATACAATTCAGAGTCAATCATCAAATTAGAATTTGAAAGTGAGGCTAACGTCTTAGGTCTGGTCGAAGTGGTGAATACCCAAGAACGCAATGAAATTTCAGGTGAAATTGAGCTGATTAAATCAAAGCTCTTTCTATCTAAGGTAGCAGCAGCAGCGAAGATGGATGTTTCCTACCACGTATATGGCAGGTATCTGACAGACGAGCGATATATCAATTCACCTTTCATTGTATCATACAAAATTTTTAATAGCGCTTATTACAATACACCTTTTGATGTTGAATTCGATGCTGAAGATTCCTTTTTCCTAACCTATATAAAGGATGGTGAAGAAGTAAGAAATGCCTACAACTTCAATGAAGAAATAAAGACTGAGGATTTTAACCTGCTCATTCAGCGGACAAGCTTTTTTAACTCAAACGATGGAAATAAGTACTTCTTTATCATTAGCAGTCGAGACGCGTTGATTGAAGAACTACAAACCAATCTTGATGTAGTTCCTGAGAATTTTAATGCCAAAACAATTAAGATATCCTACTCAGATTTCAATAGACAAAAAGCAAGGGATCTTGTAAGCCTAATCGATTCTTTATATCTCGACTATACCAGAGAGGTGAAGAACATTGCGATAGAGCAAAAAATAAATTTTCTTGACAATCAAATTCAAGGCACAGAAATCAAGTTATCAGAGTATGAAGACTATTTTGAGGACTTCACCATTGAAAATAGGACCACTGATCTTGGTCAGGATTTGAATCGAACCATTGAGCAACTTGCAATTTTGGATTCTCAGAGATATAGTCTCAAAAAAAATATAAAGGACCTTGATCTGATTCAGCTAAAGGTTGAAAAAAAAGGAGCAATTGTAATCAACCCCTTGCTGTTAGAACAGCTACCCAATGCGCTTAGTGAATCCATTAATGAATATTCAGAATTGCAACAGCAAAGAGAGCTGAAACTAGCTTCTTACAATGAAACTTCATACATCATAGGACAATTGGATAATCAACTTGATAAATCCAAATCAATATTGACTGAATTGTTGCAATCCTATGAAGAGACACTTGATGAGCGGCTGAAGCAAGTAGATAGAAGAAGAAATATTTTAGAAAATAATCTTTCGCAGCTGCCTTCCATGGGTACAGAGTATGGAAAAAATAGAAGATTATATGGATTGCAGGAAGAGTTTATGCTGTCTCTACAAACCTCCAAAATGGAGCTCGAAATCACTCGAGCAGGAACTGTTACAAAAAATGTAATATTATCACCAGCTTCATATCCAGAAAGCCCAATAAAGCCTCAAAAAGCACTGATTATCGGCGCTGGTTTCATGGTAGGTATGATTTTGAGTATTGCTTTCCTTTTGATCAGGTATTTAGCGCACAACAAAATTGCTGGTGTCAGAGAGCTTGAAAAGCTGGCAGCTGTCCCTGTTCTTGGAGCAATTCCTCAATACAAGAAAGAAAATTTAAATCAAACGTCTTTGGTTGTTAGGAAGGATTCAAAGAGCTCATTGAGTGAGGCTTTGAGAACCATTCGAACAAACATGGACTTCATCAGTACCAGTAGTGACTCTACCATTAGTGTTACATCAACAATTTCCGGTGAAGGGAAGACTTTTGTAGCTGCTAACCTTGGAGCTATAATGGCTATGACAGGCCAAAAGGTGTGTGTTGTGGATATTGACATGCGTAAACCCAAAGTACACCTTGCTTTTGGAGGTGTGAGTAGCGCCAACGGAGTAAGTACCATACTATCAGGAAAGAGTACGATAAAAGAAAGCTTGCAAGAGACACCGATTGATGGTCTGCATTTTATTGGTGCAGGACCTACACCCCCTAATCCATCAGAGCTTTTGCTTCAAAACTCATTCAAAAAAATGTTGGACGATTTGAATAAGAAGTTTGATGTTGTGATCCTTGACACACCTCCTGTAGGGCTGGTTACTGATGGAAGACTTGTGATGAAGTATTGCGACATTCAACTCTATATAGTGCGGGCAGATTATTCAAAGAGAAGTTTTATAAAAGTTCTGAATGATCTTAAAATAAGCTCTCAGTTTTCAAATCTTACGACCATCCTAAACTCAATCGATTCAACCCCTGGTTACGGTTACGGTTATGGCTATGGCTATGGTTATTATACAGATGAAGAGTCTAAAGTCAAAAAGGTAACTTCATCAGTTAAGAACCTTTTTTAACATGAAATTTTTTGGTAAAAAGTCTTTGACTTTAGATGTGGATATTCATTCTCATCTTATCCCAAACATCGATGATGGCTCTCAATCAATGGATCAGAGCATTGAAATGATAGAATCGCTAATCTCGCTTGGATTTAAAAAGGTTATTACAACCCCTCATATTCACCCAAACTACCCAAACACGCCCGAGATAATTTTAGCCGGCCTTAAGTCGTTACAAAAAGAAATATCAAAAATGAATCTTGATATTGAAGTTGAGGCTGCAGCAGAGTATTATATTGATGAAAAATTTCATCAAAAAGTAAAAGAAAAAAGCCTGATCTTATCCTTCGGAGGAAAACATGTTTTGATCGAAACTTCCTTTATAAACAAACCGTTTTTCTTCGATTCCGTAATTTTTGATCTTAAATGCAATGGATACATTCCTGTTCTCGCTCATCCTGAGCGTTACAAATACCTTGAGGGTAATATTGATTGGTTAAAGGAACTCAAAAGCATGGGTGTCATGTTGCAAGTAACCTTGGGATCATTAGGAGGTTATTATGGATCGAAACCTGAGCACATGGGGAAGCTGCTTTTGAAAAATGAAATGGTTGATTTTTTAGGTTCAGATTTACATAGATTCTCCCATTTAGAATATTTAGAAAAAGGTCTAAAAACTAAATACGTCCAACAATCCTTGAATAGAAATTGCATTAAAAATCAATTGCTTTTATGAGGGTGTGGAAAACTTTTTAGCCCATATTCCAAGGAATTTAAAGACATTTTCACCTAAATTCCTTTTAACATTTACCGCCCAATTTAATCTTCACCATGGCAGAAGAACATAAACGTAAGGAAGAGAGAGAGTTGATTCGAAAGTTTGAAGCATTCCTTAAAAACAAGGAAAATCATTTTTTTGACGAAGAAGCAATGATTCAAATTATTTGCTTTTACAGTGTACATGATAAACTAAAGCAGGCATTGAAAGCTGCCGACGTTGCACTGGATCAATTTCCTTACTCAATAGATTTAACCATTGAAAAATCAGACATTTTGGTAAAAATGGAAAGGTCTGACGATGCTGTGGATTTACTCGATGAAACGCTGAACATACAACCAAACGACCCTGAGCTTTTATTGCAAAAAGGTGCAATTCATTGCCTTCTATCTGAGTTTGAAGAAGCAATAGGAGCCTATGAGAAAGCCCTGTTGAACGTTGAGGAAAAGGACGAAGTATACTTCAGCATGGGAATGGCCTATCAAGGGATGGCTAAATACAAAGAGGCAGCAGAGCAGTATAAGTTGGCCATTGAAATCAATATGCTCAATGAGAACGCACTATATGAATTGGCTTACTGTCTCGATGTTTCAGGTGAGTTAGAGAGTAGCCTATCTTATTACCAAAAGTTTATTGATCAGGACCCGTATTCTGAATACGCATGGTACAACTTAGGTATAGTTTACAATAAACTGGCAAGATTTGAGGAAGCAATTGATGCATACGAATATGCTACTGCAATAGATGAGGAGTTTAGTAGTGCATGGTTCAACATGGGAAATGCGCTAATGAATCTGGGAAAATATGATCAGGCGCTAGCTGCATATTTAAAAACATACGATCAAGAGGGAGCTTCACCGGAGACGTATTGCCATATAGGCGCTGCATACGAAAAGCTACAGCAGCTTGAGCTGGCCATTAAATATTATCAAAAGGCGACAAAGCTGGATCAACTATATCATGAAGCATGGTATGGTGTTGGTGTATGTCTTGCGCTACAAGAAAAGTGGTATGAGGCTATACATTTTCTAAACAAAGCATTGAAAATAGATGCTGAAAATGTTCTCTATTGGAAAGCTGTTGCTGATGCGGAATATAAAACCGGAAACTTGGTTTCATCAATAGAAGCGTATAGGGAAGCTAGCGAAATGGATTCAGAGGATCCGAAGATTTGGCTCGACTGGTCAATGGTATATTATGAACAAGGAAACTATGATGAAGCGATCTCTGTATTGGAACAAGGGCTTGATGAATGTCCTGACAATGCAGAAATGTATTATCGAGGAGTAGTTTATTTGATAGGTTCGGGCAGCTACAAAAATGCAATTAACAGACTGGAAACAGCCCTAATTCTTGATTTTGAGGCACATGAAGCGCTTTTTGACTTCTTTCCTAATCTCCCAACCCAAAAAGCTTTGTACCGAATTATTGATCAGTTTCGGCAGGATAAAAAATAAACTTTGATCGTCTAAAGATAATTTCTGATTTTTGAGGCTTGTTTTTTTTGAGCGACAAAAATCCTAAATGAATTATCATCTAAACAACTTACCCGAAAGGACAAATAAACCAAGGACCGAGGGCTACACTATGGTCATGGATAAAGGCCTCAGTTTGAGAGAAGTAGAGGACCTAATAGAATCCAGCGGAGAGTATATTGATATTGTTAAGTTTGGCTGGGCTACATCATATGTCTACCCAAAACTCAAGGAGAAAATTGCCTTATATAAATCGGCTGGAATTCCTACCTATTTTGGAGGAACCTTATTTGAAGCCTTTATTGTTCGAGAGCAGTTTTCAGATTACCAAAAAATACTGGATGAGTTCGGTATGGAGTACGCAGAGGTTTCCGATGGCTCCTTGGTCATGGATCATGATAAAAAATGCGAATACATAAGAATTCTTGCAAAGCAAGTAACAGTTCTAAGCGAAGTTGGCTCGAAAGATGCAGCAAAGATTATCCCTCCATATAAATGGATTGAGCAGATGAGCACTGAATTAGAAGCCGGCGCATGGAAAGTGATTGGAGAGGCACGAGAAAGTGGAAATGTGGGGCTTTTCAGAGATTCAGGAGAGGTTCGACAGGGACTTGTAGAAGAGATATTAACGCAAATTCCAACCGAAAAGATTTTGTGGGAAGCACCACAAAAAGCTCAGCAGGTATGGTTTATTAAACTGTGCGGTTCCAATGTTAACCTTGGCAACATCGCACCAAATGAAGTTATCCCATTAGAAACAATCAGACTTGGTCTCAGAGGCGATACTTTTAGTCACTTTTTATAAGTCCTAATGGATAAACTCAAACTTTTCCTAAAGGGTGTCGCCATGGGAGCTGCAAATGTAATTCCTGGTGTCTCTGGAGGAACTGTAGCCTTCATTACCGGCATTTATGAGCGTCTGATAAATGCGCTCAAGAATATAGATCTTGAAGCTATCAAACTTTTTTTTAACGGTCGATTTAAGGAATTCGCCCAAAAAATAGATTTTAGCTTTTTGGTGGTTCTCTTTCTTGGTGTTTTCGTCAGTATTTTGAGTCTGGCGAAGCTGCTGGAGATCGCATTTGATCAATACGAAACCCTCACACTATCATTTTTCTTTGGGCTCATCGTTGCATCAGTTTTCGCGGTTTCACGTCAGATTGGCAAAACTTCATTCGCGGTAATAATCTCATTTATCATAGGATCAGCCATTGCCATCGCTATAGCGTTTCTTCCGCCCGCTCAGCCCAATGATTCATTTGTCTACCTTATCCTCTGTGGTGTGGTGGCAGTTTGTAGCATGATCCTGCCAGGTTTATCTGGATCTTATGTGCTATTACTCATGGGTAATTACCTCCTTGTGTTGAAAGCAATCAGTGCACTAGAGATTAAGATTCTTGCACCTATTGCGATAGGGTGTGTTTTGGGACTTGTCGTCTTGTCTCGGCTGCTAGCATTCCTTTTCAGCAAATTCAAGGACGTTACTATTGCAATTCTTAGCGGGTTTGTCGCGGGCTCGCTTTTGATTATTTGGCCCTGGAAAATTGCATTAACCGAAATTTTTAATGGGAAAGAAAAAGCCATCGGATATATATGGCGATTACCAGAATTAAATTCAGAACTTGCCTATTCATTATTTTTTATCATCGCTGGGTTCTTGATGGTTTTTTGGATGGAACGAAAATCATCAACATCTGAAAAGTAGTTAGGCAGGCTTGGATTCTTAATATAACTTTAATCTAATATGACACGCTTTGGATTAATTGGTTATCCTGTTGAACATAGTTACTCTCAGAATTTCTTCTCCGAGAAATTCAAAAAGCTCAAACTGAAAGATCACGTGTATGATCTATTCGAGATGGAGTTCTTGAATGAATTCCCGGCTCTTTGGCTCAAGCATTCGGACCTAAAAGGTCTCAATGTTACCGTGCCACATAAGGAAAACGTTGTAAAATATCTGGATAAACAGGATTCTAGTGCCATCAAGGTTGGTGCGGCTAATGTCATATTAAAAAAAGGGGGAAAGCTCATCGGATATAATACGGACTATATGGCATTTCGAGAATCCCTCAAGTCATGGATCGGTGATTTCAAAGGGGAAGCCTTGATTCTTGGTTCGGGAGGAGCTTCTAAAGCAGTTCAGGCAGGGCTCACGGATCTAAATATTCCATACAATCAGGTAAGTAGAACCAGCAAGGGAGGAGATTATACCTACGATCAAATAAAGGCAAATTCTGAAATCATCTCCCGCTTTAAATTGATCATAAACACTACGCCACTTGGCATGTTTCCAAACAATGAATCGATACCGGATCTTCCATTTAAACTAATATCGAAAGGCACTTTTTTTTATGATTTGATCTACAATCCTGAAGAAACAGCGTTTATGAAAGAAGGGAAAAATAACGGAGCAAAAACTAAAAACGGGATGGAGATGTTGGAGCTTCAGGCAGAAAGATCCTGGGATATTTGGAATAGCTAATCAATGGAATTTAAACTGGTTTCGGAATACAGCCCGACGGGCGATCAACCTCAAGCGATTAAACAAATTGTAGAAGGAATTGATGAAGGAGAAGCGGCGCAAACGCTCTTGGGAGTAACAGGATCAGGGAAGACCTTTACAATGGCCAACGTGATCCAGCAAGTCCAAAAACCAACGTTGGTGCTAAGTCATAACAAGACACTTGCGGCTCAGCTCTATGGTGAGTTTAAGCGGTTTTTTCCGGATAATGCTGTCGAGTATTTTATCTCCTATTATGATTACTATCAACCAGAAGCCTACATTCCTACCAGCAATGTGTACATTGAAAAAGACCTTTCAATTAACGATGAAATTGAGAAGCTGAGACTCAGCGCATCCTCAGCTTTACTTTCAGGGCGAAGAGACGTCATCGTAGTAGCTTCCGTTTCATGCATTTATGGTATTGGTAATCCGGAGGAGTTTGGAAAAAACGTAATCAAGGTTCAGGAAGGAGATGTCATTCCAAGAAATAAGTTTCTATTTAGCCTAGTTGATATTTTGTATAGCCGAACGGAGGCTGAGTTTAAGCGCGGAACTTTCAGGGTCAAAGGCGACACAGTGGATGTTTTTGTCGCTTATGCAGACTTTGCTTACAGATTTATATTTTGGGGTGACGAGATTGAATCCATCCAGCGGATTGACCCGATCACTGGTGAGAAACAATCAGATGAACGCATCATCACAATTTTCCCGGCAAACCTATTCGTGACTAGCAAAGATCATCTACAGGTGGCTATCAAAGAGATTCAGGATGATATGGTAGAGCAGGTGCAGTTCTTCGAGGATGAACGAAGATTTTTAGAGGCGAAACGACTAAAGGAACGAACGGAGTTTGATCTTGAGATGATTCGTGAAATTGGCTATTGTTCCGGCGTAGAAAACTATTCCAGATATTTTGACAGACGCTCACCGGGAAGCCGACCATTCTGCCTTTTGGATTATTTTCCAGACGACTTTCTGATGGTTATTGATGAAAGCCATGTAACCGTGCCGCAGGTGAGAGGTATGTGGGGAGGAGACAGAGCACGAAAGGTAAATCTGGTAGACTATGGTTTTAGACTGCCATCTGCCATGGATAATCGTCCGCTGACTTTCAACGAATTTGAGGACATGCTCAATCAGGTAGTGTTTGTAAGTGCTACTCCAAGTGAATATGAGTTGCGAAAATCAGAAGGTGTGATAATCGAACAATTAATACGTCCAACAGGACTTTTAGATCCTGTAATTGATGTTCGACCGAGTCAGAATCAGATAGATGACCTGATGGAGGAAATTCAGCTGCGCATAGAAATGGAAGACCGTGTGCTGGTAACCACGCTGACCAAACGCATGGCAGAGGAGCTCACAAAATACTTACTCAATGCTGGCATCAAAACCAGGTATATACACTCTGAGGTAGATACGTTGGATCGTGTGGAAATTTTGCGAGAACTGAGACTAGGCGTATTTGATGTGCTCGTGGGTGTAAATCTTCTGAGAGAAGGTCTTGACCTACCCGAAGTTTCACTTGTAGCTATTCTGGATACAGATAAAGAAGGATTCCTGAGGAACGAACGCTCGCTGGTTCAGACGATTGGGAGAGCGGCTCGTAACGATCGAGGCAAGGTGATTATGTATGCAGATAAGGTGACAGGCTCCATGAAACTCGCCATCGATGAAACCAACCGACGGAGAAATATCCAGATGGAATACAACAAGAAGCATGGCATTACGCCTGTTTCTTTGAAAAAGAATAGAGAAGAAATACTTCGGCAGACTGGCGTAGCGGACAAGAAAAAAGGAGCTAAAAAATATTATATCGAGGAGGAGCAATCACTTGCCGCAGATCCGGTTGTTTCATACATGTCCAAGGAGCAACTGGCCAAGCTAGTGAATGAAACCCGAAGAAAAATGGAGAAAGCAGCCAAAGATTTAGACTTCATGGAAGCAGCACGGTTGAGAGATGAGCTGCAGGAAGCGGAAAAAATGCTCAAAAAAAGTAAGTAGCTTCTTTGGAATTGCCATCATCCTAATTAAACTTACTTTCGAAATAGACAATCATCCCAAAAGATTAATCTTTTTCCTAACAAATTCCCCTAATTTCTTATGTCAAAAATTACTGCATTCGGCACATACGTACCGGAAAAAATCGTAGACAATCATTATTTCGAAGAGTTTATTGATACCAATGATGAGTGGATCATCTCGCGTACGGGCATTAAAACCCGACGATTTTCAAAAGATGGTGAGTTTGCCAGTGACCTGTCTGTAAAGGCAGTAGAAAATCTGGTTAAGAATAGTGGAGCAGACATATCTGATGTAGACTTCATTGTAGTATGCACTACATCTCCCGATCAGCCCATGCCCAATACAGCTTCTCGCGTGCAATACAAGCTTGGAATTAAGAATGCGGGTTGCAACGATATATATGCTGCATGTGCCGGCTTTGTCTATGGACTACAGATAGCACATGGTTTCGTAAACTCCGGTGTGTATAAGAAAGTACTTGTGATCGGGAGTGAAACGCTGAGCAAAATAATGGACCTTCAAGATCGTACTTCCTGCATCCTATTTGGGGATGCAGCAGGAGCCGCATTGGTGGAGCCGAGTGAGGAAGAGCACTTTCTGGCGTTCAATTCCGGAACAAACGGAGATTTGGGTCACGACCTATACCTGAGTCATAAAAAGAATAGCATCAATGGTGTAGGCATCAACCCACATGGAAAGATTGTTCAGAATGGACGATCCGTTTTTAAATGGGCAGTCGGGAACATTCCGATAAAAATCAGGGAGCTGGCAGCCAAAGCAGGCCTGACGCTGGACGACATAGATTACATTGTCCCACACAGTGCCAATCTTCGAATTATTGAGGCGATAGCTAAGAATCTGGACTATCCGATGGCCAAAATCCCTGAAAGTGTAACAGAATTTGGAAACACTTCTTCGGCCTCAATTCCATTAGCAATTGATAAGTCTGCCGCTAACGGCGGCATCAAAAAAGGGGATACGCTATTACTGATAGGTTTCGGCGGTGGATTGACCTTTGCTGGCACCATCCTTAAGTGGTAAAAAAGTCATTCCCATGGCGGCTGTTTTTTTAAAATATGCTTTGGTGAATCGCTGAAAGTGTTACATTTGTGATACTACTAGGCGGTAGTAAGTTTTTTCCCGATGCTAGTCGGGATTGGTGGTGAACAGAGCGGGCTAACTTGTCCGCTCTTTTTTTATGCCTAATTCAAAGAGATTCTGAGTGCTCCATCTTCTTTCAAGGAGTGAATTTTCAGGCCATGCTCTGCAGCTTGTTTTTTTATTTTACGCGAGTAATAAATTGAATTTTTGGTGCTGATGATGAGGTTGTCAAAGATGAAGTGATTTTGTAACCACGTGAGACTTTTTATTGCTCCATTATTGATGATAATATGATCAGTTTCTATCATCGCATTGAAATCAAGGTGGAAAGTGGTGGAATCGAAAATGATGAATTTTTGATTCCCGATAGATCCATATCTAATTACATCCTTCTCTGTAAAATGGGCTTCCTCGAAGCTCTTCATGCTCTCGCGTATCGGTCTTAAATGAGAATGGAGTCTATATGGATCAATTTGATAGGACAGCATATCAAGTTCCTCGTCAGAGTAAAACTCAATGTACAGCATGGCAGCATGGCCTTGTATGTAATCAATGGCTAGCCTATCTGATAGTTCATAAACTATAAGTTCGTTTTGAAGTGCCTGATGCTGATGACTGGTCCAGCCCCACGTGAGTTGTCCCAAAATTAGTGTTCCAGATACCATAAGCGTACGGAAGGCTCCAAAATGAAGGGCAGCAATAAGTGTAAAAACGATTGCATAAGTAAAAATCAACCCAACCCAATCCATATAAATCCACTCAATAAGACTATTGGGAAGTAGGTGAACATAGCTAATAAGCTCATTGATAATCCAAATAAACTTTTGAAGAATCTGTCCGCAAAGCTGACCTATGGCTGAAGAAAAGGACCCCATCAAAATCATGAATATGCCGCCTGTGAGCATCAGAAAAGATGCTGGAATAACGATTAGGTTGGAGATAAGAAAATAGGTAGGAAATTGATGGAAATAATAGGCCGTTAAAGGGAAGGTAGCTAATTGAGCTGCAATTGATACACAGGTAATGGCCCACGCTTTGTCCATCAATAGGTTGTGGATATTTATTGACTTATACAATTTGGGCTGCAGGTATACAATCCCAATTACCGCAGCAAATGACAATTGAAAGCCAACAGAATAAATAAAATGTGGGTCGAACAGGATTAGAATGAAGGCGGCAAGGCCAAGCGAATTATAAATGTTGGTTTCTCTCACCGAGGCTTCTCCGATTGCAACAAATGAGAACATCGTTGCAGCTCGCAATACTGAAGGACTAAGCCCGGTGACACATGCATAAAGCCAAATAAGGAGGATGCTGATGGCTCCAAAAAGGTATCGGCCCATTAAGCCGGTTTCCCTGAGCCGGCCGAAAATGAGTTTTATTATCATGAAGATTATGCCAACATGCAACCCGGAAACAGCCAAAACGTGCATCGCTCCAGCCGCTGAATACGCTTTCTTCATGTCATTGTCCAGGTGATCTTTTATACCTAAAAGCAGTGCTTTGGCAATTCCATTTTCTCGCGGCTGAGGAATGAGATCGTCAATGATTTGATTGGCTTTACCCCTGAGTTTGAAAGACCAACGCAAAATAGGATTAATCGATTCGTGACCGGCTACATCGACATCAGCGGCCTTTACAAATGCATGAGCATAGATGTTTTGCCTTTCCAGGTATTTTTTATAGTTGAATTCAGCTGGGTTTCCTGGCTCTTGAATGGAATAAAATGCACCAAATACATTGACACGATCGCCATATTGGAGTGGAAACGCCGCTGAATCTTTATATATGTAAAGATGAATCGTTCCCTCGGTAGAGATTAGAGAATCCGTGGTGACTATTTGACTCAAGCTTAGCTCGTACCTAAAATGATTTTCCCGCTCGTTGATCGGACTGATGATCAATCCGGAAAAGCCTTTTTTTCTGACTTCCAGATTTTTGTAATGTGAAGCCGGATGATCATGGTATTTATTTTTTACTAGAAATCCGCCGAGAAAGGATATCACAAAGAGACATAAAAGGCCATTTAGGTGTCGAAGCTTATGAAAGCCTATTTTTTTGGAGAAGTAGACACTAATGCTGCAAAATAGAATACCAAGCATCAGGATTGTGGTTGGTTGCTTCCAAAGCAAAGGATACTGCTCAAAGGCAATGACACCAAGAATAAGCGCAATACTTAAGCGAACGAACGGATAAGAATTCCAGAAAAACACCCATGCATTCTAGGTGGCATGCATGCTCCTAGTCGGTCACAAATGGATAGGTTGATTCCGGTTTACGATTTGTATACCTGATTAGATGGAATAAGTCTTGATAGAGTGAACAAAAATTTTGAATCGTCATTCCTGAGACTGACGAAGGAAGGATTCAGGAATCTCAACCCCATGCAATGACTAAGATTCCGGTATTTCTCATTCTTCGAAAACCGGAATGACGCCAGAAATTTTAGTTTTTACCATTCAATCTGAAGCAGATACATGATTCAAAAATCTTTCTTCGTGTGTCATGCCGGACTTTGATCCGGGATCTTTATTACTCTTAGGGCTTTAGTAGACCCTAAAACAAAATTTTGAACCGTCATTCCTGAGACTGACGAAGGAAGGATTCAGGAATCTCAACCTCATGCAATGACTAAGATTCCGGTATTTCTCATTCTTCGAAAACCGGAATGACGCCAGAAATTTTGGTTTTTACCACTCAATCTGAAGGAATACATGATTCAAAAATCTTTCTTCGTGTGTCATGCCGGACTTGATCCGGCATCTTCAGTTACTACACTCTGACTTTAGGATTAAGTCTTGACAGAATATCTAACAATTGCATGAGAAGTCCAATCAATTATCAACCACGACCCTAGCTGCCAAATATCCCTGATAAAAAGATGGATTTGACCTTTTGAACCGCTTCATCAGGTTGTCCATTTTCAAGTCCAATAGTTCGCTGGTCTGGGAAAAGACTTCTTCTAAAGTTCCGGTAGCAACTGAAGAGGCAATGCGGTATTGCCTCGGTTTGCCATGCAGAGCAAGAAAGTTGTCCATGCTGGATTTCAGGTCAGTGATCTGGTCAATGGTCATTCCATAATCTACCAAGTCTTCTAGCTTATCCGTGAGAAGCTCGATTGTTTCATTGATTGTGATGATGAAGTCTTCGTTACGTAATCGGAGTAATTCCCGAAAGCTTTTGGCTGCTTTACTTTCCAACTCAGCATTGGCATTTATAGCTGCATAGGCCTCCAGGGTATCATTCAGGATATCGGCCTTCTCAGCGATCAGTTTCTTCTGCATTTGTTTGTTGTGGCCCACAAAGACCTTCGCAGCCTGTTGTGCTTCCTGGTTTTCGGTGATTTGTAGCAGTAAATCGTCAAATTGATTCTTAAGCATGTTAATAATAGGAATGGGCCCCCAGATAGTTGTGGTTCCATCCATATATGCTTGTGTGGCGTCAAACATGTTGCTTCGATTGATCTGTTGTTGTGTCATAGTTCTTATTTTTTTGATGAATTGCGAAGCTATGAGTCGTAATTGATGGTACGGTATAGCACAAGGTGCACTTTAGGTATACTGGTGCGATTAGCTGGACAAGTGATGAGATGACCTTGACAGGTAATGATCAAGCCTTGACATACAACAAGCATTCTTTGACGCTTAATTTGAGGACATTGACAGATGATTAGATGACTTTGATACTCAATAAGATACTACTGCGCCTGACGAGAACTTTTTGACATACAAGGAGAAGGCTTTGACGTATGATGAGACGTTCGCAGCGTATAAGCAGCGATTTATGACGCTTATGAGTTCTTTAGCTCTTTAAAGAAGTCTTCGATAGTGACGCCTAGTGCGTTTAAGATTTTCAGGAGTGATTTTATTGTCAGATTCGCTTCCCCCTTTTCAATGTTCCAATAATACGAGCGACTAAATCCAATTTGAATGGCAAACTTTTCGTAGTTCTTGATGCCTTTGCTCTCTCTTATGGATCGAATCTTAATACCAATTTGCTTTTGAAGGCTTTCGATATTGTTAGGTGAATTTTCTGTGCCCATTGTAGACCAAAGGTCTACCCGATACCCTATTAAAAGTACTCTATATATCGAGTGTAATTTCTAGTTTAGTAAAATGAACTACAAGAACCTCACACCTGAGATGATTCAGGCATTTGATGATTTCCTGGATTTGGTAGATGTGCACGCGTTTCGAAAAAACTTACGTGAAATATTCTTCTACTACCTCATCCATGAGTATGAGGAGCTTCCGTCAGATTTCGGGAGGTTTACAGAGGATATGGGGTTTTTGTTTGGGTTGTTGGAGAGGGTTGAGGGTCACTAAAATGAGCGTGAACGATAATTTTGAACCGTCATTCCTGAGACTGACGAAGGAAGGATTCAGGAATCTCAACCCCATGCAATGACTAAGATTCCGGTATTTCTCATTCTTCGAAAACCGGAATGACGCCAGAAATTTTAGTTTTTACCATTCAATCTGAAGCAGATACATGATTCAAAAATCTTTCTTCGTGTGTCATGCCGGACTTTGATCCGGGATCTTTATTACTCTTAGGGCTTTAGTAGACCCTAAAACAAAATTTTGAACCGTCATTCCTGAGACTGACGAAGGAAGGATTCAGGAATCTCAACCTCATGCAATGACTAAGATTCCGGTATTTCTCATTCTTCGAAAACCGGAATGACGCCAGAAATTTTGGTTTTTACCACTCAATCTGAAGGAATACATGATTCAAAAATCATTTTACTCACCCTCTTTTCTTATTGCTTGTCCTACTAATGAGGAAACTCAGTGGAATTTGAGGATCTCAAGATACCTGCCTACAACACTCTCCACATCAAATAGTGCATGATCCCGCACTCGTCGAACTGGTCGCCTTTGGTCTCAAATCCAAATTTCAAATAGAGGGGAACGGCGGGTAGCTGGGCATGCATGTAGAGATAGGTGCCGGGCTTGGTTGCTTTGGCCAGGTCGTCCATTACAGCTTGTACAATCGCGGTGCCTAAGCCTTTGCCACGCATGGTTTTCTTGGCCGTGAAGCGCTCCAGCTTGATGCCTTTGTCTGTATGTCGCCAGCGTGCAGAGCCTACGGGCTCATCGTTTTCATCCAACGCCACAAAGTGGTGTGACTCGTCTTCAAACTCATCAAATTCTTCTTCAGCAGCTACTTCCTGCTCCACCACAAATACTTCTTCACGAATCTGGAAGGCTTTCTTTAGCAGCTCTTCATTGGTCGCCTTTAGTACTTTGAAGGTCATATTTATTGTATGCTTTTATGATTGCTTTCACGAGTTTGTGGCGCACCACGTCTCGTTCGTCCAGGTTTACAAACCCAATGCCTTTCACTTCCTTGAGTACGCGCATGGTCTCGATCAGGCCGGAGGTTTGCTTTTTCGGCAGATCAATCTGCGATATATCACCTGTGATTATCACTTTGGATTGCGGTCCCATCCGTGTCAAAAACATTTTGATCTGCATGGGTGTGGTATTCTGCGCTTCGTCCAGCAGGACATAGGCATCGTTGAGTGTGCGTCCACGCATGTAGGCAAGTGGTGCTATTTCTACTATGCCATTTTCCTTGTAGTAGCGCAGCTTTTCTGCCGGGATCATGTCGCTGAGTGCGTCGTAGATCGGGCGCAGATACGGATCTATTTTTTCTTTCAGGTCACCGGGAAGGAAGCCAAGATTTTCTCCTGCTTCTACGGCCGGTCGGGTAATGATGATCTTTTTTACATCCTTGTTTTTGAGCGCCCGCACTGCAAGTGCTACGGAGATGTAAGTTTTTCCGGTTCCGGCGGGTCCGATCGCGAATACCAGATCATTTTTTTCTACCGCTGCTACAAGTTTCTTTTGATTGACAGTTTTTGGAACGATGCGCGTGCCACGCGTGCCATGCACCAATGCGCTTGCCTGTGGACCAGCTTCAATGGTGTTTTCCTCATTGTCCACAAAGTCCTTGACGTTTTCGGCAGTCACTTTACCATATTCATGATAATGCGTGAGCAGGGAGTTCAGAATTTCATTGATCTTCAGGATCTGAGGAGCAGAACCCTTGATGCGGATTTCATTTCCACGACTGACGATCTGGCTATCAGGAAAGGCTGTAGCGATCGTTTTGATGTTCTGATTTTCGATTCCAAGGAAGTCAACCAGGGAAACATTTTCAAGTGTAATTATTTTTTCCAGCAATAGATATTTTGGTTAATGCTTCAAGCGTAAATTACTTATTGATTGCAATATTCTTTTCCAATTTCATTCTGTTTTTTTGCGATAAACCGCGACGTTTATCAACTCACTGTGTGAGTAAAATATATAGCTTTGTAAGAACAAATGTAAGCTGAAATCCCCCAAATGGCGTTAATCACCTTCATGTCTGATTTCGGGACAGTAGACCACTACGTGGCTGCTGTGAAGGCTGCTATTGTATCCGAGTTACCAGCCCAGCCAATTACCGACATCACGCACGACATTCGACCATTCGACATTTCGCATGCTGCCAATGTTCTTCGCAATGTATACAAGGATTTTCCTGCAAAAACGGTTCACATCGTGGCTGTGGATGCGATGCGTGAGAAGTCCAAAGCGCTGGCCATTGAGCTGGATGGACATCTATTTGTTGGTTTTGATTCTGGAATTTTCAGCCTGGTTTCTGAGAAGAAACCGGATCAAATTGTCGTTTTGGAGAACGGCCTATCCACCTTTCCCGCAAAAGATGTATTGGCCAAAACTGCCTTGCAGCTCGCGAATGGAAAAAGCCTGAAGGACGTGGGGACTTTGATTGGAGAAATGACTGAGCTCTATGCGCGTCAACTCAAAGTGACCAAACGGGAGATTGCAGGCCATGTGGTTACTGTGGATCGATACGGGAATCTGATTACGAATATTAAAAAATCTGAGTTTGAAAAAATCCTGGAGATTAATGGCACAAGTGTGAAATATCTGGTGCGTTTTGGAAGGGAGGTGTTTCCTCAATTAAACACGTATTTCAGTGATGTGGAGTCCGGCGATTGCTATGTTTTGTTTAATTCTTCTGATCAATTACAAATTGGAATAAATAAGGGAAATGCTTCCGAGCTGCTGGGTTTGTCTGTTGATTCTCCGGTGCTCATTGAATTTACAACTGAATAACTATGCTGATACGTATTGTGCGAATGGATTTTGATCCGGAGAAAGTGACTGATTTTTTGGCACTTTTTGAAACTGTAAAAGAGAAAATTGCAACGTTTCCCGGCTGTGCTCATTTGGAACTCTGCAAAGATGCTAAGCTGAATCATGTCTATTATACCTTCAGCAAATGGGAAGGTGAAGATGACCTGGAAGCGTATCGCCATTCTGAATTATTCACAGATACGTGGGCGAAAACAAAGGTGCTTTTTGGTGGAAAACCAATGGCTTATTCGCTCTTACCGGATGCTAATTGAGTTAATTCCTCACTTCAATCACTTTCGTCTCGTGTATTAGCTCGCCAAACTGATTCACACCTTGCACATCTATCAATAATTCAGTTTGTCTGTCTGTTGTATAAAATGAGAGATTTTCTTTGGCATTCACCAGAGTGACATTTGGATTCCAATAGACTGTTGATCTGAGGTCTTTGAAGGAATCGGTTGGGCTGAGCCTGGAATAATCAGGATGTCGAAATTCCTTGTATGCATAATAGCCGTTTTTATAGATAAAGCTTGTTGTGAGTGGATCACTATTGGTACTGTAATTGGGCGAACCTCTTTTGGTAAAGTATGCAATCACTCCATTTTGGCCTCTTGCTCCATAGACCGATGCTGCTGCTCCCGTATATACTTCAACAGACTCAATATCACCGGGATTTACGGCGCCTAAGCCATCTGGTGTCATTGGCACATTGTCCACAAGAATGAGAGCGGCTTGCGATTCATAAGAGGCTCCAGGATTGGTATATCCTCGAAGAATCACATACACAGCGTTTGGATCCATTCCTCTACTCGCTCTTACGAAGGTGAGACTGGGAACTCTGCCCCGCACGATATCATAAACGTGTCCAAACGTTTCTCTACCACCTATTTCACTTGTTTTTAGTGAGTAATTCCCTTTTCCCAAAGCGGATTTTCTGGGATCAATTTTCTCTTCTCTCTGTACAGATACGACTACTTCATTGAGCAAGGTATATTTACCGAGATCTGTTACTTGATTTCTTTCAAAAGCGATTTGTAGCGTCTCAGGTGTCACACTTTTTTGGTTGGTTGCGAGCTCGTCTCTTACAAAAGGGAGCGCTTTACTTTCTTGGTAGCTGCTATCAATTTTGAAGATTGGATTTGCAATTTTTCCTCCGGCATCCATCGCCTTCAGGATGAGGTTGGTTGTATCGGTAATTCCGAGTTTGGCAAATTGAAAATTGCCAAAAGCATCGGTTTTGGAATTGTACAATTCACCATTATCCTTATTTAAAAGGATCAGATCGGTGTTGTCAAACGGGGAGCCATTTTTGGTTGTAACTGATCCGGAAATTGACACATCATCGGTTAAGTTTTCAAGAGGCTTGGGATAAAAAAATTCATTCCAATCGAATCTGCGCCATCCGTATATCTGCATAAAGAGATCAGGTGCTGTTCTGAAGTTTTTTAAGAAAATTGGGGCCTTACTGGTTGGTATGGGGATGTCGGTATCGGCAAATATTTTAAAGTAGCTAGCTATGTCAACGGAATGGTCAGACTGATCAAGATCCAGCACCGAAATAGAGAGATCGGTATAAACGGAATCAGGATATTTATAGCCTAAGGATAATGCCAGATTAACCTTTTCTCTTTTGCTATAGACTGTTTTTTCTGTTTCAATAGCAATTAAAGAATCAGCATTGTCCTCACTTGGAATGTAAAAAAGCCGCTCAGCTAATGGCCTTTTTTTGCTATCAAAGATGGTGATATGGTTGATTCCCGTACTTAATTGTTCTTTATCAAAAGTGTATTCCTGATCTCTGGTTGTATTTAGATTTTCAAAGAAAAATAAGCGACCGGAATTATGAATGAGGATGTATAAATCAGTATCACCATATATCTCCGAAACAGTAACTTCAAACTTGATCTGGGCTTCATTTTCTAGCCTGATGGAAACCCCTTCATCGATCGCATCCGGTAGCCAAAACTTATTGTCTACACCATCAATGAGCGCATAATATTTTTGTTTGGAATCAGCTTTTATGATGAAGGTTCCCATGCCGGAAACAGTAGAAGAAAAAGAAGTGATCTTTTTATCCTTTTCGGAAAAAATAGTCCCGGTAATATTATTCGCATTGGATTGAAAAGCTACTTGTGTTTTTATCCCGTCAATTAGCTCACCACTTTCCGGAAAGAAAAGCAGGGTAGTATCTTCCTTTTTTGCTTTGGAATCAGCAGAGAGGTTTTCGTCTTCAAAGGAGAATATTTGGATTTTTCGTACGAAAACCTGGTCTAAAGAATTCGTGTACGCTTTCAGGAAATAGTCTCCGGTACTAATTGAATCAGAAAGGATGAAGCTACCATTGGCTCCACTATTAATGGATTTTAGCCGATGTTTTTTTAGGATGTTTTTATTCGAGTCTAGTAATTCAACATGGATGACGTCTTGGTCATAGACAGGCTTATTATTTATGGCATTCACAAGATATCCTCTCATCCAAATTGTTTCGCCCGAGTAGTAAGTCTCTTTGTCCGTTCTTAGAAAAGTCTTGAGCGGCTCTTTATCCGAATAACTTGTAAATGAGTTGATAAAGCTGGCACGTAAGGCTTGATCAGCTTTCTTCTTGATCAGCATTTCTCCATCAATGAGGTATTCTTTGGGCAAGAGTGTGGTGACTCCTTCTTCAGCTAAATAGCCACCGATTTTTAGCTTGGAGGGATCGTTTAGAATGCCATATGAATTGAATAGAATTTCCTCATTTGGGGTTTTTGTGAGAAGCGACAGTTGTGGCGCTCCATGCGTATACTCATATTGATACTCCAATAAAATAGGCTCTTTCAGCTCAAGCCGCCACAGGTCTCCTTTTCTGGAGATATTTACTAGTTCTTTTAATGATACCTGAGATTTTTTATAAATGTTTTCCGCTTGATTTTCTCTGCCAACGCTCCTCACACTGAAGCCTGCATCCACTGTGTTACTTTCAACAAGACTCCTGAGAAAGTGAGCAACTGATCCGAGGTAGGCATCTTTTCTATTTTGTATCCATTTGCTTTCCTGCTTTTCATTTGCGGGCTTAAGAATTTCAAAATGAAAATATCCCTTGTAGTCAAATATGTCTCCATTGCGGATAAATTTGTCGAGGTTCATTACCATGTGGAAACCAAGAGCTTTATTCACTATTTCCAATGGTTCTTCGGCTGTCGCGATAAACTGATTTTTATCTCCTGTAAATGTCACGACCCAGGGATTGCTTATCTCACAATACCTGGACATTGGAATTTCGCCAAGGAGATCTCGTTCAAATCGTTTAAGTTGATTCTCCCATTCTCTGTCTCTTTTTATGACAACTTCCAGATCTTCTAACTTCTTTTTGTTTTCTACCAGCCGGATTGACAGGTTTTCTAGGTTGTCATCAATTTGGAGGGTTTTGGTTTGAGTTGTGTAGCCTACGAAAGAGATCACAAGTTCGTATTGGCCGGCCTCCACATCTTTCAATGTGAAACTCCCATCTTCATTGGTATATACTCCTTTCAATGATCCTGAAAAATAGACATTGCAATAGGGTAGAGGAGCTCCGGTATTCGCATCTTTAACAACGCCGGAAATTGTAAATCCCGAGCTGTTGGCGGTGTTCAGTAATTCTTGAGAGAGAGCGGTTAAACACGGCAATATCAGAAGCAAGCAACATATGATTGCCTCGATGCGAAAATTCCTCATACTTTACAACTATACTTAGTGGATTAAGATAAGGATATAAACTGCTCAAACCCTTAATTCAAAGCAAAAAAAACCCCCAACTCGACCAAAAGTTGGGGATACCAAAACCTAAATGACTGAGTCATAGGTTGACTCTGGACCAGTTAGATGTCTTTAATCTTTTTTGACTGAACTAAGTCCAGCACTATTTGAGGATACTCGTGCACTTCCTCGATATCGAATCTTGCTTGCGCCGGTAGCCGATGCTTGCAATTCGTTTCTTGCATAGACTTTTGCGGAAGAAGCTCCTACAGCATTAATGTCAGCATCCTCTGCTTCGAAGTTGAATGCATCAAGTTCTGAAGCTCCTACAAGGTCAACTTCCAGGTCTTCTCCACTTCCTATCAGAATTAACTCAGATGCACCTGCCAAATCAGCCTGCAAATATTTGGCTGTGATGTTAGCCCAAACTTTAGATGCTCCTGCAATTTCTATTGAAAGGTCAGCGTTTTCAAAGTCACGAATTTCACCATCGCAAGCACCTGTGGCTTTGAAGTACTCAAGCTCAGGCATGCGTATAAATACCTTTATTTTATCTCGTCGATTTCGTTTTTTCCACCAGTCCTTATTCTTTCCATACCTGATCTCGAGCTCATCGCCACTCTGTGAGAGGTATACATCATCAAGATCATCCTCATCGCCCTCAAGTCTTACTGAGAAATCTTCATCCTGAATAATTTCGAAATCAAAGAGGGAGATCAACTCCACCTCATCGAAATCACGGAATTGATATTCCTGCGAATCCGAACCCGAAGATCTCTTTCTATTGTCGTATTTTCTATCCGAATCTTCACATGTCAGGCAGCGAAGACCATTTCTTTCAAAAACCCATTCATTATCACCCAGGTCGCTTGAGTTATAGTCATGAATCCAAAGTGTATTTCTTAAGATCTTCCTCAAGTCATAGTCCATGGTGAAGACCTTGCCATAAGGAATATAAAATGTTGCGGACACATCTTGAAAGCGGAATGGAGCATCACCAAACGTGATTTCAGAGTCGAACAATAGCGTGTTGCCCTCCTGCGTCACTACATAGTCAACGGCTTCTCCATTGTCACGTGCATTATTTCTAGAATAGCCACGTGAATCAAAATCCATTTCCAATAAATAAGCAGATGAATCCTCGTGCCCTCGGATTTTAAGATCGACACTATTGTATCGATCCCAGTCCAATTCATTGAGCTTCAATTGGGCAACTCCTTCATACACCTCGAAAGTTTGTTCTTCCTTGTAAGTTCCCTCGGTGCTGTAATCTCTGATAATTGTTGGAACAGATACGGCAAGCCCGATCATGCCCAGCAGCCATAGTCCAAACATGCTCCATGCTACAAATGCACTGGTCACTTTTTTCTTTAGGATGATAACCAGCCCGAGCATGAGGATAGCCAGTGAAGGAATCATCGAAACCATATATGAAGAGATTACCGCAATCGTACTCAAAGAGCCGAATATTTCTTCTGCAGGAAAATCCCCGAATTGCACCCATGAATCCATCGCACCACCAACGCCTAGTAAAACCGCCAGAGAGATGGTAAACGAGATCATCAGGACAAAGCCTAAAAACACCAGGAATACACCAACAGCTATTCTCAGTACTTCCACTCCAACCTTCAGTAGTGGTCCCAACACCTCCCCAAGTGCTTTAAAGATCATGGCAATCAGTCTGAATGGGAAAAGAAGGATTTTTACGAATACGTTTTCTTCTCCCTCTTTCATATTGAGATTTTTCTTCAAATTCTCCTCAATGTTGCTGATGGTTACAGGCTCTCCCTGCATTTGCATTTTCTCCGTCAGGGATCTAGCTTCAGGTGTTATAATCCAGAGTATCAAATACACTAGTAGGCCTGCTCCACCCAGGAATATGGATATTACAAACAAAACTCTTATCACAACCGGATCTGTGCCAAAATAGGATGCAATACCTCCGGATACACCTCCCAACACACGATCGTCTGTGCTGCGGAATAATTTTTTTATTGCTTTATCGTCATCCAATTGGTCGCTGGCAGGCACCGCAATCCAGAGAATGATGTATGCTAAAAAGATGAAGCCACTCAATCCCCAAAAGAATATGTTGAAGAGGAAGGCCAGCATCAGTAGTCGAATCCAGATCGGATCCATACCAAAATAGTTGGCAATACCTGAAGCTACTCCACCAATGACTTTGCGTTTAGAGTCTCTATATAATCGTTTTGATTTTTCGTAAGTGCTTTTTGGTTCTTCCTGCTTCTCATCGGCTGTTGTCTCCTCAGAAGTTTCTTTAGCTTTTTCCTCACTTTTCTCCTCAGGTTCGCTTTCGATGGTTGCTTCGAAATCCTTGGTTGTACCCATCGTGGCGATCAAATCATTGACATCTTCTTGATTAATGATTTGCTTGCCTTCATCCAGTTTGGAAAGGAATATTTCAGCAATTCGCCCTTCGATATCAGCGATGATTTCTTTGCTATCTTCAAAAGAGGAAAAGTATTTATTGACTGAATCGAGGTAACTCTTCAGTTTGTCATACCCATCTTCTTCGATGTGGAATATGATACCGCCAATGTTGATACTTATATTCTTTTTCATGTGTTGTGTCTTTTTGTTGAGGTCACATTCAATTGGCCGTTAGGCTATTTCATGCTTTCTTCTTCGTGTTTTTTTTCGCGATGATTTTTTTGGTTGAGCTTACTAATTCGGTCCATGTCTGGTCCAACCCACCAAGGAAATTTTCACCTTCCTTAGTAAGCGTATAGTATTTGCGTGGAGGTCCGGAGTTTGATTCTACCCACTTATAGTCTACAAGACCGGCTTTTCTCAGTCTTGTCAAAAGTGGATAAAGTGTTCCTTCTACAACCATGATTTTCGCGGAGGTCAGTTCTTCCAACATATCGGAAGCATAGACTTCTCCTCTGGAGATTATATGTAAAATACAAAACTCCAAAATCCCCTTTCTCATCTGAACCTGTGTGTTTTCAATATTCATATGTCTTTCTATGTTTTCTGAAGGCCATATGTAACGCGCATTTGTAAATACTCATTTTCATTTTAGCTCTCATTTCGGGTCAAACTTTTCATTAAGCATGGATAGGTTTCGGTGCTATATACGTAAAGGTACTTGGCATGGCCAAGTACTTTAGGAAAAAATATACTATACGTTAAATATTCTTCTGATAATTATATTTTATCTTTAATAAGTTATGAAAATGGCAACTTTATACACTTTGTCGTGAATAAGGCATTATTCAACGATGTTCGTTATTTCAATCCCGTGGCTATCGCTAAATTGCTTTCGATTAATCTTTATGAAGTATTTAGTAGTTGGGGTTTTAATATTTGGTGCGAGTATTGGATTGTTGGCTCAGGACGAATCTAGTTCAAGAGATAACACTCCGAAGTACAGCAACGAGTTTATGAATATTGGGGTAAGTGCTCGATCTTTTGGGATGGGGTTTACGGCTGTATCATTCATCGATGACGTTACGGCAGGATATTGGAATCCGGCAGGTTTGAACAGCCTTGGATCAGACCACCAGCTTGCGTTAATGCACTCATCTTACTTTGGCGGACTAGCCAATTATGATTACGCAGCTTTTGCCACATCAGTAGATGAGGAAAGCAAAATTGCGATCTCCGTAATTCGATTTGCTGTAGACGACATTCCTGATACGCGATTTCTGGTAGATGTGAATGGTTCGATCAATTATGACAACATTCAGTTCTTTTCATCTGCAGACTATGGATTTTTAGTTTCTTATGCACGTAAGCTTCCTTTTCTTGGTGGAGTTGATGCTGGAGGTAATTTGAAGATAATTCATCGAACAGTGGGTAGCTTTTCTAAGGCATGGGGATTTGGATTTGATTTTGGAGCTCAGAAAGAAATCAATGATTGGAAACTTGGTCTTGTAGCGCGTGATATGCTTGGTACATTCAATGCATGGTCGCACAATACTGATGAAGTTGAAGAAGTCTACGCACTTACCGGCAACGACGTGCCCGTAAATTCTGTGGAGGTTACACTGCCAAGGTTGATCCTTGGAGGCTCAAGAGAATTTACAATAACCGAAAAGTTTGGAGTACTCACATCTGTCGATCTTGATATGACATTCGATGGAAAGCGGAATACACTGATAAAATCTAGTTTGATTTCAATCGATCCAAAAGCCGGAGTAGAGTTTGATTACAAAAAGCTGGCTTTTCTTAGATTAGGAATAAATCAGATTCAACAAATCAAGGATTTTGATGGAAGTAAGTCCTGGACCTTTCAGCCTAATTTCGGAGTAGGTGTAAATATTAAAGAACTTACCGTTGACTATGCCTTGACCGATATTGGTGATCTGGCACCTGGACTATTTTCTCATGTTTTTTCAATAAAAGTTGATTTCAATGTGGAGGAATAAGATCATAGGACTCTTGATGGTCATTGCAACTTCTACATTTGGTCAAGTTGGAAATGAGTGGATTGATTTTACGCAAACCTATTATAAGATTAAGATAGCGGAAGATGGCTTTTACCGAGTTACCCAAGATGAACTTTCAGCTATAGGTTTCCCAATAGGAAGTGTGCCCGCCACTAGAGTTCAGCTTTTCAGAAGAGGACAGGAGGTGGCTATCAATGTAAATGCTAACGGAGATGGAACCCTCAACTATTTTGAGTTTTATGGAATCAGAAATGATGGCGAGAGTGATGCGGCTTTATATGATGATGGAGATCAACCACATACTTTTTATAACCTGTTTTCGGATACAGCCACTTATTTCTTGACGTATAAGTTGGGAAGTGAAAACGGAAAGCGCATGGCATTTTCTTCAGACAGAAACGCCAGCGGACTTACACCTGAAGCCTATCACCTGAAAGATACTATCCAGCTTTTTACTTCAGACTATTCACCGGGGCGGAGATTTGGAACCCAATCGGCTTTTAGCCTTAGTAAGTATGATGAAGGTGAGGGATGGACCGGGAGTTTTCAAGGGAAAAATGCTTTTAGAGACTTTGACTTTACACTCGAAGGCTTTGAAACTTCGGCAGCAAACCCGGTTTTGGAAACCGTAATTATTGGAGGAAATAGTCTGAGTCATAATGCTGCCATAGAGATAGGTCAAAATACAAGCTCTCTTGGTTTGTTGGGGAATGTTGAGTTTGGAGGTTGGGGATATGAGTCATTCTCCGGTACGTTTAATGATACCCAGGTAGGTGCAGCAGGCGAATTTGTCGTGAGAATAACCGCCGAAGGTTTTTCAGAAACCTCTGAAAGAATTTCAGTAGCCTATGTGAGAATTCAATATCCACAAACCATTCAACTGGGTGTGAGTGAAAACAAGATTTTCACTGTTGACAATCCAAGCGATGCTAAAGCTTGGTTGCAAATTCCTACTACCAATGCTTCAGGGACTCGGATTTTTGATATCACCGACCCATTTAATGCCATCAGAATCTCCACGACAAATTTTAGCAGCAGGGTAGAAGCGGTGATCCCTGATGTATCAGATGGACACAAAATTTTAGCAGTGACCAACCCATTAACTGCTGGGTCAATTGAAGCAGTTGACCTGCCAAATTATAACCTAAGTAATAAAGATTACCTTATTGTATCGCATGCTGATTTAAGAAGTTCTGGTGATCCTGTGAGAGATTATAAGAACCATAGAGAGTCAGTTTCTGGCGGTGGTTATGCGGTTCAAATTGCGAATATTGACGACCTCTATAATCTGTATAATTATGGAGACCCCTCCCCGATGGCAATTAGGAATTTTATCATTGATGCCAACAATCAAAATCCCGTTGAGAATGTCTTCATTATTGGAAAGGGATTTACAACTAATTTCAACTATTACAGAGGAGCACAGTCTGATGTTAATGTCCCTACATATGGTGTGCCCGGAAGCGATTTACCTTACACATTAGGCATTGATTCAGACTCGGAGGTACCTGGGATTGCTATCGGAAGACTCAACGCATTTGATACTGATGACGTAACTGCCTATCTCAATAAAGTCATCGAAATGGAAGCATTGCCCTATGATGATCTATTTCGAAAAGATTTTTTGCAATTGAGTGGTGGTATTAATCAAAGTGAGATTTCAAATTTTATCCAGATTGTTCAAGATTTTACTGAAGTCTTAGAAACCGATTTTATCGGAGGCCGTGCATTCAACACGGGAAAAGAAACAGGTGAAGCGGTGGAGTTTGTGGATGTTACCGATCGGGTCAATCAAGGAGTTGGATACATCACCTTTTTTGGACATTCAAGCGGAACGGTCACTGATATTGAAATAGGCAGAGTGAGTGATCCATCATTCGGGTTTGCTAACAAAGGAAAATATCCGGTATTTCTGGTGAATGGATGCAAGGCAGGAGAAATTTTTGGGACCAACTTCACCTTTGGTGAAGATTGGTTATCCACGCCCGATTTAGGCGCAGTGGGCTTTATTGCTCACTCGGACGTGGCAATTTCCACTACGCTCAGACGATGGAGCGATCTGTTTTATGAATTAGGTTTTGGTGACGATGTTTTCATTGGCGAGACCATTGGAAATGTCATGCTTGAGGTATCCGAAAGATATATTGATTCGTATGGAACAAGTGATTTGAATCTCACTCAAGTACAGCAAATGACTTTGCAGGGAGATCCGGCATATCGGGTTTTTGGAGCGGATAGTCCGGACTATCAGATCGATAACAATTCACTAAGTGCTTCGGCTATCAATGCTCAGGAAATTTTGGCAAGCCAGGATTCATTTAGGATAGACGTAATCGTCAAGAATTTTGGAAGAACAATACAAGATTCATTAATTGTTCAAATCAATCGAACGTATCCTGATGGCGCACAGCAGACCTATACAAAAGAATTTAGTAGACCTTTAAGACAGGACACATTGGCGTTTTATATTCCAAACGATCCTGTTCAAAACAACGATGGATTAAACCTTTTCAATGTTATTCTTGATCCGACTAATACGGTGGATGAGTTGGACAAAACCAATAATTCAGGAATATTAGAAGTATCGATTTTTAGCGGAAATACGATAAACCTGTACCCTTTGGACAATGCAACGCTTGCCAATGATCAGGTGGAATTTGTGTGGCAGTCAAGCAACCTGTTGGAAGATGAGCGGAGTTATCAGCTGGAGCTCGATACTCAGCCTGATTTTGCTGGACCAAACAATAGGCAATTTACCGTTCCGGCAGAAGTAGTCGGAAATCAATCGTTTGATTTTGCGGCTTTTTCCCTACCAGATTCTTCAACCATATATTGGCGTACACGGTATGCGAATGCTGAGCCGGACGAGACCAATGAATGGGTTCAAAGTACATTCACTTTAATAAATAATGTTGAAGATGGATGGGGTCAATACGATCCCGAACAGGTAGAAAATGAAGTTGTCTCCGGCGTGCAATACAATCAGCTAACCAATGAATGGGAATTCATTGAAAACTCCACACCCATTGATATTTTCACTTTCGGAATAGATAATCCAACATTTAGCTATGAAGATATGGAAGCCATTATTGGAGGGCTAGACTTCTTTGTAACATCTAATACCATTGATCCGAATTGTGAGACAAACACATTTAATGCGATCGCATTTGATAAAGAAAGTGGAGATCCATACAGGCCTATTGTAACTACTGAAATTGATGTTTTCAATCGGGAAGTTTGCGGGAGATTGCCACAGCGGATCTATCAATTTAGGGAAGAAGATATGATTGGCGTAGAGCGTAGATTTCAGGTATTGGTGGACAATATGAGAGATGGTGACATGATTGTCATGTTCAATATTGGTAATGTTGATTACTCCAACTGGGATGCTGGCGTAGAATCAACCTTAAATTCGTTGGGTGTAAGCACAGGTACCATTAATTCATTAACTGGCGGCCAGCCGGTAATTTTCTTTGGCAGAAAAGGAGACACTCCGGGAGCTGCTACAACCATCATAAATAATGGATCAGCTACCCCGGTGACAGAGCAAAGTATCGATTTTCAGGATGATGTAGTTGGGAAGTTTGTCAGCGGTGAGCTTAGAAGCAGACGGATAGGCCCTGCGAAAAGCTGGGAAGCATTCTCCTATAATATCACCGAAGAGATCAATGATAACATTGGAATAGAGGTGCTCGGAGTTGACAAGGACGGCAATCTGTCCACACTTGAATCCAGAGGCCGAGCAGAAACAATTGACATTGCATCTGTTGACCCGGTTTTATATCCGCAAATCGAACTATCATTTTCCTTTGATGATGAAACAGATCAGACGCCAGCACAATTAAATTTCTGGCAACTCAATTATGAATATCCAGCAGAAGGCATAGTCCTGCCGGAAAGCAAGTCGGTTGCTACTTTCCTGGAGGGGGAAGAGATTGTAAAAAGCTTCTACTTCTACAATATTTCCGAAGTTGATTTTACTGATTCCCTGAGTGTAATGACGACTTTGATTAATCACAATTCAGGAACTGTATCCGAATCAAGTTTCAAAATTGCTCCGCCGCTTGCGGGTGACACCACTGTTTTTGAAACGGCATTTTCATCATTCAATATGGGCGGATCAAACAGTTTGGTTGTCGAGGTTTTGGCAAACGAGAATGAAGTTTACCAATTAAATAATCGAATTACCCAGACAGATATTATAAATGTTCAAGCTGATGAAACTAACCCAGTTTTGGATGTAACCTTCGATGGTTATCATATTCTCGATGGTGATATTGTATCTCCCAACCCAAATATCATTGTGAAGATGCGAGACGATAATCCATTTGCTTCTAAAACTGATACAACTGGGATAAACCTTTCGCTGAAATTGCCTGGTGAGGAAAGCCAATTTCAGCGGATTAGTTTCTCAGATCCACGGCTGACCTATACCCCAGCATCCACAAGCGAGGATTTTCAAATTGAGTATCAGCCGGGCCCATTGGATGATGGAGTACATGCGATTCGTATCCAAGCCGAAGATGAATCTGGTAATGAGGCAGGAACGGAACCGTACGAAATCAATTTTGAAGTAATCAACGAATCGACGATTACTCATTTCTATCCATACCCTAATCCATTCTCTACCAGATGTCGATTCGTTTTCACTCTGACAGGGACAGAAATCCCCGATCAGATAAAAATTCAGATATTGACGGTATCGGGTAGGGTTGTGCGTGAAATCACACAAGATGAAATCGGGCCAATTCGAATCGGGAACAACATCACAAGTTTTGCTTGGGATGGAAGAGATGAGTTTGGTGATCAGCTGGCCAATGGAGTCTACTTTTACAAGGTATTCATCAATTCCAATGGGAATGCGATGCAACAAAGGTCTACCAGTGCTGACCGGGCATTTAAAAATGGATTCGGGAAACTATATATCTTGCGTTAAGCCAGCATGATTGATAGATTACGCAATACACGTCTTTTTTTTATTCCTTACTTAAGCCTGTTCACATTGGCAGTAGTGTATTTTTTGTACAAAAGTCACGGTGAATTTGTGTTATGGCTAAACGGCCTTCATAATCCGGTTTGGAATTTCTTTTTCAAATATTGGACACATACCGGAGATGCAATCTTTTTTACAATTATTACGGTTGTACTGATCTTTTTTAAAAGAAGGTTCGGTCTAATACTTGGCTTATCAGGAATCAGCGTAGCACTTGTCTCACTGTTTTTCAAACATATTTTATTTCCTGAAGCTCAGCGACCGATTATTTATTTTCGGGGATACGAAGTGCTGGATTTTGTTGATGGAGTGACTATTCTGAGTCAGTATTCCTTTCCATCGGGTCATGCAATGGCCGTATTTGCGATGGCATCATTTGTAGCCTTGATGCTTCAAAATAATAACTACTCTTCCATACTATTCATAGGAGCAACTCTAACCGCTATATCCAGAATTTATCTGGTTCAGCACTTTTTGATCGACATCTTGGCTGGCTCTCTCATCGGTATTACAATTGGCACTATGTATTACATGGCTTTTGAAAAGTATCTCAACCATGAATTAATTGGTGAGGTTAATACACCAGATGAAGATCTGGAGAAGATGGATTTGGACGAGGATATTGAATAAAAAAACCTCTCCACAAAAAAGAGGCTTTGATGTTGTGTCATTATATATTAAAACAGAGCAGTTAATTTCATCGCCGCGCCCTTGTCTCCTTCAATCTTCAGCTTTCCGGACATAAATGCCATCATGACATTTAAATCTCCAGTGAGAATTTTATTGAAATCATCGGCAGACATTTTGATCGAGAATGGAGCATCTCTTTCCTCGTTCACCACCACAGTTGGTGATACAGTGTCATCAAGGTGTACCACACCTTCATCAAATTTGAAATTTGCTTTTCCGGCAAATTGCCCGGCATGCTTATCTGCGAGTTTCTGAATCTTACCAGTTATTTCTTCTAACGTCATTGTTATATAGTTTTTGGTTGAAATGTAACTTCAAATAGTTTTGGCCACCATTTGCCAGTGATGTATATGCGACCATTAGAGGCATCATACGCAATGCCATTCAATACATCTGCAGCGTCGCTTTCCGCTTCTGAAAGCAAGCCTGAGCAATCAATCTTTTGTAGCACTTCACCTGTATTTGGATCTACCACTACGATGTAGTCTTCCTGGTATACGTTGGCATAGATTAGGCCATCAATAACTTCTAGCTCATTTAGGGAATCGATCTTCCCCTGATTATCATAGACCTGAATTTCCCTTTTTACCGTAAAACTTTCCGGTTCAATAAAATAAAGTTTTTCAGTTTCGTCAGTTAAAATCAGCTCGTCATTAAGTGTAGTCAGGCCCCAGCCCTGTACTTGATAGTTGAACGTTCGCACCTGTTCCATTTGATCATTGTAGACAAAACCAACTCCTGATTCCCAGGTGAGTTGATAAAATTCATCCTTATACAAAGTCAGACCTTCACCAAAAAGATCTGATGCCAGGTTTACTATTTTTTCTGTTTCTCCAGTGGTAATATTCTTTTTCTTGAACGAAGAAGCTCCTCGTCGGCCGGTACTTTCATACAAACTGCCATCTTTAATAAGCAAACCCTGTGTATAGTCGTCTGTATCATGCGGGTAGGTATTTTTAACATCCAGTGAATAAGCTTCTGGTTCGCTTTCAGGCAACACAATGACCGTTCTGTAATGTGTTTCAGAGCTTTCTCCATCATACACCTTGGTCAATAGCCTCCAGGACCCAACGCGCTGAGATGGTATCGTCACATCGAAGGATGAATTAAAGTAAGTAGTTGTTTGATCATCGATACTTACTTGTACCGAATCTATGCTGAAATCATCAGACGCTTCTATAGTTACCTGAATGGTATTTCCCCGAACAAAATTTTGATTTTGAGTTGGACTTGCAATACTGGTTTTCTTTCGAATACGAGGTGAAACCGGTTTCTCAGTTTCTTCCTTATTGGAGCCGCAAGATGCCAATATCAGCAAAGCAAGAATCACATAGCTTAGTCTTATCATGCCATAAATTTAGCAAGATAGCCTTAATAATAAACTGAATTTATTCCTTCGAATCAGTCGTGCTTGACCGCATTAAGGTAGGTACTGTTAATCCCTGATAAAGCACTGAACATACCACCACTATGTAAGTCATAGTCACAATCACGTCCTTACCATTAAAGTCTGTAAGCGAAAGTGAAAGTGCAATGGGCAGTCCGCCCCTCAGTGCGCCCCAGGTCAACACCGAAATTGTATTTGGTGCAAAATGATTTTTTACGGACATCATTTTTATAGGTAAGAAAACGCTCATCCAGCGTCCGAAAAGTACAATACATACTGCAAAGAATCCCGCTGCTATAAAATCCATTCTTAAATCGAGCACCAGCATTTCAAGTCCAATCAGTACAAATAGCATCGCACTAAAAGTCTCTTCTAAGAGTTTCCAAAATTTAAAAACATAATCTCCGGCTGCACCGGCAACATGTGTGCTTTTTCCTTCATTGCCTACGACGAGACCCATGACTACAGCTGCCTGCTTTGCAGATACGTGAATGAAATCAGCAAGCTGAGAGCCCACCAAAACAAGGGCTAGTGTTATCAATACCTCTACTTCAACAGCATCATTGTCAACATATTTTAGTAATCGATAACCAACATACCCAAGCAATAGACCGATAAAAATACCACCTCCAATATCCGCTACAACAATGTAAATAGTCTCAAAAAATGTAAGCGTATGGTCTTCTCCTGCATGTGCGATATCTAAGAGTGTAAGCGCCAAAACCACAGCAATTCCATCATTGAAAAGCGACTCACCAGCGATTTTTATTTCGAGCTCTTTAGAAAGCTTAAATCGCTCTATAGTGCGTGTCACAGCTATGGGATCCGTTGGTGAAATCAACGCCCCAAATACCAGACAATACAGATAATTTAAATGAATGCCCATCGCATCCAACATGAAATAAACACCTGATCCTATCACGAAAGTAGAGATGAGAACGCCTACAATGGCAAGGACCAGCACAGAACCACGCTGGCTGCTTAATTTCCTAAAATCGATATTCAGTGCCCCGGAGAAGAGCATAAAACTCAATACAATCTGGTAGAGGACTTCTTCAAATTCGTATTCCTTGACATGTTCGGCAAGATGTAATTCAGGAAAAAACGTACCCACACAGTAAACAATTACTGAAAGCACCAGTGCCATGATCATCAATCCAATTGATGATGGCAATTTCAGGTAGAATGTGTTTATAAAAATAAACGCTCCTGAGAGGAAGATAAACAAGGCGATTATGTCAAGAATACTCACTTCCGTGTAATTTAAAGGGTGATCTTACGCAATATTAATTTTAAAAACTAACAGTACGAATAATAATACGAGCGTATGAGAGTACATTTTGAGTATTCGATTCAGTGCATGAATTCATCAGGCGGTTGTTCAAATACTTTATAATTTGGTACATCTTTTTGTACCTAACCCGTTTTAGCGGGTCTGAGTGGTGGATTATACCTTTTTAAAAGGCTGATTTACAGGAACGAAGATAACTTTTTTTATATTTTTTAGCAAAAAATTGATACCCGTGAAAAATGCGATAAAAGAAAAGCTGAAAAGGCTCAATACCGACACAGAGAAAATATATGCGTCATTAGACGAAATTCCAGCTGAGAAGCTGAGTGATACAAGTTATGGCTGGAGCCTCATTCAAGTGATTTCTCATCTAAATTCCGCAGAATCAGGTTCATTAAAATACATGCAGAAGAAAATACAGGCGGGTGATAAAATGGAAAACTCCGGGCCATCAAATACATTTAGAATGTGGTTGTGTAATAGCGCACTAAGAAGCTCACTTAAATGGAAGGCGCCTTCATATATTTCCAATCCACCAGCTTACGAATACCATGAGATGAAGTCAAAATGGGCAGAGACAAGAGAAGCCATACGACAATTCGTAGATGAGTATCCGGACCAATGGCTCAATAAATTGGTTTATAAACATCCACTGGGTGGAAGGCAAAATCTGGATCGAGCTGTTGATTCATTTATCTATCATCAGATTCACCATATGCATCAAATCAACAGAATCAGAAAACAAATAGGAGTTTAATGTTACACATTAAAGCACTTAAGCATTCTTATGACGGACAATCGCACATTAGCTATCCGGATTGGAATGTAGAAGCAGGTAATCACGGAATCATTTTGGGAAATTCTGGGTGCGGAAAGACGACACTTCTCCATTTGATTGGAGGATTGATGCCACCAAAAGAGGGCACACTGGAAGTGGCAGGACAAGACCTAAGTCAGAAAAGCGGCTCCAAGCTGGATCAGTTTCGCGGTGAGAATATCGGGATTGTTTTTCAAAAACCTCATTTGGTTCGTTCACTCAGTGTGAAAGAAAACCTCACTTTATCTCAATACCTGGGCCGAAAGAAAATTGACAACAAGCGTGTGAGTGAAGTACTTTCAACGCTTGGAATACAGGATTTGGCCAATCGAAAGGTACACCAAATCAGTCAGGGGCAAGCACAACGGGTTTCGATTGCACGCGCAGTTATCAATTCGCCCAAGCTTTTGCTGGCTGATGAGCCTACCGCAAGCCTGGATGATGAAAACTGCAAGAGAGTCATTGATTTGCTTAAAACTCAAGCTGAGGAAACAGGCGCAACACTCATTGTAGCCACTCATGACCATCGAGTAAAGAACGAATTTAAAAATCAGCTGGCCCTATGAATTTATTCTCATTAAGCATCAAAAATGTGTTTGCTAAGCCGCTGAGCTCACTCCTCAGCGTTTTACTATTTGGATTCGGCGTAGCGATTATTGTTTCTATTTTGCTTACAAGTACCTTTTTGAAGAAGGAGATCAGCAAGAATGCTCAAGGCATCGATTTGGTGGTAGGCGCTAAAGGAAGTCCACTGCAAATCATCCTTGCCAGCATTTTTCATATTGATTTTCCGACGGGAAACATATCTCTGGAAGATGCTGATAAGTTGACTAAAAATCGTCTGGTAAAATCAGCTATTCCACTTTCCCTTGGTGATAGCTATCAAGGCTATCGTATTGTAGGTACATCAGGAGCTTATGCCGAATTATATGGAGCTGAGTTGATAGAAGGTGATTGGTTTGGAGGAAAGATGACAGCAACGTTTGGTGCGACGGTCGCTAAGAATCTCAATATCGCTGTTGGAGACGAACTTGAAAGTGCACATGGATTAGCTGAAGGAGGCGGCGGTCATGAAGAGCATCCTTTTGAGGTTGTTGGAATCATGAAACAGACCGGGAACGTGATTGATCAATTGATTTTGGTATCCATTCAAAGTGTGTGGGAAGTACATGCAGCGCATGAGGAGCATGATCACGATGGAGAAAGTGACATGCATGACATTGTTTCTCTAGATCGATTAGGCATAGAAGTGACCAAAGAGCAACTAGCCAATGAAGACATTACTTCTCTGCTAGTTAAATATCGTTCACCGATGGCAGCCGTTCAGCTTCCCAGAATTGTCAATGGCACGAGCAATCTTCAAGCAGCATCTCCTCCCTATGAGACGGCCCGCTTATTTAATATCATCGGCGTAGGAGTTGATGTGGTAAATGTATTAGGTCTCGTGATCATAATTCTGAGTGCAACCAGTGTATTCATTGCATTGATTAACTCTTTGAAAGATCGTAAATATGAGTTGGCGATCATGCGTTCCATGGGTGCAAGTCAGGTGAAGATATTTTTACTAATTCTGACAGAAGGAATCGTACTTACGATAATCGGAAGCCTTTGTGGCTTTGGGCTGGCGCATCTGGGTTTTGGTATTTTGGTCAATTCCATGGAACAAATTCAGACAAGCGGAATGTTTTTTGTGAGTGATGAATATTATGTGATGCTTGGAAGCCTGGCAGTAGGTATTTTTGCCTCGATCATTCCGGCATTTCTTGCGTATAAGTCAGATATATCGGAAACGCTCTCAAAAGCATAAGATCGTAAATGGTCAATTAATTATTGAGACAAACTGTATTCTAATGATATTTTGTACCAAATGGCTCATTTCTAAAGCATTGAAAATGAAGAAGATATTATCTCTATTTATCCTTACACTTTCACTAGGTGCGTCTGCACAGTTCACTGATTCCGGCAAAAACTGGGATACCATGGCGGACGTGAAGTATGAAAAATCTCAAGATGAATATGGGGAAATCTATGTGCCAAAATTTGGTGACGATGTAAAAAAGATGAACGGAAAAATGGTTTCGCTAAAAGGGTTTATCATTCCATTTGAAGGAATGTTTGAGCCTAAGCACATCATCATTTCATCCTTACCAATTGCAGCCTGCTTTTTCTGCGGTGGAAGTGGACCAGAGACAGTGGCCGAGGCGTATCTCAAAGAAGAAGTGAAATATACAGCTAAGCCCGTGACAGTAATCGGACGACTGGAACTCAACGACACAGATTATGATCAGCTAATGTATATCTTGAAAGACGCTGAAGTAAAAATCGACTAATCCCTGCCAAAGGGTTGTGATTGACAACTATAACTATACCTATGAAGAACTTTATACTATTAACTGGTCTCATTGCTACGCTTATGGCTTGTGGCCCTTCGAAAAAAGAAGAGTTGCAAACCTTAAAAGACGAGGTATTAGCCATTCATGACGAAGTAATGCCTAAGATGGGCGAACTGCGTAAAACCAGAAAAGGATTGGAAGCTCTCGCAGATTCTTTGATGGCTACCGATAGCACCCAAGCTATTAAAATCAGCTCTTTAGCTGCAGATATTTCTGCTGCCAATGAAGGCATGATGCAATGGATGCGAGCGTTTGAGCCTGAATTCGAAGGTACGGATGAGGAGATTCAAAAATATTTGGAAGAACAGAAGGTGGCTGTTCAGAAAGTCAAAGACGATATGAACGAGTCGCTTGAGAGTGGGAAAAAGGCGTTGAAGGAATAATACTCTATTCACACGCTTCAATCCACTGATCCACGTCTTTTACGCCGATAAGTCCGGCTTCATTGCCCCAGGCATTGCCAATGAATGTGAGCACTTCCGCAATTTCCAGGTTGGAGATAGGATTGCCAGGCATCATCTGATTATAGGTTACTCCATTTACTACGATCTCTTTACTCTGTCCATTTTTCACTATACAAGCTGCACGCGCCATATCCTCAAGCAAGTAATCTGAGCCTGCAAGTGGCGGATATAGCGATGCAAGGCCTTTTCCATCTTGCTGGTGGCAGTTTGCACAGTAGGTAGCGTAAACTTTGGCTCCTTGCACCTGATATTGTTTCAACCGGATTTCATCTCGGGAGGTCATTGATGAAGATTTCTCAGATTTTTCCTCGCTGCTACCACAAGCAAAAAGTACTGCAGAGATGATGAATAGGTAGGTTAGTTTTTTCATGTTATTATCAGTTTTTAGGCTGGTATTCTTTCAATAGTCTTTCAATGTCATACATTAATACATCGACCTGTTCAGGCACGGTTCCATCATAAAAACCTCTGATTCTGCGGTCTTTGTCTACAAGCAAAAATGCGCCGGAATGCACAAATCCTCCTGGTGCGCCTTCATCTTGATCGGCAACCGACATATAGCTGTTTTCAGCCAAATCATAAATGTAATCCTGATCACCGGTGAGAAATTTCCACTTGTCAGCACGGACACCTAGTCTATCGGCATAGTCTTTCAACAGCGCAACTGTGTCATAAGTTGGGTCGATGGTATGAGATATAATTGCAACTTGATCATTATTTTCAAATTTCTCATACACACGAAGCATCTGTGCCTTCATCATTGGACAAATGGTAGGACAAGATGTAAAGAAGAAATCAGCTACATAAACTTTATCTGAAATGGCTTCATTCGTAACGAAGCTGCTGTCCTGATCGACCAGTCGAAAGTCTTGAATGGTATGATAGATCGTATCATTATCTTCATATATGGTATTGCCAAGGATAGGAAGTCTTTCTGAGGAAGCCTGCTGATCACAAGCAATAAGGATTATGAAAGAAAGGAGTAAGATGAGGTTTTTCATATGCTGAATTTTGATAATAACACACCCTTCGATACGGGCGTTCGGCTGAGGTGTAATTATCAATTTTTTCTAAATTTTTTATAAAGTTTTATGACGATCATCAAGATCACTGCAAAGCTAATAAGTCCGATTGTCCCCCATATCCAACTTAGCTCATTCTTTAGTACAATGAGAAAAACTATAGCAAAAAGGATAATCGTTGCAACTTCATTAAAGACGCGAAGTTGAATGGAAGAATAGCGAGCCTCTCCTTTCTGAAGTTGAATAAAGATCTTGTGACAGCCCAAATGATACAAAAGAAGTAAAACCACAAAACTCAGCTTAATATGCATGAAAGGCATTTTTAGCCATTCAAGTTGGCTTATAAGTAGAGAAGTTCCCATCACGATTGTTATCACAGCAGAAGGCCAGGTGATGATGTACCAAAGCTTTTTACTCATCAAAGCCAGTTGATTGGAAAGGATGGTTTTATCAGGTTCTGGCTTTTGCAATGCCTCAGTGTGATAAATGAAAAGTCTAACGATATAGAACAATCCCGCAAACCAGGTAATTACGAATATGATGTGGAGAGCTTTAAGATATAAATAGTCCATCAAGGAGCTTTTTAATTATAATTGTTGTTAACCGTGGTTGTTTGCAAATTTGCATTAAATCCACACATCCTAAGATCATGAGCGACGAAAGAAATTTATGGTACTTTGAAGACACCGATCTCTTTGAAGTATTATGCCCAAAAAAGACACCTTACTTAGAGGATAAGCACTTGCCGGGTGTATACAAGAAAGATGATTTTGTCTATTTCAAAGATCAGTCATCGGAGAACATCTATATGGTTTCCAGTGGCCGTGTGAAAATAGGTACCTATGGACCAGATGGTAAGGAAATCGTGAAAGCGATACTGACACGAGGGGAAATCTTTGGTGAACTGGCACTTGCCGGAGAAGAAAAACGCCAGGATTTTGCTCAAGCAATGGACAATGATACGCATGTGTGTTCCATGACCATTGAAGATCTTCAAAATCTGATGAAGGATAACAAAGAGCTCAATCTGAAGATATTGAAGATCGTTGGGTTCCGACTTAGAAAGACAGAGCGAAAAATTGAATCACTGGTTTTTAAAGACGCGCGCACGCGAATTGTAGATTTTCTGAGAGAAATGGCAGAAGAAAAAGGCCAGAAAGTTGGATTTGAGACAATGATAAAGAATCACCTGACGCATAAAGATATTGCCTCACTTACCGGAACTTCACGTCAAACAGTGACTACAGTGATGAATGAACTTCGTGAAAAGAATCTGATCAACTTCGACAGAAGAAGGATTTTAATCAGGGATTTAGAAAAATTGGCCTGATTTATCACAAGGAGTTCAACAATTCATCACAATACCTTATTTGTCTGTTGGTTGACCGTCATTTGAGGATTGTTCTGCGTTCTTTGATGAAAATTAAATATATGCGGATCATACTATTCTTTTTTCTAGCGTCAGCCTTCTATTTCGGCTCTGCGCAAAACAACCTTCAGAACTACACACCTTCAATACTCTTTGGAAAAGGAGATTGGGAGTTCAAGAGCTTTCAGAACTTATACACTCAAACCAAGTCCTTTGACTCGAGCGGAGGAAAAATGGATAATGGAAGAAGAGAAAACTACTTCACCTCCATTAATCAATTCCTATTTGGGCTAAATGACAAAATCAATATCGGTGCGGATGTATGGATCAAAAACGTAAATACCAGCGATGATCAAGGCTCTAGAACTGCCATTGTAGGCTTTGGACCAAAGATCAAGATCGCTCCCTTCAATGGCCTGAAAAGACTATCCATTCAATCAACATTTCTGTTTCCATTGGCTGATGATCTGGAGAATCAGCTGTCAACAGATGCCTTCCTTCATCCTGACGGGAGTCTTTGGTTGAATCAAGTTTTTTATGATCTCCCGCTATCAGATAAAACTCAATTATTCTTCCAACAGGCATTTTGGTATAATCTAACTCGAGATTCATTTCGGGAAAACAATTACCTGCAAACACAAACAAGTGTCTTTTTTAGCTACTTCCCCAATACTCGCTGGACGGTTTATGCCATGTCTGAATATTTCCCAACCCACTACAATGACCAAAACCAATCCGGAGAGGCATTCTTTTCCTATTTTGTTCAATCGGGTCTTGGTACCAAGTATCAATTGATTCCTAATTTCATAGAGCTGGAATTCCTTTACACCAACTTCTGGCTGGGTAGTGAAGGTGCAGGAGCTGGAGAAACAATAAATTTGGGTATCCGAGTGATACGCCAAAAGTGAGAAGAACCTTAGTAATCATATTTTTCATTGGTTTTGTAAACCAGATTTCCTCACAAGAGATTGTGGCCATTCAATATGAGGGTTTAAAAAAGACCAAAAAAGCGTATGTTGATCAGTTTTTAACATTCTCCTTCGGAGATCGCCTGGATTCGACACAGCTGCAGATCACCCGGCAAAGATTGGTCAATTTGGAAATGTTTTCCGATGTTCAGTTTCAAACCAAAACAATAGATGGAAGAGTAGAGGTCACCTACATCTTTCAAGAGCTGTTTACACTTTTGCCGATCTTTAGTTTTGGCGGAATCGAAGAAAATTTCTGGATTCAGGTAGGTGCATCAGAGGCAAATCTCGGAGGTAGAGGAAACAAGTTAACCACGTACTATCAATACTATGATCGAAGTTCATTTGCAGCGCACTTGACCTTCGATAGGATCAAACAATCCGACTGGGGTGTAAATGTGAACCTGATCAAATGGTCTACGCTTGAGCCACTTTTTTTTGATAATCAGACAGTAGAATATGAATATGATAATTACACCATAGGAGCGGATTTAATCCGCCATTTCAACTTTACAGATCGGGTAGAGATTGGTGGCGCTTTTTTCACTGAAGATTATAGCAAATTTACCGATGGAAACTTCGAAGGAGCTCCGGAAAAGGTTAATAAAAAGAAAGTTCTGGCAAAGGCAACTTTCATCTGGAATCGAGTCAATTATTTCTATTTCTATCTAGATGGGTTGCATAATCAGCTGAACATTCAATCCGTTCAGTCGCTTGATGGTGACCCTGAATTTTACATTGTTTTTAATGACTTAAAAAGATTTTGGAGAATTGGAAAAAAGGGAAATTTAGCAACACGCTTGCGGCTTGGAGTGAGTACCAATCAGCTTAGCCCTTTCGCTCCATTTGTGTTGGACAGTTACCTCAATATTCGCGGTGTTGGAAACCGTGTAGACCGTGGCACAGGCGCAATTATCTTAAATGCCGAATACCGCCATTCATTCATTGATCGTGAGAAAATTGCTGTGCAAGGCGTATTATTCTCAGATTCAGGATCATGGAGAAATCCGGGAGGAGATTTTTCAGACTTTGGTCAATCAGAAAATGTAGTACTATTTGCTGGAGGAGGATTCAGGCTTATTCATAAGAAGATCTACAATGCTATTTTAAGGGTCGATTATGGCGTCAACCTGCAAGAGCCGACCATCAATGGATTTGTGCTTGGCATAGGTCAATATTTTTAGATTTTGTAACCAAAATTATTTTTTTCGGTATAATACTTACATTTACGAAATTAATATTTCAAAAAATGAAGGGAACCAATCTTGGAGAGTTTGAGGAACTCGTATTGCTAACTGTCGGCATTTTATATGATAACGCCTACAGTGTGGCCATTCAGCGTGAATTGAATAAGCAGACTGATAGGAAGGTGAGTATTAGTTCGGTGCATGCTGCGGTGTATCGTTTGGAAGAAAAAGGACTATTGAATTCCAGAATGGGTGAGATGTCAAGCGAACGTGGTGGTAAACGCAAGCGTCTGTTCACTATATCACAAGCTGGAAAAGTGTCATTGGAAACGGCGAATGAGCTCCGAAATAGAATGAGAAATCAAATACCAAACATCGCATTTGAAAACTTGAGATGAGCTCAAACCAACCACCGAAACTGCCATTAAAAATCTTTCGCCTCTATTGCTCGGACGAGCGGAGCGAGGAATTGGAAGGAGACCTCTATGAAGTCTACGCTGAGTTTGTTGAAGATCGAGGAGGAAAATTTGCCGGAATTTTCTATTGGTGGCTGGTCATCAGAAGCTTTCGATCATATGCACTAAAAAGGACTAAAATGAAAAATAACAGAGTAAATACATCACTCACTTTTTTAAGACACAACCTGGTCATCGCTTGGCGAAACCTGCTTAAAAACAAAACTACAGCTACCATTAACGTGCTGGGTCTGGCTATAGGAGTAGGAGCTTTCCTTGCTATTCTTAGCATCGTCCGGTTCGAATTGAGCTTCAATACTCAAATTCCTGACAAAGAAGATATTCACAGAATTTACACCTCGTTTACCGGATCATTTACGCAAACGAACAAAGGAGTGGCAACTCCAGTTGGTCCGCATGTTGAGGAAAATTTCTCTGGAATTGAAGCTGTCGCATACTTTCATACCTATTCCGCAGGTGTCGAGGTAGTAGATGGTGAAGAAAGAAAGGACTTTGAACGACAGAGCAATCTTTTGTTGGCGGGTGATTCGTACTTTGAAGTGATTGACCAATATGAATGGCTGGCTGGAAAAGCTGAAAATGCCTTATCCGAACCTTTTAAGGTCGTGCTCACCAGCGAGCAGGCCCGTAAATATTTTGGAAATGAAGATTGGCTGGACATGATCGATCGTACGGTTATTTATCGTGACTCACTAAAAGTTTCGGTTTCTGGAATCGTTCGACAGCCTGACTACAATACAGATTTTGACTTTACCGATTTCATTTCCTACGCTAGTATTGAAAGTTCTTGGGTAAAAGATCAATTTAGTGGTGACTGGGGAAGTACGAACAGTTCTTCACAAGTCTGGATTAAAACTTCCGACAATGTGAACAAATCTGATATTCTACTACAACTGGAAGATTTAGATAAGCACGTGGTGGAGCAGACAGATGATGGCGATTGGGTTCAGAGCTATAAACTACAACATTTGTCAGAGGTTCATTTCAGCCCGGATATAGGAATATTTGACAATGGCAGAAGTCCTGCTCATGCTCCTACACTTACTATTTTGGGTATTGTTGCGCTTGCGATTTTGCTCATTGCCATATTCAATTTTGTGAACCTCGAAACAGCTCAATCGACAACCAAGTCCAAAGAAGTGGGTGTTCGTAAAGTATTGGGTAGCCCTAAAAGTCAGTTGGTTGGAAGGTTTTTGACAGAAAGTATTCTTATCTCGTTTTTCGCTGTGATGCTGGCAATTCCAATAGCCCATTACTCATTTGTTTTCTTTGAAGAATTTATTCCTGATGGCGTAGCGCTTGATTATGATAGCCTGGTATTTTGGATGGTAATTGTTGGACTCACACTTATGGTTGGAATAATTGCCGGAATCTATCCTTCGTGGGTAATTTCATCCTTCAGGCCAGTGAGAGCATTAAGTTCGGGGGCAAGTTCCAATAATCCCGGAGGGTCTTTTATCCGCAAAGTCCTGATACTTTTCCAATTTCTCTTTTCTCAGCTACTCATTGTAGGCACTTTGGCTATTGCCTGGCAGATATCATTTATGCTGGATAAGGACTTGGGATTCAAGGAAGATGGAGTGGTGTATTTCTATACACCTTACTATGAAGAATACAGCAAGTCTGAACTCATAAAGAATTATCTGGATGAGATGCCAGAAGTAAGAGAATATGCACTTCAAAATACACCTCCAGCTCAACGAGGCTATTCAACTTCGACGGTTAAGTATAAAACGGATAGTGCAGAGGTTGTAACCAGCGCGCATCAAAAGTCGGGAGACACGACTTATTTAAGGTTCTATGATATTGAATTGCTGGCCGGAAGAAATCTCCTTCCCAATGATACACTTCCCGAATTACTAATTAACGAGACATTTATGCGTGATATGGGGTTTGATGATCCGAGAGAAGCTGTCGGGGCAACCTTCGATTTTAATTCGAAAGATCATACAGTGGTAGGCATTGTGGAGGATTTTCACTTCAGATCTTTGCATCATCCGATCGAACCCTTGCTTTATCGCTATCAGGAAAAGTCCAGGTGTTTTGCGCTAAAGGTGAAAAGTGAACAAATCGAACAAACAATCGATAAGCTGACAGATAAATGGACAGAAATTTATCCGGATTATCCACTGACTGTTTACTTCATGGATGAGACCATTGAGCAGTTTTATAAAGCAGAGCGACAAGCCTCCAAGCTTGCTTCTACCGCAACTGGTATAGCAATTCTCATTTCATGCCTTGGCTTATTTGGACTGATATCATTCACCATCGTACAAAAGTCAAAAGAGTTGGGCATTCGGAAAGTATTAGGAGCATCTATCCTGCAAATAGGAACAATTCTGAGCAAAGAGTTTATATTATTGATCGTGGTGGCATTCCTGGTATCTACTCCAATCTCCTATTACATCATTGATCAGTGGATGGAAGATTTTGCGTATCAAACTTCGATATCCTGGTGGATATATGCATTGGGAGGATTGGTTTCGGTAGCAATAGCGCTTGCTTCTATTGGAGCTAAGGTTTGGAAAGCCTCTGGTGCTAATCCGATTGATTCACTGAGATACGAATAACACTTTGAGGGAGGAGTTTAATAAACTTCTCCCTCATCTTCTACGTCCGCATCTTCTCCGATATTCTCCCAATCCATATCTGTTTCTTTCAGATCATCCAGGGTATCTATATCGTTCAATGTCGGCAATTGATGGGTGGAAAGCTGGAGTTCTTCTGCTTCCGCTAGTAGTTCTTTTAACACAGAGTCTGTGCTATATTCTTTGTCTTGGAAAAGCTGAGGTAAAAACTCTTTCATGCCAAGAAGGTAGTAGCCACCGTCTTTTGCCGGGCCTACAACCAGGTCATTTTCTTCAAGCATTTCATATGCCAGCTTGATGGTTTTTGAATTGAGATCGTAGCAATCACTGCCGATGATCACCACTTTATTGTAAGAGTCAAATGCCTCATCAAATGCATTAGACATTTTCTCACCTAGTGTGAATCCTTTTTGAGAAGTGAGCTTGTAATCTCCATTGTCCCAGATGTCTTCTATTTCGACATACTCCGAGTAGTATACTGCTTTGTCCACCTCTAGTTTCTTGGTGATTTTGTGGGTGTGATGAACCAACTCTTTATATACATCTAAGGCTTTATCAATTCCAATATCCTCGGCTAAACGTGTCTTCACCATCCCGGGAATTAGGTTCTTCACGAAAATCATTAATAAGCTGTCACTCATTTCTATTCTTATTGTTTAGTAAACTTTTGTTCCTTTTAAAAGCCATTTTCCCCATGACTTGTTGTACGTATGTACACTATCTGTTGGTGTATTGTTCACACCTACTACTTCATAGCCTTCATTTTTCCAACTGAAAATACCGCCATATAAGTTTTTCACATTGGTGAAACCCGCCTTCTTCAGTTTTTCACCCACTCGCTCACTTCGATATCCCACCGAGCAGTAGACAATCACTTCCTGATCCTTCGGAATGTCTTTGACCTGATCGATTTCAAATGCATCATAGTCCACGAAACGAGCACCATGTAGGTGACTAATCTCAAATTCTTCTATGGCACGCGTGTCTAGAATAACCACATCATCCATTCGAGGTTTTAGAGAATCCGCCTTTATTAGCGGTACCGTATTGCGGTACAAACTCGCAAGTTTTTCATCGTACGTTTTTTGTCCGCAGGAAGTCATGGCGGAAACCAAAAGAAGTATGAAGGGCGGTATCAGTTTTTTCATTTGTTCTTAGTTCGGACTTCAACCAGCAAAACTAATCCAGTCACAACATACTCGACAACAATAATGTGAATTGGAAGTTCAAATCCAGCTTGAGAATATCCGAGATACGTCAGGAAAATGAGAAATGACCAGACCACAGGGTACCAATAGCCGGACAAAATGCCTAATGCGACCAACGGCAGTATATACCATGGGTGAACGGTGGTTGCGAACAGAAGATACGCGGTGAGAACAAACATCAGAGTTTTTGGAACCGACCATTTTTTTAAGGTTCCAATGACTGATACTGTCAGGATGGAAACCACTGAAAAAACAGATAGTAGTGGCCCGATAAGTGCGATTTTGTTATATCCATAGATCCAAAAACCAATCTCCCTCGCGATGAAGTATATGCTGGCATTGAACTCGAAAGATCTAAAGTAGAGATCAAGACTTTCCCTCATCGCTATAATAAAAGTCTCATTGAATAATGGAAGTAATGTGGCTATTCCAATGATACCTGCGCCTATCGGGATCAACCATTTTTTTTCCTTAAGGCCTTTTAAGAACAAGAATGGAAGGTAGATTAATGGCAAAAGCTTTGTGCCAATAGCCAACCCAAATCCTATAGCTGAGAACCATTTTTTATTCTTCTCGAAGCAGTAGACGCCCAATAGTACAAAGAATATGACCAATCCTTCGAAATGTAAATTCCCTGTAAATTCAAGGATTACCAGTGGGTTTAGCCAAAACCAATAGGCCAGACTTTGTGATTTTCCATAGTGCTGTAGAAGCCTTCGCAGCAAGAAAAAGGATCCAACATCAGCAGCATAGAGGATAATTCGAATGGTATTTGCCGACACCAACCAATCACCTTTTGCGATAGTGACACTCACCCAAAAGATAAGTTGATTGAGCGGAGGATAAATGGTGAAGTAATTAGGCGAGTTGAGCTTTTCGAATAGTTCCTGGCTGATTCCTTCAATACCTTGATTCAGGTAGGAACCAGGAAGAGCTTCGAATGGATGAATGCCATTTTTCAGCAAAGTGCCATCCCAGATGAATCGGTATAGGTCGTCAGACAGGGTTGGCAAGCTGAGAAATAAAAGAACACGAATGATAATACCTGCATTGAAGAGCAGTCGATCGTTTTCCTGCTTCTGAAGAAGAAAAATGTAGCTAAAAAAAGCACTGCTATACGCTAATATTAAAGTAAAGGAAGCATGTCGCTCTATCCAATTTCCTATAGAAAAGATGGCGAGAATATAAATAGCCAGGAAGGTGTAGTAACCAGTTTTATGTTGATTAGGCATGCTTCATCGGTTTCACCGATAAGATAAAAACATATGCAAAACCAATCGCTAGCATCCCATGGAAAAGCATTAAGCCATAATCTTCGAGTTTGAAACCCGAGAAAATCCCATAAACGAAATAGATAGACAGCACACCTTCCATGAAAGTGACAGGTGTTAATACTTTGTTTAAGTATTGATTGCCTTTCCAGGAGTCGCCTTTAGACCGCACATTGAATTTGGGTGTACGCACAAAAGGTGTTTTTATTCCAAGATATCCTTCCACTACGGCGATGGAATTGTGCAGTGCCATTCCCATAGAGAAAGCAAGGAACATCGGGAAATTTTTAATGAAGTACCTAAATGTATACTCCGGGTGCGTCGCTTTCGCTGCTACCCAATAGAAAAACCCCATTGCCAGAAAGCCGATGATGAAAATGCTACCCAGATCAAAGACCAAGGCAAGATCGGGATTGTATTCTTTGATGTACAGCATAGGGATACTAAGTACCGCCGCGATCAGTAGGAGAAGGAATACGGAGCTATTGAGTAAATGAAAGACGGCTCGGATCTTATGGTTCCAGCCGATATTGGATGTCAGCACTTTACCAAGTGTCTTGCGAGCTGTTTCTGCTGCACCTTTGTTCCATCTATACTGCTGTGATTTTACTGCAGGGATCAACACGGGAAGTTCTGCCGGAGACTCAATCTCCTCACGATATACAAATTTCCAGCCTTTGAGTTGTGCGCGGTAGCTCAAATCCAAATCTTCTGTAATGGTATCATAATGCCAGCCACCGGCATCCTTTATGCATTCCTTTCGCCAAACGCCCGCTGTTCCATTAAAGTTGATGAAGCTTCCAGCATGCTCTCTGCCTTTTTGTTCTACAGTGAAATGGGCATCCAGCCAAAATGCTTGAATCTTAGTGAGCGAGCCATAATCAGTATTCAAATGGCTCCATTTAGTCTGAACCATTCCAACTTTTTCATTTTTGAATTTGGTCAATGTCCGCATCAAAAATTCCGGATTAGGCACAAAATCTGCATCGAAGATGGCAATAAATTCACCTTTGGCACGCTCCATTCCATAGGCCAGCGCACCAGCCTTATATCCGACTCTTTCCGACCGTCTTATGTGTTGAATGTCCCATCCGTTGGCTGCATATGCATTGACTTTCTTCTCAATGATTTTGACGGTCTGGTCATCAGAGTCGTCCAAGAGTTGTATTTCGAGTTTGTCTTTTGGGTATTGAATTTTGGTTACTGCATCGATCAGGCGCTCTACAACATATCGCTCGTTGAATATTGGGAGCTGAATAGTTACCATAGGATATTCGGAAAGTTCCTCCGGTAATTCCTCGATCTGCTTTTTGGCTTTTAAATAATGCCACGTGAGGTTGAACTGACCCAAGCTAAAGAGGCAAATGATCAACAATGTAACACCATACAATATGATAACTAACCACTCCACCTTTATAGATATTTAAAGATTGTATAAATGATTTTATAACCTGCTCCTAAGGTTCCACGAATCGTTCCGCTCACCTTAGAAACGCCAATTCTTTGTCTGTAATTCACAGGAATATCTAGCGTACGCAAATTTAGCTTAGATGCCTTTAATTGCATCTCCACTGTCCACCCATATGTTCGATCTTCCATACCAATTGTCTGGAGGCTTCCATATCGGATGGCTCGAAATGGTCCAAGATCCGTGTATTTTTTGCGATACAAAACCTTGATGAGAGTCGTAGCAAGCCAGTTGCCAAATATTTGTTGAGGAGTCATACTTCCTTTTTCTGTCTTTCCAAGAGATCTGGAGCCAATGACTAAATCAACTTCATTATCTATAATTGGTTTGACCAGATCAATTAATTGTTCTGGATAATCAGAATGATCTCCATCAAGAAAAACAACAATATCAGGTTGGGTTTCCGATTGTGCAATGTGCTCCATGCCTTTGAGACAGGCATTTCCATAGCCCCGGGTAGGCTCTTTTAAGGTCGTGGCACCTCTTGATTGAGCCTGAGCAAAAGTGTCATCCGTCGATCCATTGTCTACTACAATGACTTCAGAGACCCAATCTCTTGGGATTTCATCTATGACCAGACCAACTGCATTCTGTTCATTGAATGCAGGTATAATGACACGGATATCCGGCTTGTTCAACGGGTGCTTCTTTAATGAGCCGCAAAGGTATGTTTATCCAACCATTAAAAATGACTTTGCTGTGACACAAGCTATTGCTTCTGTTTATAGTTTTAGGGCAATGAATCACTATGAAGCTCTTGAAATTCAATCATCTGCTACGCCAGGTCAAATAAAAGCAGCCTATCGCAAGCAGGTCAAGCGATTTCATCCAGATATCAATCCTGATCCTGCAGCAGCAACCAGAATGATATTAATTAATGAGGCTTATGAAATACTGTCGGATTCTACCACAAGAAATCTTTATGATCTATTCCTATCTGGAGTCCCGGTAAAGACCGTACTAAAGGAAACAACACCTGAGCAAAAGTATCGTGCCGAGTACATCAGAGACCGGATTCGAAAGCAGCGGAACAGAATGGAACAGCAGTTTCGCTATAAGCAACGATTTTATCGCTATTTCAGGTTTGCAAACATGTTTTTCTTCGGCTTAGCATTAGTGCTCACATTCGACTATTATTATTCCTTTAGCGAGCACACATACGCAACAGGGCAAGTGATACTCAGGAGGTATGATACTTATATTCTTGCCAAGAATGGAGCTAATATTTCAACTGACCGTTCTTTTTATAGAGACTATATGTCTAGCTCTGCTCCGAATGTAGTTATCAGATATACCTCGATTTTAGATCTACCTCAAAAGGTTAGAGCAGTTGATGATGAAAGAGAATATTTTATTCACGGGACCATCTATTCATTCAGAAATACATTTTCTGTCATCATTTTTATTTTTTCATTGGTGGTGATAGGAAATAAGCGATACACGGACTTTCGACTGAGCTGTGGACTACTGTCTTCAATGTGTTTTCTCTACATTGTTCTCATGCTCGCCTCAATCTAAATCCTGCTATTCTTTTCTAACAAATACAAACCCCATGGCTTTTTCACCTGCAGAAATAACCGCGGTAAGCTTAGCTCCTTCAAGTGTATATTCAATTTTCTTTGGAAAATCATGCTGAGGATTTTCGCTGACAAATCCATTCTCCGAAACTGATGTGATTTTAAAATAGGTAGGTGCTCCATTACTGCTCACAAAGGCTACATAGTAGAGCTCTGAATCCTTTTCCACAATACTCAATTTCTCAACAAAAGTTGTGTCAGTCCCGGTCATGGATACACCAGTGCCCACAAACCCTTTTTTAGTTTCCTCCCATACTTCAAAGGCAGAATTACCTGGACGAACATTTTGTCTTTGCCAGGTACCTTTCAGCCATTTAAAGTCATTTATAGATTGGCCAACAGCAAACAGTGACGCAAACAGTGATAGACCTAAGAATAATGCCTTTTTCATCTTTTTTTAAGCAATGATAATAAGTCATAGAATGTAGGTATTGTAAAAACCCGACACTTACTTTTTGAGAAAAAAGTTGGCAAGATTTACTTCATCAAAACCATAGTTAGACGGCTCTTCTCCGGTAAATTCTTTGAAGTTCTTGATAAAGTGAGATTGATCAAAGAAGCCTGACTGAAGAGCTGTTCGGATCCATGAATCCTTTTGATCTTTTATTACTTCGAAGATGTAATTGAAACGGATGATGCGACAATAAAATTTTGGCGTTAGCCCAATTATTTTTTTGAATAAACGCTCCAATTGCCGGGTACTCAATTGAACATGATCGGCCATTTGCTCTATATCAATCATCCCATGTGATTCGTGAATTTCTTTAATGCATTGATCAATCTTAGGCTGCGGTTGCAGGTTTTGAAGCTGGTTTTTCATCCATTTTTCAACTAGCTCGACCCGATGAGCTATTGAATTTCCATGAGTTGATGTCCTAAGTTCGGTCGCAGGATCCCCGATTATAGCTTCTAATTCCAACACCTTGTCTGTGAAGGGAGAAACATCTAGATGAAAAAGCTGATAGAAGGCTGTTGGGTGGAGTTTTATTCCGACCATGCCAGATTTCCCAGTATTCTCTAAAAAGAAGAATTTACTGATCTGGCTGGAAAAGAGCAATGAAGATTGAGATTCCCATGTTCCGGACAAGTTGATCCGGTAGGACTCACCGTAGTGTATGATGATCTCACTGTAGCCATCCGGAATAATCTTTTGTGTGTGAATCGCAGGGTCATCATTTTCAAATACCCAGTATTCTTTTACCAATTGTTTGAGTGAATCTGCAGGAGCAAAACTTTCATAGTGCATAGTGCAAACTATAAATTTTGATGGGAGTGAGATGTTGGTGGAGCAAAATTCTGCAGCAGAAGTAAACTTTTTTAACTTTTATTCGTAATGTTGATATATCAATAATTAATAAATCAATATAATGATCAAATCTATTTTTTTCCTTTTAGGAATGAGTCTGTTTGCAGTAGCTGCAGCACAGACAGAAAATGAAATTAAAAAGACAGTAACCAGTTATGCCAAAGCAGGTGATAAGCAGGACGTGTCTATCTTAAAATCCCTACTCCATGATCAGCACAGATTGGTATGGCATGATGGGAGCAAAGCACCGTTTATTCTTGATAAAACAGGTTACATCTCAAAAATAGCAGCCAAAGAGTGGGGTGGAGATGAGAGGAAAATCACTATTGAATCAGTCGAAAATTTTGATGGTGTGAAAGTGACCGTGAAGGCTGTTTTGGATGGAAAGAAGTCTCAGATGAGATCAATTTTTTCTTTAATCAAAGTAGAAGGTGAGTGGAAAATAATCGAAGAACTTGTGAATGCAACTTTTAAAAGTTGATAGCTAAATTGTAGAAAATTGAACGCGATGAGTGAAATCGACAAACCGATACATGAAGTCTATTTCTTTTGGATGGACAGGACGATGAAAGCCTGGAAGAAAGCCTCCAATCAATTGTTTAGAGATCTTGGTATCAATATAACTTCAGATCAATGGATAATCTTAAAGAGGCTAAGTGAAGAAAAGGGATTGTCTCAGAGAGAACTAGCCCAATCTATTTCAAAAGATCCGGCATCCGTTACGAGAATTCTTGATCTCCTAGAGAAAGAAAAGCTCATTGAGCGTGTAAAGGCAGACCGAAGATCATTTACAATCAGTTTAACAACGGATGGTGAAGCTCTTATAAAAAGAGTCCTTCCAGAAGCAATTAAATACCGTGAGAAGGGAACCGAAGGAGTATCAAACGAGGAGATGGAAATCTTCCGCAGAGTGCTAGATAAAATACAAGATAATTTCAGTTCCTAAATTTTTGCCGATAAAATGATATATCAATAATTGATATGAAATATTTAATTCTATTTTCATTAATGTTTATGGTTCCTTCAACAAAAAAATTGGAGACTGAAGGTTTTGTGTTGGAATGGACTCACGCTACTGAGCATATTCAAATAAGTATCTCGGCCCCATCTACTGGATGGGTTGCCGTGGGCTTTACCACTGGGTCGAGCATTGTTAATACGAACCTGATTCAGGGACATGTTTCAGATGGAGAAGTTTTCATTCAAGATCAATTTGTTACCGACTTGGGAGAGCATCCACCAGTAGAAGCGTTGGCAGTAGCAGCTCGCATTTTTGACTTGTGTGGGGAGGAGAGAAATGGAACAACCACTTTGAAATTCAGCATCTACAAAACCAAAGTGGACAACCTCCATTGCGACCTTGCCGAGGGGAACACCATCAATGTTTGGCTTGCCTATAGTCTATCAGATGATTTTGACCATCATTCGAGAAGGAGAATACTTCGACGGATTATACTTTAGCTATTTAGAGCAATCGATTTTTTCACCCAGTCTATCAATTCGTCAGATTGAAAAATGTTTTCTGGTACAGAATAATAGGGCATTTACCATGTTTGGAGCTACCTTTTTTCAAATACTCCTGTTCAAGATCGCCAGTTGCCTTAAGCGCAATTTTTCCCTTTGAATCGACCATGCCAAACATTTGACCTTCATGGAAAAAACCATGACCTCCAAACATCTTTTTGGAAGTAACGCCCTGAATTAAACTTAGTTTTTCAAGAAATAGCTCGGCGGTAAGTTGAGCTTCATTGGAATGTTTATCACCTGTCTGTCCCATAGTTTTTCTGTAGGACGATCAAGGTAAATAGAATTGGACTATTTCATATCGTAAAATACACCTAGAGAATAGGAAGGCGCAGCGAATATGTTGGAAGCACTAAGAACGCTTGCTGTTGCAGCCGATACTCCTATTTTATCAGTGATGTAACCAGCGATTTCTGTCGTATATGCAACGTATTCTGTGTTATTGGAAAAGATGGTGGCTCCATCACTCAGCGCCGTTGATTCTGCCCCATTCCCAAAGGATTCTACAACATCAAGTCGCAGAATTGCCCAAATCTTATTGTTGAGAAATCCACCACCTACTTCTGCTCCAATCCGCATTTCATCAGAGAAGTTTTCAGTTCGATTATTGTATGCAGTGTAAATATTGGCATAGGCATTAACTGAGCCAACCTGAAAAGATTTACTTAAATCCAGTCGCATCATTTGATTGAATTCACCATCTCCTGTCTGAAGACTTCCGTCGCTTCCACCAGCTTCTTCACCAAGTGGTAGCCCAAGTAGCAAAGTGCCGGCAAGCACGAACTTGCTTCCTGCTTTGCTTATTCGATATTTAAGTGCAAGGTCTGTATCGCCAATTCCCGCCACCGATTCATTGGCATTTGCTGATTTGCTGTATGGCAGATTTACAATTGCTGTAAATCGATCGGTTACACCATATTCAGCAAATATCGAGGTGTTGAAAATTCCTTCTTTTATGGAAGCAGCCGTGTTGCCATTGAAGGTGTATTGCTTGGCAGCATTGACCCACCAATGAGAAACTTTATAGTAACCTGTTCCTTTTTGTTTGGTCCAGCCACCGCCTGCTAATGCGAGCGAGGATATAAAAAGCGTAATCGTGAGAGATAGAAAAAGTCGTTTCATAGTTTTTATTTAGATACTGAAATACCATCGTTACCGAGTAAAATTGGCTGGTTGAATCGCCCGTCCTCATCTCTGTTTTCGAGGTTCAAAACACCTCTCGGACAAACAGCGGAACAAACTCCACATCCAACGCATGAGGAACGCACAATGTTTTGGCCTCTTTGGGCATACGCTCGCACGTCAATCCCCATTTCGCAATAAGTGGAGCAATTCCCACAGGAGATACACTGCCCTCCATTTGTGGTTATTCTAAATCTGGATTTGAATCGCTGAACCAGGCCGAGGTAAGCTGCAAGCGGGCAACCAAATCGGCACCATACGCGATTTCCCATGAGCGGATAAAATCCGGTTCCTACTACACCAGAAAAGATGGATCCAATCATAAATCCATAGACTGTTCGAATGTTTCCACTGGAAAAACTAAAGTTATTGCCATCGACAGGCATGTACTTTGCAAATACAGAAACCTCACTAAACATTATACCTAATCCGAAAAATCCTACAATGCTAATTACTGTATTCCGTACTTTTTTACCGGACATATCCGGGTACTTTTTGCGATGGTAGAAGTAGAGTCCTCCGCCTAGCAGAGCAACTATTCCAAGGACCATCCATTTGCTGAAAGAGAGGTAAAAGTCGCCACCAAAGAAGTTGTAGAGGACCAGGCCTGTCATGATTACAGCAAAGACTAAAACCCCATGAATAATGATTCGTTCAATTTGCCATGCTTCTGTCGATTTATCCGAGAGCTGTCTAAAAGGGTCACCGGCTGTTTCAGCGAGTCCACCACATCCGCATACCCAAGAACAATACCATCGCTTGCCAAAGATGTAAACGAATACCGGTACACCAACAGCAAAGAGTGTGATCCCCCATACAAACATGAAAAGACCTAACCCACCGGATTGCGTCAATGTATTAATATGCCATGCGTCGAAGAAATCGTAATCCAGCGGCCACATGTTTTTGAAATCGAAATAAGGCTGATTTAGACGTACCAGAATTTCTGGAATGAGGAACGCAACGGCCAACTGAAAGAACATTACCGAGCAAGTACGAAATATCTGATATCGATTATGGCGATACTTTAAAATCATCCGTACGCCCATGACCAATACAGCAAATGTGTAGAGGAATCCATACAGAAACCATTGGCTGGATGAAGCTGACGGATTGATCAACTTTTGCAATGGATCAACAATGATGATCCAGTTGGTAATGTATGCGGGATAGAAGTAGAGAAGTATGTAAAATCCAATGAGTAAAAATCCGGTTAGCATTCCCATCCAGCCTCGATTGTTCAATGCATTGTGGAAAATATGGTTGTTTTTGATTCCCGGAGGTCCATGCAGTTTTATTTGCGGAAGTAGGAACATCAACGCTCCAATTGCACCAACCACATAGATCAGGAAGAATACCAAAAGTTTGTTTTCTGGTACAAAGCCTGAGGCAGATGCTCGAGCCAAAGATCCTGCGTAATCGTCGTAGATTACTTGATCCCATTTTTGCTCCGCACGAGCTTTGGCATTTACTTCATTTACTGTGGAGTTTATTGCATTTACAAATGGAATGCTTGATCCGTATTCTTTGCCAAAGACATCATCCAGTGCCGGCTTTAAGCTCTCCTGATGTTGCTCTTTTACTATTGAGCTGAACGTGTCTTCACTTATTGTGAAACTGGACATGAAAAAACTACTCAAGAAGAGCCCAAGAGAGAAAAGGAATAGAATAAGGCCTGTAAATCTGATTGCTTTCATTTTATGCGAATAGTTTTTCTAAGAATCCTTTTTTTCTGACACTAACTTGATTTTCAGGAAATTCACCATTGAATTTTTTCTGAATCTCACCTTCCCAATGTGTATAAAACTCAGGGTCGAAATTGGCATCTGCTAGGTTCGAAATAATGTAATTCAATGTTTTCTTTCCTTTCAGCCAATGATCCCAAACTTCATGTCTGCTACGCAATCCAAATAGATTGACGCCCTGAACCTCTTGTGAATCTTTTTTATAAATGATCTTAATACACTTCTCCTTGTCATCGCACTCCCAGTAAAATGAGCTGGAGTCTTCCGGACATTCAGGAGTAACTATCCCATAGTTTTGATATTCGATATCAAAAAATTTGGCAGAGTTGAACCAGACGCCTGGTTGATATTTTGTTTCATTCCCGGTTATGGTTCTGGCTACTGTTTCGCCCATCATACGGCCGACGTACCAAACAGCCTCAATGGGTCTTCGATGCGAAGGTGGATTTTTGAGTTGAGCGCAATCACCAATAGCATACACATCTGGAATGTTTGTTTGAAGGTTTTCATCTACCAGAATCCCTCTATCAGTATCTATCTTAGAATCTTTTACCAAGGCGATATTCGGATGTACTCCTACGGTAAGACCCACAAACTGACAGTCAATTACCTCACCCGTTTTTGTTTTGACACCTTTTACCCTGCCATTTCCATCATCAAGTATTTCTTCCAATTCGGTTTCTTGCCTTAGGTCAATCCCTTGCTTAGCAAGATGATTGTCAATCAATGTGGCTTCTTCTTTTGGTAGCATGTTTCCCCAAAAATGTTCCTCTCTTATAAGATATGTGACTGGAATATGCCTTGAATGAAGCATTTCGGCCATTTCAACACCTATAAGACCACCACCAAGGATCACAGCACGTTTTAAGTCTTTGGTGTTTTCTTCCATCAATTCAAGGTCCTGGTAGGAGTAGAGTCCCTGCACACCTTTCAAATCCTGCCCTGGCCATCCGAAGAAATTAGACTGACTGCCTGTTGCCAGAATAAGCTTGTCATAATTCATTGGTTCAGCTCCTTCAAATTGAATCTCCTTTTGGTCAAAATCAACTGACTCAACCCAGGCTCTTTTCAGGTTTATCTTGTTTTTCTCCCAAAACCAATCTTCATAAGGCTTGGTATTCTCATACTTCATGTGCCCCATGTAGATGTACATGAGTGCCGTTCGTGAAAAGAAATGATCGGTTTCGCCGGAGATGACGGTGATCTCATCATTCGAAAGTTTTCGAATATGGCGAGCGGCAGTAATGCCGGCAACACCATTTCCAATAATGACAATTTTCTGCATTTGGTAGTTTAAAAGTCAATAATACGTTGATGTGCTATTTGGTAGCTCTTAAGTTACGAAGAACCATCACCGATTGTCAAGCTATTGACATACTTTGATGAATTAGAAAAAATTGATTTCACACCGCAAGTATTCGCGCATCTGTTGCGTCTAAGACTACCACCAAATATGGAATTTGAATGGAGTGATAGTTGACATATCCTCTATGACTGCCCTGTCATGTGACAGGGCTTCTTTTTATTAATCCCATTGTCATTTGGTTGACAAAAAAATCTTTAAACCTTCCTGATCTTATTTTGGTTATTTACGTACCACATATTGGTGATTAGGTGAAATGGGTGGGTTAGCGTGCAAAGGCACGTTTCTATTCGGTTAGGTTAGGTTACGATTATCCCACTCATATTTTAGGGACCCTCCCAGGGTCCCTTTTTTTATAAAAGAACTTCTTTGGGTATATGTAAATAATCCTGCAGAGATCCTTTCGAAATCATTGATTTTGGCTCTCCTACGAGCATTTCTTTTCCAAAATCCATACACCAAAAAACATGGCAAGCTTTTGCTGATAGTTGTATTTCATGAGTTGAAATGAGTACTCCTTTTCCACTTTTGGCGATTTTCTTAAGTAATTCCAATACTTCAATCTTATTCTTAAGGTCTAGATGTGAGGTTGGCTCATCCAGGATGATTAATTCAGTGTCTTGCGCCAAAGCTCGAGCAATCATTACCTTTTGGAGCTGTCCATCGCTAAGCTCAAAAAGCCTTTTGTTAGCGAGGTAATTGATCTCCATTTGATCGATGGCCTCATCAATTTTTGTTTTATCCTCATTCTTGAGATTACCCAGCCAACCGGAATATGGATGCCTCCCTAATGCAATGAGTTCAATAACAGAAAGGTTTAATGAATCTGGTTTTCCGGTAAGCACCACACTTATTTTCTTGGCTATTTGCTTAGGATTTTGCTCATTTATTTCCTTTTCGCTTAAAAGAATTTCTCCTTTCAAACGAGGCTGAAGTCCGCAAATAGTCCGGATAAAAGTTGATTTTCCAACACCATTTTGTCCTACCAGCCCAACCAGTTGACCTGACTCAATAGACAAGTTGATGTTCTTCGCTAGCACCTTACCTGCTCCATAACCAATGTCAAGATTTTTTATTTCAAGAAGTCCCATCAGAATGTGTAGTTAAGATTAGACTTTCTCAAAATCAACCATATCACAAATGGAGCACCAAATAAGGAGGTTACTGCATTTATGGGTAATGTCTCCTGCATTCCAGGAAGTTGGGCTAGTATGTCAAATACGATTAGTAAAATGCTACCAAGCAGAATCACCAATGGTGTGAGCAATAGATGATTTCCGGTATTGAAAAGCATACGAGCTATGTGAGGAACCGCTAATCCGATAAATGCAATAGGTCCGCAAAAAGCTGTGATTGTTCCAGCAAGCAAGCTTGTATTGATGATGATAAGCATGCGAGATTTTTTCAGATTTAGTCCAAGCGATTCCGCATAGTTTTCACCAAGTAATAGCGCATTTAGAGGTTTAGATAGGAGAAAAGACAGGATAAGTGATACTATGATAACTGGCATCATTATTTTTAATTCACTCCAGGAAAGACTCCCGAGACTCCCGAATGTCCATATGACATATGCCTGAATGTTTTCTGCTTGGCTGAAATATTGAAGAATGCTAACCAAGGCGCTCACCGCAGATCCAAACATCAGACCGATAATCAACAATGAAATACCGGACCTTATCCTAAAAGAGGCAACCAGCACTACTGATAAAACAATAAATGAACCTAGCCCAGCTGCACCAACCAATAGCCAGCTTCGCCCAATTCCCGTCATCTCAATGAAGCCACCTAACCAAAAACCTAAAAATATGACCAGTGCAACGCCCAATCCAGCGCCAGAACTAATGCCCAGAATGAATGGTCCGGCTAAAGGATTGCGAAAAAGCGTTTGCATTTGTAGACCACTAATAGCTAACGCACTACCAGCAAGCATGGAGGTTAAGGTCTTTGGAATTCGAAAGTTCTGAATAATGTTAGACCAAACTTCATTGTCGGACGACCCTAAGAAGTGATTTATCACAAAACCAAATGGAATCTGAACAGAGCCGAGTGATATGCTTAAAACAAAGCATATAAGTAAGATTAGAGTTAGTAGTAGAAACACTACCCTCCATTTCTTTTTCGACTCGTCCAGTTGAGATTCTATCATTTTATGTTCTGGAAATATACCTTCTCATAGTCCGGCAGCAATTCTGGATGTAATATTTTAATCAAATCGGAGAGTACCAAGTCAGGCCGTGAATAGCCCGATTCAAAAAAATCATATCCACCATTCGGACCAATTTTCTTGTTATAGTTATACACCTCTCCGCCTTCAAAGGCTTTAAAAGTTGTGTATCGTTCATCCTGTCCTTTCATTTCATCCATGGTGTTTAATGTAGAGGTGCCTATCCAATAATCTGCGTCATTTCCTTTTTCATACACAGCTTCAAAGCTTAGCTCCAACCACCCTGAAGTAGTATCTGCGTCCCAGAGGTATTCTCCTCCAGCATTATTGAAAAAAGTAGCAGCCCAATTATTTCCTCCGGGCAAAAACCAGGTGTCACCATAAACCACGCCACTTAAAATGCTCGGTTTTGTTGTCACCGTTCCGGCCAATTCCGTGAGACGATTGTATTCATTTGCGATCTCGGTAAAGATTGAGTCCGCTTTTTTCTCCTTATTAAGCAATGCTCCAAAGAACTTAATCCATTCAGCTCTGCCCAAAGGTGATTGCTCCAGAAAATCTGAATTATAATAAACGGGAATTCCGGCTTCTTGAATTTTTGCCAAAGTTTTAGACTCACCACCCATATCGAAGGCAACCACAGCATCTGGATTGATTCCCAAAAGCAATTCCATATTCATGTTTCCGTCAGGACCTAAATCTGTAAGCAATCCTGCATTTGCCCTTTCAATGAAGACTTCCGAGCTTATATAGTTGAGGTTTGGAAACCCAACAACCAACTCCTCGGATCCTAGCATTTCAAAGAAAGGAAGGTGGGAAGTGGAGGTACATACAATTCGTTTAGGATTATCATCCAAGCGGTACCTGATAGACTCAGTAGCTTCCGGCCAAGGTTCAGCGATCACAAGGTATCTACTTCCTCCTTCTTCAGTTTCAAAGTGAAAACCTTTAGCATATTGTACGGTTTGCACGCTTGAAACAGTAGATTCTTCTTGCTTTGGAAGAGAGCATGCGCTGATTAGAAGGATTATTCCGAAAGCGATTTTATTCATACCTTCAAAAGTAGTTCATCAACTCGGTAAGTTGCTTAGATTTGCCCTTGACTTGGTTTCAATTCCATCAATGGATGGAGGAGAATTAATAGGGAATCTCGTGATCGATTTAAGGTTGAAATTCGAGAGCTGTCCCCGCAACTGTAAGTCTTTAGAATGTTTTGGCCATATCTATTCCACTGTCCTTAAATGGATGGGAAGGAAGCCAAAAACGAGACAAGCCAGGAGACCTGCCAAATCAATTTTTTAATTCTAAGCTTCGGGTGAAGGCAGAGGAAGGGGTTAACTCCATTCTTTCTACGAGGCTCATAGTATCAAAACAACTATGAGAAAACTACAATTAATCATTGCACTTGCGTGCATGGGATGGACTGTCAAGGCGCAGGACTCCCTCAAGACCGTCCAGTTGGATGAAGTGGTGATCACAGGCACCAAAACTGAAATTCCTGTCGAAAAATCGGGTAAATCTATTTTCAAGATTACAAGAAAGGACATTGAGGAAAGTGGCAGCAGAAGTGTTACAGATATACTCAACAATGTCCCAGGATTGCAAATGGATGGAAATTTCGGCCCATTAGGCACGAATATCAGCTATTTCATTCGAGGCGCTTCAAGCAAGAGTACTCTCATCTTGGTTGATGGAATCCCATTTAATGATCCCTCGGGCATCGATCAGACGTATGATTTGCGTTTGATCGATTTAAGTCAAGTTGAATCAATAGAGATTCTAAAAGGAGGACTAAGTACGCTTTATGGAACCGGAGCTGCCGCGGGTGTGATAAACATCACCTTGAAGCAAGCAAGTAAAAACGGGATTGACGGATCTGTTGGATTAGAGTACGGCAGCTTTAATACTGTGCGTCATAACTTAAATCTTACTGAAAAGATTGGGTCGGTCAGTTACTTATTCAACCTGGGATACAAGCGTTCGGATGGGTTTTCAGCTGCGTTGGATGAGTCCGGTAGTGGCAATTTTGATAATGATGGTTTTGAAGGCTTCAATACCTTGGCTAAGATAGGATATGAGCTTTCAGATGATATTTCATTATCATTTACAGGCGCATTAGATGATTTTGGGTATGATTTCGATGTAGCGGAATTCACCGATTCGCCTGACAACACCGCTGATTATCAACAGTGGAGATACGGTCTTTCATCGAAGATTAAGGTAGGGCAAACAAAAATCAAAACTGATTTATTTTTCTCTAAGCTGAATAGATTCTTCAATACACCGGCTGGTTTTTCGCCAACTACAGAATATGATGCAGACAATATTCAGGCAGAAATACTTGTAGATCAAAATTTGAAAGATAATTTGAAATTGATTGGAGGTGTGAACTTTCAAAAACTGGCATATTCTCAACAAGATGTTGAAGAGACGGATTTTAGTCTAATAGATCCTTATGCGAGTTTGATTTATGCTCAATCAGATTTTAATGTACAAGTCGGTGGTAGATTAAATCAGCATAGCGAGTACGGATCAAACTTTGTCTATAACATCAATCCTTCTTATTTGCTCTCATTCAATTCATTGGATTTAAAAATCTTTTCTTCCTATTCAACCTCATTCATCACTCCATCTCTTTTCCAGCTTTTTGGACCTTTTGGCGCTAATCAAGGATTGCAACCTGAGGAATCTGAGTCTATAGAAGGCGGAGTATCTTTTTTTGGTGATACATTCAAATTTGAGGCCGTTTACTATCGAAGGAGAGATGAAAATCTAATCGTATTTGGAGTAAATGGATATGAAAATGCTGGTGGTGAAATCAACACAGATGGAATAGAATTGAATGGCGAGTTTACCTGGAGTGAACAAGTGAGTTTGACTGGTAATTATACCTATGTGAGATTGTTGGATGAAAGTGTGCTTTTCAGGATTCCTGAGCATAAATACGGCGTATCGGTTAACTACAAGCCAATCCGTGCTCTATCGCTAAAAACGTCATATTTACATACAGGAGATAGAAATCAACCGTTTTTCAATCCAAGCACATTTGCAACAGAAATCATTGAAACAGCAAGTTTTGATTTAGTAGATTTCTTTGCTGCCTATCAGCTTAAAAGGTTAACGATATCAGTTGCAGTAAATAATATTTTTGATGAAGACTTCATTGCTCAATACGGATTCACCGCAATTGGAAGAAACTACAATGCGGGTTTGAGGTACAGTTTTAATTAAACAATTCTTCAACAGCTTTGCGCACAGATATTTTTTGGGAGGAGATAAGCTCCTCCCTTTTTTTAATTTCCTCTTTTATCGAAGGTTGGCCGTAAAAGCTATCTTCCAGCCGAGCATGAATTCGCTCATGGAACCACTTGATCGCTTGTCTCTTCCTGTTTTCTTCAAACCAACCGTTGGATCTTGTGTGATTTTCATATTTCTCAATTTCTTCCCATATAGCTTCTATTCCTGTTTTTTCGGTAGCAGAGCATAGGCCAACCGGAACAACCCAATTTGACTCATTAGGTGGAAATAAATGGACGGCATTTTTGTAATCGTCCTTAGCTCTTTTTGCAGCTTTTAGATTTTCCTTATCAGCCTTGTTTATAAGGATGTGATCTGCCATTTCCATAATTCCTCGCTTAATTCCCTGAAGTTCATCTCCACCACCGGCTAGCATCAGCAGCAAAAAATAATCAACCATATCCTTGACGACTGTCTCACTTTGACCCACACCAACAGTTTCTATGATAATGACCTCAAAACCAGCTGCCTCGCAAAGTAATATTGCCTCACGGGTGCTGGAAGCTACACCTCCTAAGCTGGAGCCTGATGCAGATGGGCGGATGTATGCGTTTGGATCTCTTGATAATTCATCCATTCTTGTTTTATCACCAAGGATGCTCCCCTTAGTTCGATGACTACTCGGGTCGATGGACAACACAGCCACCTTCTTTCCCATGTTGGTTAGCATCTTTCCAAAGGCTTCAATGAAAGTACTTTTACCCACACCAGGAACACCAGTGATACCAATTCTTAGCGATTCCTGTCTAGTATTTATGATTTTGTCTATCAATTCAGCGCTCAACTTACGATCATCAGCCCTTTTGCTTTCCACTAAAGTGATGGCTCTACTCAAAAAAACCCTATTCCCGTGCAATAGGCCATTTATTAAGTCTTGTAGATGAATATCAGGTGTTCGCCGAAAAGTTGAATCCATAAGACGATTATTAAAGTTTTTATTGCGTAATTTGAAGAAAAAATTGAATTCTTCTAATATGTCGATTGTGATCGTTAGTGAGAAATGTTTTAATTGCATATATAATCTTAACTGACTAACCTACCAACAATTAGATAATGTTTAGAAGATTCTGGCAAGATGTAATTCTCGGAACAATTTTTATTATGGGCTTGATGCTGTTCGTAGGAACAGTAGTCTCGAAAGCAAAGATCTTTGACATATTTGATCCAATTGGAGATGCCTTTGGTGACATGGAGTTTACAGATATTTACTTTTCGCAACTTCTGGATGATCCAGTAGCTGACGAAAATGTAGTAATGGTAAATGTGGGGTTAGAGCCAAGAGCAGGAATCGCAATTCTTTTAGATTCAATCAGTAAGTATGATCCAGCTGTTATCGGTGTCGATTTGATATTCGATTATTTGAAGGAAGATACACTGGGAGACATCATGTTGGCTGAAGCTTTAGGGCGAGTTGAGAATTTGGTTATGGTGAATAAATTATCTTATTCACTCAACAACACTTCTGAAATTCAGGATTCAGTAGAATGGTCGCATCCTTTTTTTACTTACAATGCTGTACCAGCTTTTGCTAATCTGATTACAGATGCAGAAGTACAGGAAGATTTGAAAATGTGTAGAGAATTCCCACCGCAGTTAGATCTACTAGATGGGAGCAACCATGTTTCTTTTGGAGTTACTTTATCAAGTTATCTATCAGCTGAAAAAGCTGAAAAGTTTCTTAATAGAGGAAATGAAAAAGAAGTAATTAACTATCGTGGTAATGTTCTCGACTATGGAGCGACAAAGTTTGGAAATAAGTATTTTGCTCTTGACGTATGGGATATTTACAATGGGAATTTTATACCAGAAATCATTAAAGACAAAGTGGTTATTTTCTGTTTTCTGGGGGAAGAATTAGGTGATAGAGAAAATTTTGAAGATAAGTTTTTCACCCCATTAAATGGTACTTATGTTGGAAGAGCATTTCCAGACATGTATGGAGGAGTCATTCATGCCAACATTGTGTCGATGGTTTTAAATGAAGATTATATCTTTTATTTAAAGGATTGGCAAAAATGGATAGTGATGATCATCGGACTTTTTATCAATATCATGATGTTCACATGGATTTATAAAAAGCTACCCAAGTGGTATGACGGAATCACTAAATTGATTCAAGCGGTTGAGTTCGTTGGGATTATTTACATCATGGTTTATATGATGGACTTGTACAGTGTCAAATTGGATCTTACATATCTACTGTTCGCAGTAGCAATTTCGGGCGATGGCCTGGAAGTATTTTTCGGAGTGGTGAAAAATTCACTCTCCAAAGAAGGAAGAAAAGAATTATTTAAAGTATCACGATTATAAATTTTTTGAACGCCAAATATTACTGGAATTATTATGAGAAAGTTTGTTTCTATTGCTATCACAATAATGTTTGTTTTTGTAGTTGGAGTTGCCAACGGACAAGGCTATACATTTAGAGTTTTGGCCAACAAAGGTCAAAATAAAGTTAAAAAAGAAGGTGCGTCTGCTGCCGTTGCTCTTAAAACAGGAGCTACACTTAGCGATGGCGATCAATTGATTGCTTCGCAAGGTGCATACATTGGTTTGATGCACAAATCAGGTAAAACTTTAGAGGTTCGTACACCAGGAACTAAAAAAGTGTCTGATTTAGCTAAAATGGTTAATACTAAATCTGCAAGTGTATCTAGCAGATATGCAAAGTTCTTAGCCAACAAAATGAATGAAAAAGAACAGCCTAATTACAGACAAAGGCTAAACGCTACAGGAGCTGCTAAAAGAGCGCTTGCTGGAGATGAGCAAATCAAAGCATTGATCCCGGCAGAAGATGCTAGTGTTTTGGGAGATAAGGCTATTGTAACATGGGATGTACTTGATGACATGGAAGAAAATGTTTTCATTGTTACAGTGAAAAACATCTTCGATGAAGAAATTATGAAAGAGGAAGTAACAGGGAATTCTGTTGAGTTAGACTTCACGTCGGAGCAAATGCAGAACGAAGAAGGTCTTTGGATCATCAATGTGAGAGCTAAAGAAAATCAGGATGTATCCTCTGGAGATATTGCGATCAAGCGACCTGAAAATCCTGCTCAATACGCAGAAGGATTGAATAGCTTGAAAGCTGAAGTAGATGAAGATAGTCCGCTTAACAAAGTAATCTATGCTTCTTTCTATGAAGAAAACGGATTAATTGTAGATGCATTAACTGCTATCGAGCAAGCAATCCAGATGAATCCAGATGTAGAAGATTTTAAAATCTTGAAGAAGGATATCATCGAAAGAAACGGAATCAAAGTTTATAAAGAGACTGAATAAGTCCTTATAAAATAGAAACCAATTTTCGGAAACCCTGATCCTGATGGATCAGGGTTTTTTGTTAAACATGCATCAGACATTTTGCATCAACCTCCTGAAAATATGAATGACAAAACTTCATGCTAGTGAAAAACTTGTAATACATTCTTTGCATGAATTCTTTCTTATCAACACCTCCCGCCTTAAATGCTTTGCTATGACCAGTCCAGACTGCATGAACGGTTCCGAAAAATAGGATACCATACCACCCAATACTAAATGCTTTGCTGTAAAAACTCTTCTTCCTAAAAATTTGATAGAGGCGTTCATTTTGAAACTTGATATGATGAGCTTCATCTATGAGAATGTCTTTGCATATAGATTTGAGTAACTGGCAATTAGTAGCATTGCTCAAAGCTTTGTAGAATATTTGAGCAGCGTATTCTACAATTATCACAGTAATTGTCCAAAGCTCCATACTTGTGTTGAAGTACCTTATTTTTCGAAATATTGAATCCCCCCAGTCTTTTTCCATCCTTTCTTCTCCGATGAGATCTATGTATCGGCCCAGATTACTGCCATGTTTTTGCTCTTCTTTAATAAATAGCTTTACAGCATTAGGATAAGTAGGCTCTTCAATTCTTTTGGCATATTTCATTGCCGCTGATAAAAGATGAGAACCATCACTTGTCTCACCTAGCTGCCAAGCTCTGAGTGAATAAAGGATTTCTTGCTTTTCAGCATTGTTAATATTGGGTTGTATGCTCCAATCAACACGCTGAATATTGAGATTATGTTCAAAGTGGTTCTTCCAAAATAATGAAGTATGAATCATGAGAGTTTTTGATCAATAACGATCATCATCGATGGTAGATCGATTTATTAACACTATTTAGGAAATTAAAGAGTTAGGCATAAAAAAAGGGCGCCCAATTAGGCACCCTTTTGGATTACTTAGCTTCTTTGATTATTAATCTAACCCAATCATTACGAAAGGACCCCAATAGATTGGATCGTTGTATTCATTTCGTATTTCTTTTTTCGCGTCAATAAATGCCTGACGTTTATCTCCGGTTTCAATCCACTTCCTGTAGAACTTCACCATGAGCTGTTGGGTCGCCTCATCACTTACTTTAAATAATGACATGATGATTGTTCTTGCCCCCGCTACCAGAAACGCACGCTGCAAGCCAAATACACCTTCACCTGCCTGGACTTCTCCAAGTCCTGTCTCACAGGCAGAAAGCACAACCAGGTCTGTTTGATCTAAGTTTAAGTTCATGGCTTCATAAGCTGTAAGAATACCATTATCAACATTGTAGTTGAATTGGGTTTGATTCAGGATATCTCCAGCGCCGGCAAGTAATAATCCTGTTTTCAATAGCGGATTGTCATAAGCAGCTGACTCGTTGTATTCCTGATCTATGTTGCTTGCTTTGGTTGCTTCTTTAAAGAAACCATGAGTTGCAACATGGAAAACACGTGGATTAGTCACCAGTTTAATTTTCGCTTCACTAGCATCCATCTCGGTAAACTTATCTGTAGACCATCCTTTACGATCCAACAAGTCATCCAATTCATCTATCTCTTCTTTTGTTCCGGGGAGAGGTGACACCACCTCAGCTGTGGAGCGTGTAAGACCCGATGTGGCGAGTGGCTTTCCAGGCTGTGTATTGAGATAGAACTCAGGATTACCAAACATCATCGCGTATTCCTTTTCTGCTACGACCTTTGTTTTTATTTTGTTCATAAAAAGGTCTTTCGTATTGCTAATCAAAAGAATATTCGAATTGTCAAGTACGTATTTCCCATCTGGTGTTGGGATCGCCTCTAGGTTGATCTGATTGTAAACACCATCTGGAGATAAATAAAGAGTGGAAATTGCACCCAATTCATTTTCTATTGGTTGCCAGAACTGCTCGTATGAGTACTTATCTTGTATTTTGTACTTAATACTGTTTCGATAAGTTTTCAAGTATTTGTTTTCAAGTTCTTCTCCATTGTCTAGTAAGATCATCTTAGGTTCAGATTTTTTATCACCTTGTACATATAGCAAAGCATACATGATTGAATCTGTAAACGCATGATCAAATAGTCTGAAACGTACCATTTCAATGGCAACTTCATTATCTCCTAGTGCACCTTTTACATCTTCCCATTCAACTTGTTTGCTATCTGCGCTTTGCGAGAATAGTTCTGATTTCAAACTGATATTTTTCTCCAGCAATTCGACATTGGTCGAGAGCTCTTCCATGTTAATGCCACCTTCCTGAAGATCCTGAATGCTCATGGATAGAGCGGCAGTTAAAAGTTCCTTGTCTTCAACCCACTTGGTGTACATATCAATCAACTCCTGATCATTACTACTCATGATTCGTTGACGCACCTTTATTGAGGAGTTAAGAAGAAGTGCTTTTGTTAAGAGCGCATTGTTGTACAGCTCACCTATATACTTAGCACTTCTATTTCGAGATACAATAAGTGTATTGTAAAATTCATAGTCGCCTTTGATTGTATTCCAGAATTTTGCTTTCTCACGTTCACTTAGCGCAGGGAAGTACTCTTTTATAAAGTTCTTGTAGTTTGCTAAAACCCCTTCCATTTCGTCTTGCGAATCTTTATAGCGGGCCTGCATGAAGTACGTTTTGCTCAGCTTGGACTGTACTTTCACATACTCAGGGTGTGTGTTACTAAATACTCGCTGATACTGCCTTTGTGCATCTTCATAATACTCCTCTGCTTCGGGATAATTCTTCTGTTTGTAAAAGATGTCTCCTTTTAAAACCAGTGCAGTGGCCGCATTGATATTGTTTCGCTTACCAATTTTATTCTTCCAAATACTTTCAGCCTGATTCAAATAGGTAAAAGCAAGAGAATAGTTCCCGGCAGCAATGTTAGCAATGGCCATGTTTTTTAGAATTACTGCGTAAGTGGGGTTATTTGATCCTAACTTTTTACCGATGATTTTCTCTGCTTCTTGAAAGAGAGATTGAATTTGAGTTAGTGGCTTATCTTGGTAGAAATAGACCAGGGCTAAGTTAGAGGTAGACTTTCCTACATCAACATGATCAGGTCCAAATTTCTCTTTCTGGATACGAATTGCATTTTTAAGCAAGGATTCCGCTTTATCATAATCACCAATGGTTGTGTAAACATCCGCAAGCTGAAGCAGCGAGGGAACAACTTTTGATGAGTTTTCTCCGAATGTGCTTATAGCTATTGTGTTGGCTCTTCTAGCTTGCTGTTCTGCTTGAGTATAATCTCCTTTGATCAAATTGAGTCGTGCATTCAGCACCAAAGTCCAATTAAGGTGCCTGCTACTATTCCCAAATTGATTTGTTTTTTCTTTCAATGATTCTGTTAAAAGATCGGTAGCGTCTGAATACCGACCAATATTTGTGAAAAGGCCTCCAAGGTCATCTTGATAGCTTAACCCGGTCACATCAATGATCAATGCTCCTTGTTCTCGTAGATCTTCAGAATCATAAATATGATCTTCTGCATCATCATATTCTCCCTTGATAGAAAGGAGCTTTGCTTTGGTGATAAAAGCAGATGCTAGGTAGCTTTTAGACTCGTCAGATTTTACTGCCTCCATAATCCGGATGGCTTCTTCCAAATTTGTGGTTGCCTTTTCGTACTCTCCAATGTTGATTTGAAGACCGGCGATTTTCTCTAATTCCTTGCCGTATTCAATGTCCTCATTATCGTATTTTACGCGGGCTGCAAGCAATGCATCATCAAGAATCACGGATGCTTGGGAGTAGTTATCTGTTTCTTCATAAAACTTAGCCAGATGGTTCATGATGTCCAGATAATCGATGTGACCTTTGGTGATCTCTGGCTCTACAATAGAATGAAAACTCTCGTCATAGATTTGTTTTGCCTCAGCAAACTTATCCGTAAAATCCACATAATAATTAGCCAGTTTTACTTTTGTTAAATGATACTCAGGGGACTCGGGACCTAGTAAAAATTCCTTGATTTTTAGGATTTCTGTATCATAGGCTTCTGTATTCTTATGTCTGCCTGCATATAGAGCTACCATTTTAGCTAGTTCGAGTAATTCGATACGCTCACTGTGGTACTTTGGAATTGAGGGATCACTCAGCATTTTGTTGATCTTATCTTCAATCTTTTTGATGTTTTGGTCATCCAGATCAAAGGTCAGATCCATCTTATCTTCAGCAAGGTTGAAAATACTGGTCTTTTTAAACTCTTTCAGAGACTTCTTAAAATCTGCGTTAACTATTTTGAAGCGTGCAGTTTGTCCATTTCTGTATAATGCCCTCATGAGACTTGCCTGCATGGTCATCACTGTGTTGTGTGATAAATCGTACTTTCTGATGGCCTGGATATATGCATCTTCGTATAATTTGGCTTGAGCTTCTACAGCGAGTCCATTCTCCTCTAGCAGTTTGGCATTTAAGTAAGCATTAGCCGCCCACAATAAATGTGTTTTCTTCATATTGTCGTCAACCCAATTGAGGTTAGTAATAAATGCTGAATCCGCAGATTGGTAATCTCCCATATTTCGTAAAGAGTTGGCTTTTACAATCATCATTTTAGCAAACTCCTCTTTGCGATCTTCCTGCTCATCCTTATCTCCTTCAGATGAAAGCGCACGACCTAGATAATAATCTGTTTGTTCATCAACCAACTTGATAGCGCCACTGTAGAATCCCTTGCCCGCTAGAACTTGAGCACGCTGAACATCTAAAGAAGATTTAATATCCTCAATTAGCGATCCGGATGCTTGAAATGCTTCGGTTGCCTTCTCTATATATTGACTTGCTAGCAGGAAGTTTCCGTACGCAATCAATACCTCAGAAGCCTCCATGAGAATAAATGCATGTTCCGCACTTTGAGTGCCATTTACTTCTTCGCTCATGGCAATAGCTTCCTCCAGTGGCTTCATCACATCCACTAACTCTCCCAGTCCCACATTTATCTTGGCTTCCTTAACGAGCGCTATTGCATTGTAGGGATTGTTGTATCCCAGGCTCTTGGTTGCTTTTTTCTTAAGCCCGGCGATTTGATTTCGTGCAGAAGAGTAATCCCCTGACTCATATTTTTCATCTGCTTTTTCTATCGTTTTCTGATATTGAGCATTGGCAAGACCGACGCATAGCATCAGAATTACAACCATGGCGGATTGGAAGTTTTTCATATTGAATTGGATTTTCAGATGAATAAAGTTATCAAATTGCCTGAACTATCAGGCCATCAGAGTGTTAAGAATTTTTATAGCTGCTTTTGAAATAATTGTTCCCGGACCAAAAATATCAGTGACTCCTTTTGAAAAGAGCTCCTCATGGTCATTTTCGGGTATTATGCCTCCGGCAACAACCAGGATATCTCCTCTACCTAATTTTCTTAATTCCTCAATAAGTTCTGGAATTAGTGTCTTATGTCCTCCCGCAAGCGAAGATGCTCCCACAATGTGTACGTCATTTTCTATAGCTTGTTTAGCTACTTCTTCAGGTGTTTGAAATAATGGACCTATGTCAACATCAAATCCCAAATCTGCAAAAGAGGTAGCGATCACTTTTGCTCCCCTGTCGTGACCGTCCTGACCCATCTTGGCAATTAATATCCTAGGTCTCCTTCCGTCTAATTCTTCAAACTTGTCTGACAAGCTTAACGCATTTTTAAAATCCTCATTATTTTTTATTGCTGAAGAATACACACCTGATATCGTTCTGTTTGTAGCTTGAAATCTACCAAAAACTTTTTCCATCGCAAGTGAGATCTCACCTAATGTAGCTCGATCCCGCGCAGCAGCAATGGCTAGTTCAAGCAAGTTGCCATTTGAATTAGCCCCATTTTCAAGATTTTTAAGTGCCTGCTGAACTTGTTCTTCGTTGCGATTTGATTTGATTTGATTGATTCGCTCAATCTGTTTTAACCTCACCTGATTATTATCAACTTCAAGAAGTTCAATTTCTGTCTTGGCATCCGTTACAAACTTGTTGACTCCAATAATCGATTCCACTCCAGAATCAATTCGAGCTTGTTTTTGCGCAGCGGCCTCTTCTATTTTCATTTTGGGATACCCTTCCTCTATTGCTTTCGACATTCCGCCCATCGCCTCCACCTCTTGAATGATTTCCCAACTTCTGTTGATCAAATCATTGGTGAGTTTTTCGACATGTCTGGAGCCGCCCATTGGATCAACAACCTTAGTAACATTGGTCTCTTTCTGAAGATAGAGTTGTGTATTTCTGGCAATTTTCGCCGAAAAATCAGTTGGGAGTGCTATCGCTTCATCGAGCGCGTTGGTATGTAATGATTGGGTATGACCTAGAACGGCTGCCAGAGCTTCTATCGTCGTTCGTGCTACGTTGTTATAAGGGTCTTGTGCCGTAAGGCTATATCCTGATGTCTGGCTATGCGTACGCAAAGCCATGGATTTTTCATTTTTAGGATTAAAGTCCTTTATAATCCTTGCCCAAAGCACACGTGCTGCTCGCATCTTCGCTATCTCTGTGAAGAAATTCATTCCTATTCCCCAGAAAAAGGAAAGTCTTGGCGCAAAAGAATCAATATCTATCCCAGCATTTATACCTGTTCTGACATATTCCAGACCATCGGCAAGCGTAAAAGCCATTTCCAATTCGGCAGTTGCGCCAGCCTCATGCATGTGGTAACCACTAATGCTTATTGAGTTGAACTTGGGCATCTTTTCTGAGGCAAACTTGAAGATATCCGCAATGATCCGCATGGATTGTGACGGAGGATAGATGTAGGTATTTCGTACCATGAATTCTTTGAGAATATCATTTTGAATGGTACCTGTGAGTAATTCAGGCCCGACACCTTGTTCCTCAGCAGCTACGATGTAGAATGCCATTATTGGTATAACCGCTCCATTCATGGTCATAGAAACCGACATTTTATCTAATGGAATCTGATCGAAGAGAATTTTCATGTCCTCAACAGAGTCAATGGCTACACCTGCCTTCCCTACATCTCCTTTTACTCTTGGGTTGTCACTGTCATAACCTCTATGTGTAGCCAGGTCAAATGCGACTGAAAGGCCTTTTTGACCGGCTGCTAAATTCCTTCTGTAAAAGGCATTTGACTCTTCCGCAGTGCTAAATCCAGCGTATTGTCTAATGGTCCAAGGTCTTGATGTATACATGGTTGCATACGGGCCTCTCAAGAAGGGTGGAGTACCAGCTGAAAATCCATCCTGTATAAAATTGCTTGCACTCATTATTTCAACTTTTCAGTTACTTGTTTTATGATTTTATTGGTCAATGCCTCGATATAATAGGATCCACCGCATTGATCAGTGTATTTTTCAATGCCACTTTCTTCTCGAATTAAATTTCCTGTGTTTCTGCTAATACGAGAATCACCATTCGCAGTTGATAAATCGATAGAGTGACTTCCACCTAAAATACTTGCGAGTCCGGATGTTGTATTAAGAAACCATTGATGTTCTTCGGAAGTATGCAGAGGGATGTGCGAATGAATATGAATATCTACTAATCCCTTTTGATCAAGAAGAAATCTCAGCGCTCTGACCGCAGCTATTTCGAGAAAGAAATCCGAATGTGCGATTCTGTATATGCTCTTTCCGCTCTTTTCCGAACTAAGCAATTCACCCAATTGATTTACTGGATTATTTTTTTCTTGAGATGAAATACAAGAACCGTTTGGACACAAATGAAAACCGGTGAACTTTGGGTTTGGCTTCAAATTTCCAGAACCTATTACGCTAATATCACAAATTTCTACATTGATTTCAGCCAATAATTCCTGGTAGTCTTCTAAGCTGGGATTGTTTAAAATGACACCATCGCAACCACCCTCTAAAGCCTCTATCGCAGCTTTGTTTGCTTGGGTTGGTTGAGTGCAGTCAATCGTTTCATATAGTTTCCAATGATGAGAATCTATTGCCGAAAAAAAATCTAGCAAGTACTTGAAGTCATGAATATCACTTTGGTCATAGTAACCTTCTAATGAAATATTTGCATCATTTGTCCAGGCTAGCTCTTTGGAAGGGTCGGCGCCTTTAAGCTGAAGCTCAGCAAGTTGAAGCCATTGATCCTTATCGATTTGAGGAAAAATGTTGAGGTCTAATTTTTTCAAAATTTGTTATTCTATTGATGATGCGTTCACGAAATTAGGCTAGAAAATGCATGTTAAGAAAAATTGCATTTTTCAAAGTTTTTTTCTTCGAAAAGTGGCTTAGCATAACCTATGAATCTTTTTGAAAAAATCAAGGAGAAAAACCATTTTTTTAAGAAAAAAAATTGAAACATATTTGATGCCCTTTCGAGAAATCGATAGGTCACCTAAGCCAAAATAAACCACTACTAACTCTAATCGGAGATGCATGAATTAATTTGGAAAAACTGCCTTGATTATATAAAAGAACGCATTCCTAATCAAAGTTTCAGTACTTGGTTTGATCCAATAAATCCCTTAAAGACAGAAGGAAACGTTCTCACTATTCAAGTTCCAAGTCAGTTTTTCTACGAGTGGTTGGAAGAGCATTATGTTCATATTCTCAAAGAAGCGATCGCGAAGGAAATGGGTGAAGATGCAAGATTGGAATATTCTGTTGTCGTTCAAAACGAGGAAAAGAAAAAAAATGGAGGCACTTCCCTGAAAATCAACAACCTAACTGATAGGAATGGAAGTGTTAGTAAGGGTATCAATACTGCATTTATCGATGATCTCAAGAATGAGAATAATTTAAATCCGACGTACACATTTGATAATTTTATTGAAGGAGATTGCAATAGACTTGGCCGTTCTGCAGGATACGCTGTAGCCAAAAAACCTGGAATCACATCTTTCAATCCATTAATGATTTATGGAGGTGTTGGTCTTGGCAAGACACATCTAGTACAAGGAATTGGTAACTACATCAAAAAGGAAGATCCTTCGAAGAAGATTATATATGTTGCTTCTGAGAAGTTCACGAATCAATTTATTGACTCGCTCAAGAATAATAATGTGCAGAGCTTTATCTCTTATTACAGAGAAGTAGACATTCTGATTTTGGATGATGTTCAATTTCTAAGAGATAAAGAGAAAACTCAAGAAATCTTCTTTCATATTTTCAATCATTTACATCAATCGGGTAAGCAGATTGTGATGACTAGTGATTGTGCACCTAAAGACTTGAAAGGATTGCAAGAACGATTGGTATCCAGATTTAAATGGGGTTTAACTGCTGACTTGCAGCAACCGGCTTTTGAGACTCGAATGGCAATTATTCAGCGAAAGATTCAAGAAGATGGAATTGATATTCCGGAGGAGGTAATCGAATACATAGCTTACACTGTTGATACGAATGTTCGTGAGTTGGAAGGCGTAATTGTTTCTTTAATCGCTCATGCATCACTGATGAGAGCAGAAGTTAATCTAGAACTTGCCAAGAAGGTTCTTAAGAATATTGTAAAAGAGATCGATTCGGAGGTAGGTATCGACTATATCCAAAAAACGGTCTCTGACTACTTCCATGTTGGTCAAGATGATTTGAAAGCGAAGACCCGCAAGAAAGAAATTGTGATTGCACGTCAGGTTGCGATGTACTTCTCAAAAGACTACACAAACCATTCCTTGAAGTCTATCGGATATCACTTTGGAGGCAGAGATCACAGCACAGTAATTCATGCTTTACAATCTGTAAATGATATGATGGATACAGACGCAAAGTTTCGTTACTCCGTGGATGAGCTTAAGAAAAAATTAAAAATGCGTACGGCTTAACGCCTGAACGGATAGTATACTTTTCTGCCTCTTCTGTCTATTCCAATTACGTCAAATCGCCCTCTAGCGTTTTCAAGAGCCTTGGCGAGCTCTTCTGGTTTATTAATAGCTCTGCTGTTAATCTGAGTAATGATAAAACCCTTAGGGATACCTAGGTTAGCAAAAAATCCATTGTTTTTGAAGTCAACAACTTTAACTCCACTAGATATACCCAGTAAATCACGTTCGACTTTGGAAACACTTTCAAAGCTAGCTTCTAAGTCTTCTGCATAGTAAACATTTCTTTTAATGATGCTTGTGGTTCCTTCCCGGTTGGTTAAAACAAGCTCACGATTAATCATTTCCTTTTCTCTCTCTGCTAGTACCATCAGTTTATCTCCAGGATAGCTCTTAGCTATAAGCTCCTCCAAAACGGCCTTGTTTGTGATTTGAATATTGTTGATTTTCCTAATTACATCACGTTTAAGAAGGCCAGCTTTATCCGCTGGACTATCCGGTTTTACCTCTGCCACGATCACACCGTCAAGATCATCCACACCCATCCTGTCAGCCAACTCACTATCAATTTCAATAAATTCTGCACCTGTGAATGCCTTCTGAACTTCGCCGTAGTTGATGAGGTCATTGAATACTTTTTTTACAATATTGACCGGAATGGCAAATCCATATCCCGCATAGGATCCGGTTCTAGATAAAATAGCAGTGTTAATGCCTATTAATTCCCCTTTTGCATTCACTAAAGCTCCACCACTATTTCCGGGATTAATCGCAGCGTCCGTCTGAATAAAACTCTCGATTGGGAATTTATCACGTAGAATATTGATGTTTCTACCCTTAGCGCTAACAATACCTGCAGTGACCGTAGAGGTCAAATTGAAAGGATTACCTACCGCAAGTACCCATTCTCCAACATTCACCTGCTCAGAATTTCCTTTAGCAATAGAAGGCAGTTCATTACTATTTATTTTGATTACAGCCAAGTCCGAACTTGGATCTCTACCAACCAACTCTGCCTGATAACTTCTTTTTCCGGCTATCACCGTAATTTCATCTGCATCCATAATTACATGATTATTTGTAACGATATAGCCATCCTCTGCAAATACCACACCTGATCCGCTACCAATTTGTTGAGATGAGCGAGGCTCAAAAAACCAATCCATCCAACCACCAGATCGATAATCCACCTCACTTAATGTTTGAATAAAAACCACACTGCCCGTACTCTTTTCAGAGGCTTCCACAAAATTTTCGTTAGGGATTGCAGTTGAATATGACACATTGCTTATTTGAGTTGGAGGGAATTCCCTCAATGGATATTCGACGGAAGTATTGACTTCAGGTTTGGTTAGTTGCGAAAAGATAAACGCCCCAAATGCTCCTGATATTAATGCAATAGCGATGATTTTGATCTTATCCATGATCTGATAGTTTTTTATATCGAAAATTAAACTTAGTTCTTTCAAAAACGATTCCATCTGATTGTTAAAAAATGCAAACTCTTACCTTTGCCGACTGTTCTTTTTAAAAAGAAGGCAGAAGCGAGTTAAATGAAGAAAAGAAATATAGCCATACTTGGCTCAACAGGTTCAATCGGGACACAGGCTCTTGATGTGATAAAACGCCATCCGGACAGCTTTGAAGTAGAAGTATTAACGGCACAAAATAGTGCTGATCTGCTAATAGCCCAGGCAATAGAATTTAAGCCTAACAGCGTAGTTATCGTTAATGATTCACTCTATCAGCAAGTTTTCGATGCGCTTGATCCACATAACATTAAAGTTTATGCCGGGGAAAATGCACTTGCATCTGTCGTGGAGATGGAATCTATTGATATGGTATTAACTGCCTTGGTTGGTTATTCTGGCTTGATGCCCACGATCCGGGCAATTAAGGCTGGCAAAACGATCGCGCTTGCCAACAAGGAAACGCTGGTTGTAGCTGGAGAATTGATAACTAAGCTGGCACAGGAGAAAGGCGTAAACATACTTCCGGTGGATTCGGAACATTCTGCAATTTTTCAATGCATTGTGGGAGAATTTCACAACCCACTGGAGAAACTTATTTTGACGGCCTCCGGCGGACCTTTTAGAGGCAAGGGAAAGGATTTGCTAAAATCTGTTACTAAAGAGCAAGCACTAAAACATCCAAACTGGGACATGGGAGCAAAAATCACCATAGATTCTGCAACCATGATGAATAAAGGACTTGAAGTGATTGAGGCTAAATGGTTGTTTGGCGTAAGCCTAGATCAAATAGAAGTAATTGTTCATCCACAATCCATTATCCATTCCATTGCTCAGTTTGAAGATGGCTCGATGAAAGCTCAAATGGGACTTCCGGACATGCGTGTGCCCATACAATTCGCCATGACTTACCCGGAGCGACTAAAGGCCGATTATCCTAGATTTGATTTTCTTGACTACCCTCAGTTGACATTTGAAAAGCCCGACACTGAAACTTTTCGTAACCTTGGATTGGCTTTTGAAGTTGCAAAGAAAGGAGGAAATCAACCATGCGTGTTGAACGCTGCAAATGAAATAGCTGTTCAAGCATTTCTGGAGGATAAAGTGGGATTCCTCGAGATTTCGGATGTGATTGAGAATTGCCTGAAAAAGGTGAGCTATATTCGCAATCCTGAAATAGAAGATTTTATACAGACTGACAAAGAAACAAGAGCAAAAGCGCTCGAATTGATAAAATAGATGGAGACTTTAATAATGGTAGGACAGCTTCTTCTAGGGCTGTCAATTTTAGTAGGAGTTCATGAGTGGGGGCATCTTATTGCCGCCAAGGCTTTTGGAATGCGAGTAGAAAAATATTCAATTGGGTTTCCTCCTAAAATTTGGGGAAAGCAGTTTGGTGAGACTGAATATTCCATTGGAGCAATTCCATTAGGAGGATTTGTAAAAATCTCCGGGATGATTGATGAATCACTAGATACCAAATCTCTCAACGAAGAGCCAGAACCATGGGAGTTTAGAGCTAAACCAGCCTGGCAGCGACTCATTGTGATGATGGGAGGAATTATTGTCAACGTAGTTACCGGAATAATCATTTTCATTGGGTTGGCGATGGTCAATGGTGAAGCATACATTCCTAAAGAAGAATTGAATAAGCATGGAATAGTAGCTTACGATTTAGGTGAGCAATTAGGCTTTAAAACCGGCGATCGAATCCTGGCTATTAATGGACAGGAATATGAAAGATTTTCAGACTTGCTAAGTCCAGATTTGTTGCTCGGATCAGATAACTATTATACTGTGCTAAGAGATGGTCAAGAGGTAAGGGTAGAAATGCCCAATGACTTCATCGACAAGTTCGCTGATAAGAAAAATAGAGTAAGTGTCATCGATCCTAGAATTCCATTTTCTATTCAGTCAGTGGTGCCAGGCTCTTTTGCAGACGATGCAGGCCTAAAGGCGGGAGATAGAATTGTTTCCATCAATGGAAATGAGATTGAATATTTTGATCAATTAAGTGCCACCCTTGATAACTTAAGCGAACAAGAAATAACTCTTCAAGCAAGTAGAGAAGGACAAATTATAGATATGAATGCTAACGTTGATTCTGACGGCACATTGGGCTTTGTAGCTCAATATGATCTGGATTACGTTCGAAGAGATTTCACATTTGGAGAAGCTATTGGAGAAGGTACTTATAACGCTTTTGCAGTAGTATGGCTTAATATCAAAGGATTCAAGAAAATGTTTGCCGGTGATGTAGATGTGAGAAAATCACTTTCGGGACCCATTCGAATAGCTACTTTCTTTGGCGGTACATGGGATTGGAATAATTTCTGGAGAATTGTTGGCTTGTTGTCTATGGTGCTTGCATTTATGAATTTCTTGCCAATACCTGCATTGGATGGTGGTCACGTCATGTTCCTTACGTGGGAGATAGTAACAGGAAGAAGACCATCAGACAGATTTTTGGAAAACTCTCAAAAAGTAGGAATGGTAATTCTATTGTCACTTATGGCTTTCGTCATTATTAATGACACCATCAGCTTATTTTAGAAATCATTGTTAGTTTCCTCTGATTCTTCGATGGGAGGAGCTTCCCTATAAATTTCAAACTCAACTCGACGATTTAGCTTGCGATCTGCTTCCGTCGTTTCAATTTGGATGATAGGCTGAGTATCTCCGTACCCTTCAGCCTGCACACGCTCCTTGATTATTCCAGCAAAAATGACAATGTAGTCACGGATGTTTTGAGCGCGTTCTTTCGAAAGCTGGAGATTCTTTTTTGGGTCGCCCATCGAGTCCGTGTGGCCGGAGATTCGCAATTTAAAATCCACATTATCGTATAGAAAGTTCACCACCTTATTCAGGTCCGCGTACATTTCTGTTTTAAGTTCAGCTTTCCCCACATCGAATTCAATAGACTCGAACTTCATCTTGGAAGCAAGCGGTTGAGTCACTGTATTGATTTCCATAGGCCCATCCAAATAGAAAACTTCCTCAATGCGAAAGAAATCGTCACCTTGGAGAATAAGTAAGTAGTTTCTCTCATTGATGAGATCAAATTCAAAGGAACCATCGGATTTGAGAAATTTAGGCGCTACCTCGTTGCCCTTGTCCAAATCGATGATGGAGACTATACCTTGAAACGGTACTCCTGTAAGTGAGTCAGTCAGTGTACCTGTAACAGATGTGGTTGCTTCAGGTTGTGCTTCCATAGGAAGCGGGAATGAATAAATATCTTGTTTATTTAAATCGCGAGTAGAGCTTCTTGCGTAGAAAAGCAATTCAGACTCAGAATCAATGGTGAAGTAAAATTCACTACCTCGACCATTGACGAGTGGGCCAATATTTTGAGGCTCGGTCCAATACCCATTTTTATGATAGGCTTTGTATATATCAAACTCGCCAAAGTTGTACAACTGCCCTTGTGAGCTAAAGTAAAGTACCTCATACACCGGATGGTAAAATGGGCTTACATCATTCTGACGTGTGTTAATTACAGGACCTAAATTGAGTGCAGCTGACCAACGCCCCTTCTCATCTTTGGTTGTTAAATAAATATCTGAGAGTCCAAAACCACCAAGGCGATCTGAAGCGAAATATAGGGTGTCTCCCGAATGAGAAAGGGCAGGATGGGAATCCCAAGCCAGACTGTTTACGCTCACACCCAGATTTTCTGGCCTGGTCCAGGTGCTATCAGACTGTAGGGTTGCAATGAAAAGGTCACAATCACCATATGAGTCCGGAGAGTCGCATCTTGAAAATACCAACGTTTTGCCATCGCCGCTCAAACAAGGAGAACCTTCATTGTAATGAGAATTAAGCTTATCGATAGGTTTCGCTTTGGACCATGTACCATATGGGTCTTTGTGGCTGAAAAATAAATCTTCATCTTCTCTAAATCGTATTGTCTCATCTACTTTTTTCCGCTTAGAGGTGAAAACAAGAATGTCATTGTGGATATTCAGCGAAGGTCCATAATCTGCACTTGCGCTATTTACCAACATACCCATATTCAGTAGGACACCCCTAGGAGGTTGAAGAGTATCTATTAGCTTCCGATGCTCTACTAGCTCATAGTAATAATCTATAGGTACGAATTGTTCTGCGGCTTGGCGGTTTAAGGAGTCATAGTAAAGTTCAATTTCTTTGATGTTGATGCCTTGATAGTGGTGTCGAAGTACCATCCGATACAAGGTCTTGGCTTCATCTGCATCGCCGAAGAGTTCAGTCATTTTGGCCAATTTCCAGATAAGTCGTGTGTCTTTATAAAAGTTACGAATACCAAATCGACCAACATAGTCCTTAAGCGCCACGTAGAGTTCCTCCCATTTCTCAGCTTTATCAAGTTCTATTATTCGCTCTAGCTTCTGTTTGTTGAAGTATTCGGGATACTTATTTATGCCCTTGAATTCATATGCGTTGAAAACCACATCTTTAGGGATCGAGTCTGAAATTAACTGCACCTCTTTTCTGCCTCTCTGTGCAGAGGCACAAAGGGTAATCAGAACTAAGAAAAGTCCAATATGGCGATGAAAATTCTGGCGCATGCTGTCGATTCGTCAGTAAAAGTTAAAATTAATTTAAAGTTAGCACTATTTGCCATGTGCTTTCACTTTGGCATAACGATTGACTATTATGTACCTTTCCTAAAACCGCGGAGACGTGTATACTATATCTGACACATTGGCATTTTATGAGTGAAGCTAATTTGAAATCATATTTTATTCCAGAGTTTGTAGATGAAGACTCAGAGGAACTGATCCAAATCATTTCTCCAGAGGATAGTCACATGGAGGAATCTGACCTCCCGGAAGACTTACCTGTTCTTCCGATCCGAAATACGGTTCTATTTCCTGGTGTGGTATTACCTATTACTGTAGGGAGAACCAAATCTATTAGGCTAGTCAAAAAGGCTTATCGAGGAGATAGAATTATCGGAGTGGTAGCCCAAAAAAATGTAAAGACTGAGGAACCTAAGTTTAAGGATCTTTATGAAGTAGGTACTATTGCTAAAATTCTGAAAATGATCGTATTACCTGATGGCAATACGACGATCATTATCCAAGGACAAAATCGTTTCAAGATTTCTGAGCAAGTACAAGAGGAGCCTCACCATATTGTGAAATATAAGACGGTACCTGACAAATCAAATACGCTAAATAAAAAGGAACAAAAAGCGATCATTCAATCGCTAAAAGACACAGCTACCAAAATAATGGGGCTAAGTCCTGAGATTCCAAAAGAAGCCCGTATCGCAGTTGATAATATCGACAGCTTTAATTTCCTGACGCATTTCCTCTCATCGAATGTAAATGCAGAGGTGGATGATAAACAATCGCTTTTAGAAATAGATGATCCTAAGGCACGAGCAGAGAAATTACTTCAGTTCATGCTTAAGGATTTACAAATGCTGGAACTGAAGCAAGAAATTCAGGATAAGGTACACACCGATATAGATCAACAACAGCGTGATTATTTTCTTCGCCAGCAGATTAGAATTCTTCAGGACGAGTTAGGGCAAGATGGTCCTGACCAGGAAGTTGAAGCTTTGCGTAAAGGTGGTGAGTCAAAAGACTGGCCTGAGGAGGTGAAAGAACACTTCAATAAAGAACTGGATAAAATCTTACGCATGAATCCTGCAGCAGCAGAATTTCCTGTTGCAATGAGTTATGTGGAGTTATTAATTGATCTACCGTGGAATGAAGTTACCGTTGACAACTTTGACTTAAAAAATGCTCGAAAGGTGCTTGATCGTGATCATTTTGGTTTGGAGAAAGTCAAAGAGCGAATCATAGAGTATTTGGCGGTTAGAAAGTTGAAGAAAGATTTGAAAGGACCAATCTTATGCCTATATGGTCCTCCTGGTGTAGGGAAGACATCTTTAGGTAAGTCAATAGCGGATTCACTAAACAGGAAGTACGTACGAATGTCCTTGGGAGGTGTGCATGATGAAGCAGAAGTTAGAGGTCATCGAAAGACCTACATTGGTGCAATGCCTGGCAAGATCATTCAAAATCTGAATCGAGCTAAGTCTTCCAATCCTGTGTTCATATTGGACGAGATAGACAAAGTAAGTTCTGACTTTCGAGGCGACCCATCATCAGCCTTGCTTGAAGTGTTAGATCCCGAGCAAAATTCTACTTTTAAGGATAACTACCTGGAAGTGGATTACGACCTTTCCAAGGTGCTATTTATAGCGACTGCAAATTCATTAGACACGATTCAGCCTGCGCTCAGAGATCGAATGGAAATAATTGATGTGAGCGGCTATACACTTGAGGAAAAAGTAGAAATAGCCAAGAAGCACCTTATTCCCAAGCAAAGGAAGGAGCATGGTCTTAAAGCTACGGACATTTCGTTTGACAAGTCAGCGATTACTAAGTTGGTGAACGATTACACCAGAGAGTCAGGCGTGCGTAGCTTGGAGCGAAAGATTGCTGCAGTCATTCGATCCATTGCCAAATCTGTGGCAATGGAGGAGGAATATGATAAAAAAATTACTGATGAGCGGGTTCGCGAAATTTTAGGTCCTGAAATTTTTGACAAGGACAATTATGAGGACAACTCAGTACCTGGAGTTGTAACTGGGTTAGCTTGGACACCATCAGGAGGTGATATTCTTTTTATAGAATCGTCTTTAAGCCGAGGGAAAGGAAAATTGACCTTGTCAGGACAGTTGGGAGACGTTATGAAAGAATCTGCGGTGGCAGCTTTATCCTATTTGAGATCCCATTCGGAGATGCTAAGTATCGACCATCGTGTATTTGATAACTATGACCTGCACGTACATGTGCCAGCAGGAGCAATTCCAAAAGATGGACCATCAGCCGGAATAACAATGCTGACATCATTAGCATCAGTTTTTACTCAACGAATGGTGAAGAAACAGCTAGCAATGACTGGTGAGATTACACTTAGAGGCAAAGTATTGCCTGTTGGCGGTATCAAGGAAAAGATTCTAGCTGCACGAAGAGCCGGCATCAAAGAAATCATCATGTGTAAGCGGAATGAAAAGGATCTGGAAGAAATCAATCCGAAGTACTTGAAAGGGCTGAAAATTCATTTCGTGGAATACGTACCTGAAGTCTTGGAAATTGCGTTAACAAAGCAAAAATCAAGTAATCCACTTGAGTTTATTCTTCCAGAAGAAAAGAAAGATTGAGAGTTTTTATCTTCATAGCATGTTTTGCCCCGCTCCTTAGCTGGTCGCAGATAGGTGGTCAGCTTGGCTATCAATCATTGAATTTGACAACCAATCCGAGAGCTGCAGCTTTGGCAGGCTCAACGATTTCACTTGCCGACGGTGACATCTCTCAATTTTTTGAAAATCCAGCAACCCTTGACTCTGTAGGCGCCAAGAATATTTTCCTTCAAGTCAATCCATATTTTGCTGATGTATTCGTCTATTCGGGAGCGTATACATTCAACATTGCTTCTATGGGAACATTTGCAGCAGGGCTTACTTATGTAAACTTTGGCTCCTTCGAAATGACCGATGAGAGTGGAAATAACCTTGGAACTTTTCAGGCTCAGGATTACACATTCCAGATTGGTAAAGCTCATCAATTAGGACCATTTACGCTTGGAGCCAATATAAAGCTTGCACATTCTTCAATTGAAAGTTATGGCTCTACAGCTTTTTTGATGGACATTGGTGGCGTTTTTCGAGTGAACAAGCATTGGACAGTAGCTATGGTTTTTGAAAATATCGGTGCCAGGATTACAGAATATTCATCATTTTCCTCACCAAAAGTTCCTTTTGACGTCAAGTTAGGAACCACATTTAAACCACAATATATGCCTCTACGCTTTACAGTGACTTCCACCAACCTTATTGATGATGATTTTGTTGAAGAGGATGATGCGACTGGAAGGTCAAATAAGACGTTAGACAGAGTATGGAAAAGAATTAATCTTGGTGCTGAAGTTTTGTTGAGTAAAAATTTTCAGTTACTTGTTGGATACAATCATAAGAGAAAGCAAGAATTGCGACTTTCCGAAATTGGAGGAGGAGCAGGATTCTCGTATGGTATGATGGTTAGAATAAAGCGGATTGAGTTAAGGTTTTCCAGAGCAACCTATCACGCAGCAGGCGGAAGTAGCTTTATAAGTATGCGTACAGATTTAAACGATTTTAAGAAGATTTTATGAACGGTATAAAAAACGATTTGACACCAAAGCAGATAGTTGCAGAGCTAGACAAATACATTATCGGACAAAAGGATGCGAAGCGAAATGTGGCCATAGCACTTAGAAACCGATGGAGAAGGATGAATGTGAAGGAGGAGATTCAAGGAGAGATTGTTCCTAACAATATCTTATTGATCGGTTCGACTGGTGTTGGAAAAACAGAAATAGCAAGAAGGCTGGCTAAAATCGCTGATGCACCCTTTACTAAGGTGGAGGCTTCAAAGTTTACAGAAGTAGGGTATGTAGGTCGAGATGTGGAAAGTATGGTGAGAGACCTGGTGGAGCAAGCGGTAAATATGGTAAAGATTGCCAAGAAGGAAGAGGTGAAAGAGAAGGCTGCTGAAGTGGTCGAAGGCATTATTTTAGATGCGTTAATTCCGCCACTGAAAGGGACACCAAATGCGTATGCGACAAAGATAGGTAGCGATGAACCTGAAAATGAAGTTGAGCTTAATGAGCAAACCCGAGCACGGTTTCGTGAAAAAATACAGAATGGAGAATTGGATGAACGTAAAATCGAGATTGATGTAACATCCAACCCTTCCGGCAATGTGGGGATGATCGGTGGAGGTATGGATGAAGCCTCGATGATTAACATTCAGGAGATGATTGGGAATATGATGCCCAAGAAGAAGAAGAAACGAAAGGTGACTATTGCTGAAGCTCGAAAAATTCTCCTTGAAGAAGAAGCCTCAAAGATGATTGATATGGATGAGGTGAAAGATGAGGCAATATTCAAAGCTGAAAACACCGGTATTATTTTTATTGATGAAATGGATAAGATTGCCAAAGGGGGAGATGGAGGTAAAGGACCAGACGTCAGCAGAGAAGGCGTTCAGCGAGATTTATTACCGATAGTAGAAGGAAGTGCAGTAAATACTAAATACGGCATTATTAATACAGATCATGTGCTGTTTGTGGCAGCTGGTGCTTTCCACTTTAGCAAGCCCTCTGACTTGATTCCGGAGCTTCAAGGTCGTTTCCCAATCCGTGTTGAATTAGACAACCTGACCAAAGCTGATTTTCTTAGAATTCTCACAGAGCCTAAAAATGCTCTAACCAAGCAATATGAGGCGTTAGTAGCGTCTGAAGAAGTGAATTTATCCTTCCAGGATGAGGCGCTTGAGGAAATCGCTGAAATGGCGTTTCAGATCAATGAGGAAGTAGAAAATATTGGTGCCAGGAGACTACACACGGTAATGAGCAAATTGCTAAACGAAATATTATTTGACATCCCGGATACGATAGGTCCTAATGCTCAAATAGTTATTGACAAGAAAACCGTGGAAGAGAAACTGGCTGGATTGGTGAAGGACAAAGATTTGAGTAGGTATATACTTTAATTTTCAAGGTGTTGCTTGAGAACGATTGAGTTATTGTCAGGATCTTTCATTCCTACTTGGATAAAAGATCCTTCTCTTTGCTTTTCACCCATAGTTTCACCTCCAAGCGTCATTAATTGATCTATTAGAGAGTCTAAGCTAGATACCTCAAAGTCCAATTGATGCCTATTTTGTATTGCAGTGTTTTGAGCCAATGAAGCAGGACAAAAAAGAATCTGCAGATTTTCAAAATTGCATTTGTAAAGCTTTGCGCCAAACATCTCTACTTCATCAAACTCAACATCGAAGAGGCACGTGTAGAATTCTACCATTTGTTTCATTTCTGTGACTGCAAGAGTCATTCCTACGAAACTTGCTTTTTGAGATTTTTGGGTATTAGCCATAAGAGTTTCAGTTTTAAAGCCGACAAAGTCCTCTTTAAATTACTAAATCTCTTTCGGGAAGTAGAAAAATGCTAGCATTCCGCTACCAAACTCAACATCCTTCCAATATTTCACATCAAAATTAATTCCTACTATTCCGCAGGTAGGGACATTATCAAAGTTAAGCTTGGCAAGCGCATTGGCTGCACTCGTAAATCCAGGATTATGGCCGAATAGAGCTAATTTTTCACAATTAGGTGCTTTTTTAATGACACTCAAAATTTCAGAGGCACCCGCGTGATATAATGCCCGATCGAGTCTTATCTGGCCTTCATCAATATCCATCTTATCACAAATATGGAGCGCAGTATAAAATGCGCGACTGGCTGTGCTTGAAATTAAAACTTCAGGTCTGGGCTGATTTTCTTTTAGGTGCTGGCCCATTTTTATTACATCTTTTCTACCACGTTTGCCAAGAGGCCTATCATGGTCATTTAAATCAAATGCCCATGAGGATTTAGCATGCCTAATTAAGTAAAGTGTTTTCATCAGTCTGGTAAATAGAAGTCGAAACTCACATCATTCATACATTTAAAATGCCCTTTGGGGCAATTGTTAAATCCAGATTTCGAACAAGGCCTACAATTCAACTTGTTGTTTTCAAAAACAGTAAACTGCGTACGATACGCATATGTTCCAAAATGAGGCGTAGTACTTCCCCATATAGTAAAGATCGATTTCTTAAAAGCAGATGCGATATGCATCATTACATTGTCGTAGGTAAACACCCAACTAGCGTTTTTTATCAGTGAAACGGACTGATTGAAGCTAAACTTCCCACATGCATTGAAAATGATAGTCTTCTTGTTCAATTCCTCAATCTCTTCCTCTTCTTCCGCAGTTCCTTGTTTGAAAAACTTCATCACTTCATCGGCCACATTTTGATCATCAGCTTCTCCTACCAACACGACGGGCTTGTTGATCCGATCGCAGAGTTCTATTAATCGGTTTACCGGAAGCTTTTTCGTATGATGAGATGCGCTGAGCGCAATCGCCGCATACCCGTTTTGATGTGTAGCTGGCAACCATTCGTTTTCAACTTCATCTTTTTCCTGAATAAAGAAGTCTAACCCTAGGTTATCGCCAGTAATCCCCAGTGGCTCCAGTATTTCTATATATTGATCAACCAAGTGGACCTTCGGAAGTCTGTTGATCTTAGTTTTCACATAAAGCCAATGAAGGAATGAATGCCTGTCAATAGCCAGAAAGTTTTTTGAAAGTTTAAAGCGCAAAAATGTAGAGGTCAAATCATTTTGGAGATCAATGATCCAATCCAATGCTTCTTTTTTTAGCGTTCCCCTTAGGCCTTGAATCGACACATTATCAAAATGAAGTGTGTTTAAATAGGGATTTCCTTCGAATAGCTCACCATTTTCTTTTTTAACAAGAAGATGCACCTCCGCATCAAGTGCTGTTTTGAGAAGACGGATAACCGGAGTGGCAAATAGAGCCTTCTCGCGGGATACTGTATTAATTATTAGTATCTTCATATAGGTAAAAATGCCTAAAACGATAATTGTTTTGAAAGCGACTATATTAAGTTACTGCTACGATTTAATATTTGGATTAAATAAGTCTAAAAGATGAATTATTGGTTAATAAAGAGCGAGCCAAATACCTATTCCTGGGATGACTTGGTGAAATTAGAAAGAGACCATTGGGACGGGGTTAGAAACTTCAAAGCGCGAAATAATATTAAGCAAATGAAGGTTGGAGATTTATGCCTTTTTTATCACAGCGTAAATGAAAAATCGGTGGTTGGAATCGCAGAAGTTGTAAAAGAATATTATCAGGATCCAACGACAGATGATCATCGCTGGTATGTCATGGATGTTGTCCCTGTTAGAAAGCTTAAACGACCAGTCACCCTGGCTGAAGTAAAAGCTGACGAACGATTAACTGAGATGCAACTTGTGAAGTATTCTCGTCTATCTGTGCAAGGAGTCAGGAAGGAAGAATTTGATATTATTTTAGAAATGAGCGAACGATAGGGAAAATATTAGCGTAAGTGTTTATTACATATGAAGAAGATCTTACTTGTACTCATTCTACTCCCATTATTCACATTTTCTCAGCGGAAAAAGGACAGAGATACCAGCGCTGTAATCTTACAGCCAAATCGAATTGAGTTTGAAAAAAACAGTGAGGAGTCGGAGTTTCATGTGGTTCCGGGAAATACAGATGGTATTTTAATAGCAGAAGAGACAGGAGAAACTACTCGGGGCGGACAAATTTGGAAGATACATCTTGTTGATACTGAATTGAAGGTTGAATGGTCACAAAGCCTTGTCATCTCTAATGATGGCGGATTATTAGGTTACGAATACTTTGACGGACGATTTTATTTACTCTTTAGCAAAAGCAGATTCAGGTCAGAAGATCTCGTCGTTTATCAGTTTGTTGCAGAAAACCAGGAGTACATCGCGTATGAGATCACTACGGTTTTCCCTATCCAAATTACGCATTTTGAATCTGTAGGCGAGACTCTACTCATCGCTGGCTATGCTAATTTCAGACCGGTTGTAATAACATATAATATCAATGACCGCATTCCGCGTGTGGTACCCGGATTTTATGACAATAAGAATAATATCCTGGACTTGGTTGTAGACGAGCGTTCTAAACTCTTCACCGTTATTCTTTCTGAGAAAATGAGAAATAAAAAGTACACGGTAAGGGTACGCACTTTTACAGACAAAGGAGATATCATTCAGGACAACCAAATTGACCCTGGTGAAAGAAGGAGTTTGCTTGATGCGGCTAGCACAACCTTTGCGGGTGGGCTTCAATATTTAGCAGGTACACATTCAAAAAAATCGAATCAATATAGCCAAGGCTTCTATCTCAGTAAATTTATCAATGGGCAGCAACAGTTCAACAAGTTCTACCCATTTGCCGATTTAAATAATTTCTTTGGGCACCTTAAACCCAAACGAGAGGAACGGATCATGAATCGCATCGAGCGTAAACGATCCAGAGGAAAGGTAAAAAAATTCAATTACCGCTTATTGGTGCATAAAATTCTTGAGCGAGATGGTGAATACATCATGATCGCCGAAGCATATTATCCACGATACAATTACTCGTCCACTGGCGGTGGAGGAGCGTATGGAAATAGATGGTCGTCACCTTCTCTAGGTTCAAACCCATACTTTCTCGGCTATAAATACACACATGCTGTGGTAGTTGCGTTTGATCAGAATTGCAACATTATCTGGGATCAGACTTTCAAGATTGAAGATATTCAGACATTCTCCTTGGAGGAAAATGTTGTGGTTAGCGCATCAGGAGAAAAAGTAATATTGATGTATCTGGAAGAAAATGAAATTCGTTCCAAAGTGGTACAAGGCAACGAAATCATCGAAGGACGTACATTTAACCCTGTAAAGCTTTCTTTCGAAACCGATCAATTAAAATCCCGTGACCCGAGTGTCGAAGGTTTAAAGCGATGGTATGATGAGACACTTTTTGCCTATGGTGAGCAGTTCATTAAAAACCCAACTGCTATCCTTGGAAAGACCACTCGAAAAGTTTTTTACATCAATAAGATTCAATACGATCTGGATAGGCAGCCAAATTAAGAGTTACATATTACTTTTGTGGGAATAATAACTCATGCAAAAGCGCCTGCTTTTCGATAGCCCACTCCTTAAGGTCACAATCAGCAGATTGTGTCAGCAACTCATTGAAGTTCATGGGGATTTTTCACAGTCTGTCATTATTGGCATGCAGCCTCGTGGAATATACCTCGCAGAGCGAATAAAAGAGGAACTTGAGAACCTCATCAAAAAAGACATCCATCTGGGATATTTGGATACCACCTTTCATCGCGATGATTTCCGAAGACGGGACGAGCCAATTACACCTAGCCAAACTAAGATTCCATTCCTCATTGAAAACAAAAGTGTCATACTTGTGGATGATGTGCTTTTTACGGGTCGTACAGTTAGGGCAGCCTTGGATGCCATGAATACATTTGGCAGACCAGCTAAGGTTGAATTGCTGGTATTGATAGATCGCTTATATAGTAGGCATATTCCTGTGGAAGCAAACTATGTTGGAAGAAAAGTAAATACCATTCAATCACAAAGGGTTCTGGTTGAGTTGGATGAAAAACAAAAAGAAGATCACATTTGGTTAATTACGAAGGAAGAATGAGTCAACTCAAGACCAAACATCTCTTAGGTATAAAGAACCTCGACAGAGAGGACATAGAACTCATTTTTCAAACAGCCACTAACTTCAAAGAAGTAATTAACAGGCCCATCAAAAAGGTCCCTTCACTAAGAGATGTGACAGTGGCCAATGTCTTCTTTGAAAATTCTACTCGAACGAAATTGTCGTTCGAATTAGCTGAAAAGAGACTTTCTGCAGATGTGATTAATTTCTCTGCCTCCGGCAGTTCGCTGAAGAAAGGAGAAACTTTGCTGGACACAGTCAACAACATCCTCGCAATGAAAGTAGATATGGTTGTGATGCGACATTCTAGTCCGGGAGCTCCTCATTTTTTAGCAAAACATATTGATGCCAATATCATCAATGCTGGTGATGGTACTCACGAACATCCAACACAAGCACTTTTGGACGCATTTTCAATCCAAGAAACCTTGGGTCATGTTGAAGGCAAAAAAGTAGTAATCGTTGGAGATATTTTACATTCTCGAGTCGCACTGTCCAACATATTTGCACTTCAGACACTTGGCGCAGAAGTAATGGTGTGTGGCCCAGCCACTTTGCTGCCAAAGCATATTGCAGAGTTAGGAGTGAAGGTAGAAACAGATATTAGCAAAGCACTCGAATGGTGCGATGTGGCTAATATCCTTCGAATTCAGCTGGAAAGGCAACAGATGAAATATTTCCCATCTCTTCGAGAGTATTCCAAGTACTTTGGTGTAAATAGGCAACTGCTAGATTCGCTGAAAAAAGAAATAACCATTATGCACCCTGGTCCAATCAACAGAGGTGTAGAAATAACGAGCGATGTAGCTGATTCAGATCACTCAATCATACTACAGCAAGTCGAGAATGGTGTAGCTATACGTATGGCGGTCCTTTACTTACTCGCCGGAGTTACCTAACAATCTTATCTACCCGTATAGGTGAATGGCGTTATCGTCATCAACTCTTCTTTGATCGAGTCGGAGACGTCAAGTCTGGAAATGAACGTTTGTATGGAAGCTTCTGTAATAGCTTCATTTGTTCTTGTAAGCGCTTTCAGTGCTTCATAAGGTTTAGGATATCCTTCGCGGCGTAAAATGGTTTGAATAGCTTCAGCTACCACCGCCCAGTTGTCCTCCAGGTCAGCTCGGATTGCCGATTCATTGGCATTGATTTTTGACATTCCCTTCTCTAAAGAAAGCAACGAGATGAACGTGTGTGCGATTGGAACACCAATATTCCTAAGAACTGTTGAATCTGTTAAATCACGCTGCAATCGAGAAATTGGAAGCTTGGCGCTTAAATGCTCGAACAGTGCATTGGCTATTCCCAGATTTCCTTCTGCATTTTCAAAATCAATCGGATTAACCTTGTGTGGCATAGCTGAGGATCCAACTTCATTTTTAGCAATGGTCTGAGTGAAGTAGTTCATTGAGATGTATTGCCAAACATCTCGGCTGAAGTCAATCAATATTGTATTGATCCGTTTTAAAGCATCAAATAGGGCTGCTAGATGGTCGTAATGCTCTATCTGAGTGGTTGGATAACTTCTTTTGAGGCCTAATTTATCAGAAACAAATTTATCGCCGAAGGCATGCCAATCCTGATTTGGATATGCGACATTGTGTGCGTTAAAGTTTCCAGTGGCTCCACCGAATTTGGCTGCAAAAGGAACTTGCTTAAGTAGTGCTAGTTGCTCTTTTAATCTCACGACAAAAACCATGATCTCTTTTCCTAGCTTGGTTGGAGAGGCTGGTTGACCATGCGTCTTGGCTAACATTGGAATATTATCCCATAGAGATGCTTTAGTTTCTAAAGCAATGATCATTGCCTCTAATTTGGGAAGAAACGAATGCTCCATCGCATCTTTTAATGATAGAGGAATGGAAGTATTATTTATATCCTGCGAAGTAAGACCGAAGTGGATAAATTCCTTAAAGTCTTGTAATCCAAGCTTATCGAATTTTTCTTTCAGAAAATATTCAACAGCTTTTACATCATGATTGGTTGTCTTTTCAATTTCCTTTATCGCTTGAGCATCTTCAAGTGAAAAAGATTCATAGATATTTATCAGGTCTTGATTGTGCTTCGGATCATAATCCACTAACTGAGGGATGCCACTTTCGTGCAGGGCAATGAAATACAATACTTCTACCTTTACACGGTATTGGATAAGCGCTTTTTCAGAAAAGTAATCAGCAAGTTGAGATACTTTAGATCTGTATCTTCCGTCGATTGGCGAGATGCCTTCAAGTGGATTGAAATTCATGTGTATATAGTTAGTTTCCATCGGCTCACATGGAATTCGCATGATTAGGTGTCCACCAGGATTGGCGTTTCGATGATTATGCTCATTTCATGAAATTAAATTCGATAAAAAGGAACACAAAAATACCTCATCATGTTTACTTGCCTGACCTCATCAGGAGAATTATCTTTGCGCCCTTAAAATTGACAATATGGCATTTTCATTATTCAAGAAAAACAAGAAAAAGACAGACGACAGGTATCAGGTACTTACCATAAAAGAAGTAGTAAACGTCGCGAAGGATGCGGTAAACCTTGTTTTTGAAAAACCTGAGTCATTTGATTACGAACCAGGGCAGTTCATAACTATTATCAAGGAAGTGAATGGCAAGAAGATTCGAAGAGCCTATTCACTGTGTACCACTCCTTTTGAAGATGAAAATCCGGCTGTTACAGTTAAAAGAGTTGATGGTGGTGCCATGTCAAATGATCTAAATGATCATGCCAAGGCTGGAGACCAGCTTGAGATTATGGAGCCCATGGGTATGTTTACTACTGAGTACAACGATTCCAATAAAAGGAATGCAATCTTCTTTGGTGGTGGTAGCGGAATTACACCATTGATGTCAATAATAAGATCTGTACTTCTCAAGGAGCCAAAAAGTACTACCACATTAATATATGGTAATCGTACGAAGGAGTTTGTCATCTTCAATGAGCTGATCGCTGAGTTGGAAGCTAAATATCCTCAACGCTTTAAGGCCATTCACATATTAGAAGACGGAGAAGCCGACTACAGCGGGAGACCAACTCCTGACATGATTGGCGAAATTTGCACCCAGCTTTCCGCGGATTCAAAGGCTGAATTTTATATCTGTGGACCTCAGCCTATGATGGATGTGGTTTCGACTGGCTTAGATCAATTTGGTATAGATAAAGAGGCTATTCGAATGGAAAGTTTTGAAGCCGGAAAGACATCACCTGCGGAGATCATTGACAAAAAAGCGGTGTCTGAAAGCGAAGTGACTATTCTATTAGACGGTGAAGAATATTCTATTACCGTAAAGAGTAGTGCATCAATTCTTGATACAGCACTGGACAATGATCTGGATATGCCATATTCCTGCCAAAGTGGATTATGTACAGCTTGCCGTGGTAAGTGTGTAGAAGGTAAGATCAGCATTGATGAGGCTGAAGGGCTTTCTCAGGATGAATTAGATGAAGGTTATGTACTAACCTGCGTAGGCAAGCCGCTTACTGATCGTGTCAAAGTAGAGATGGGCTAATTATCTGCCTTAGCAAAGATCAAGTTGAACGTAGTGCCTTGTCCGGGCTGGCTGTGACATTCAATTTTCCCACCCATTGCTTCAACAAATTTGTAAGCAATAGATAATCCCAGGCCGGTGGATCTTTCCTGAGCCGTAGGCTTATTGCTGAGTGTGGTATATGCCTGAAATAGACTTTCCTGTTCTTCCTTGCTGATGCCGGGACCTTGATCTTTCACCACGATCTCGTGGTGGTTGTTTTCAGAAACCAGCGAAACTTCAATTTGCTTTCCTTTATCGGAAAACTTTATGGCATTGGACAGTAAATTATCTATCACCTGGACAAGATAATTTGGATCCACTTCTGAGAAGCATTCCTTCAATTTGTCAATGTTATCAATAATGCGGATCTCTTTTTGAGATGCAATGATGTCAAAGTTGTGAATAGATTCGTAGGTTAGAGAAGTCAGATTCGTCTTTTCAATCTTCAAATTGACCTTCATGTTTTCAATGGCGCTTATGTCCAGCACTCTATCTATCATATTTCTCATTCGCTCTGATGAGGCTCCAAGTAGCTCGACGTATTTCTGTAAGTTTTTGTCGGGGTGATTTTTTGCTACATCCTCAAATAGATTCATTAATCCCAGAATCATGTTTAGTGGATTGCGAAGATCGTGAGCCACGATGCCCATGAGCTTATTTTTTTCATCATTCAGCCATTTCAGTTTTTTATTCTGCTTCTGAATGAGGAAATAGGATCTGGCCAATGTGGTAGCAAGCAAAATGAATAGAACCAATGCCAGTAGAACGAGTCTGTTTTCACGTGATTTTGCTTCTATCTCTTCAGTAAATATCCTCTCAGATTCCAATCGCTCTTGCTCCATTGTGGTCACTTGCTTTCTGAATTCATATTCAGCTGCCAATTGAGTAGCTTTTTCAATATTATTTTCTTTGTGGATAGAATCGGTAAGGGCTTGATATTCTTCCAGGTATTTCAACGCCTGAACGCCATTCCCATATTCCTTGTGGAATTGATAGTAAGCGTATAAGATTTCCTGGATTTCAGCGCGCAAGTTCGCTTCTCTGCTAATTTGAAGCGCTTCTTCGAGTGCTGCTTTCGCGTTTTTGGGTTTCTTCTGTTTGGAATAAAGTAGACCAAAATCCTTCTGAACTGAGGCAATTACTGCCACATCTTCACAAATCATTGAATTTTTCAGCGCTCGATCTAAATAATATTCGGCAGAATCCAATTTGTTCAAATTGATATATATAGCTCCCATTCCTTCTAATGGATAGCTTTCAAAACAGGGGTATATTTCAGAAAGATCGATTGCAAGGGATTGCTGAAGAAGGCTAACGGATTTAAGAGTGTCACCATTTCTCAAGTGGATATATGAAAGGTTATTGAGAAGCGTAGCTTCACTGTCTTTTAAATCATGGATCCTGGTTTTCTCCAGCGCGTCACTATAATACTGCATGGCCACTTCCGAATTATTCATATTATCATAAATAACTCCAAGGTTATTATCGACAAGAATTTCTCCATCTACATCTCCGGATTTGATCGCTAAGTCTCTGGCTTCCAGATAGCTATCCAAAGCTTCGGAATACAGACCTTTTTGATCATAAATAATCCCAATTTGATTTAATACCTGACCTATTTCTTTGGTTAATCCACCTTCTTCAAAAGCTTGCTTAGCGGCTTGCGCCCACTTTAATGCTTCTACATTTTTTCCTCTAATATTCTTGATGTTTGCAAGGGCATATGCTGAATTACCAAACTCAGGATGTGCATTGCTTTCTGAGGCCATTGAATAGGCTTTTTCATAGGACAAAACTGCTGAATCCAGCTGTTTCTCAACTTCATAAGTGATTCCAATGATGTAATAGGCATTTGCTGCAAAACGCATCATGTCATTCTCAATATAACGACTGGCTCCACTTTTCATTAGTAATACGGCAGAATCCAGATTTACACTTGAGTAGAAAAGTCCAGTGATTAGCTCAGATCGGCTTTTGTGCTTAATGGAAGACGTGGTTTCACCAATTTCGTAGGCTTGCCTTGCATAGTCTAATTGAAGCTCCGGATCCTCATAAGTATTGTATGCGAGATCAATTAGAATGTTAATCTTAGTCGTATCAACCTCCGCGATTTCAAGCGCGTTCTGTAAGCTATCTATAGTAGACTCTTGTCCAAAAAGCGGACATAGTGTCACCATTAAAATAGTGGAGAACAGATGGTTAATTTTGATCATATTACAATTAGCCAGCATTTCAAATATAAACTTTGATTAGCTCAAATCTGACGACCGCCCAACACTTTTCGGTTTGCGGGCTGAGTTTATAGATTTAATTTGGTGACTATTAAAGATAAAACTAAATGAAGACATTTCTCGCTATTTTCCTATTAGCATCAACGGTACTATCTGCTCAAATTCAAAGTCCGAGGCAATTTTTAGGCTATGAGTTGGGGGAGAAATTTTCACGCCATCATCAAGTAGTTGATTACTACAAGCATGTATCAGAGGAATCAGAAAAAGTAATCCTTCAGCAATATGGAAAAACGTATGAAGATCGACCTCTTCTACTTGCGTACGTCTCTTCAAAAGAAAACTTAAGCAATCTGGAAAGAATCCGAATGGATAACCTGAAGCGTGCAGGAATAATTGAAGGAGCACCAACAACTAATATTCCAATTATCTGGCTAAGCTATAATGTCCATGGAAATGAGTCTTCATCAACGGAAGCTTCGATGGCTACCATCTATGAGTTGATCAGAAGTGGATCAGAAAAAAGTGAATGGTTAGATAAAGCTGTAATAATTATTGATCCATGTATCAATCCCGATGGAAGAGATCGTTACGTTAATTTTTATTGGCAAAATGCCAGCCAACCATACAATCCTGATCCAAATGCCTTGGAGCACAATGAACCTTGGCCGGGAGGAAGAGCGAATCATTACCTGTTTGATCTTAACAGAGATTGGGCATGGCAGACCCAAATAGAAAGTCAGAGTAGAATAAAAGTCTATAATAAATGGCTTCCTCAGATACATGTTGATTTTCACGAACAGGGAATTAATTCTCCATACTATTTCGCTCCAGCTGCTCAGCCATACCATGAATTGTTGACGCAATTTCAGCGAGATTTCCAGACGGAGATTGGCCGAAATCATGCGAAATATTTTGATGCAAATGACTGGTTTTATTTCACCAAACAATTCTTTGATTTATTGTATCCGAGCTATGGAGATACATATCCAAGTTACAATGGATCCATTGGGATGACCTATGAGCAAGCAGGACACGGGAGAGCCGGGTTAGGGATCATCAAGCAGGAAGGAGACAGCCTTACATTGAAAGACCGGATAGCGCATCACTATACTACAGGTCTTTCAACGATTGAAATAGCAGTAAATAATTCAGATCGATTGCTGACCCAGTTTCAAAGTTTTTTTGGCGATAAGCCATCATTGAAATACAAGACCTTTGTGATGAAGTATGATGGAAATGATGACAAATTCACTAGGCTGAGATCCTGGCTAGACAATCAGGGAATAGAATATGGAAGTGCTTCCGGACGAGGAATTAAAGGATATGATTATAAAACAGGCCAACAAACGAGCTTCTCTATTGGTGCCAATGATCTTGTGGTAAATATGGACCAACCAAAAGCAACATTGGCACAGATTCTATTCGAGCCTAAAACCAAGCTCGTTGATTCAGTGACTTATGACATTACGGCTTGGGGTGTGCCTTATGCGTACGGAGTACAGGCTTATGCGTCCACTCAAATGATTAGTGTAAATGATTCAAAAGAAGATGAATATAGCCCTCTAAATGCGCCCGAGAAGGTTTATGCTTTTGTAAGTAAGTGGAACAGTATGGATGACGCCCGGTTCCTTGCGGCCGTGCTTAAAGCAGATATAAAGGTTCGATTCACTCAAAAACCAATGATTTACAAAGGGGAATCGATTGAGCGTGGTAGTTTAATTATCTCAAGGCGCGACAATAAAGGAATTAAAAACTTTGAAGAGAAGGTATCATCACTTGCTACAACTCATCAACGATCACTTGCAATTATACAAACAGGATTTATGGATGCAGGTCCGGACATTGGTTCTTCGGAGGTTCGTTATCTGAAGCGCCCAAAAATTGCTTTGCTAGGAGGAGATGGGACTTCCTCACTTGCGTTTGGTGCTACCTGGCATTTCATGGAACAAGAGTTGGAGTATCCAATCACCATTTTAGGTACAGACTACTTTGGTCGTGTAAGCCTTTCAGAATATGATGTGATAATTATGCAAAGTGGCTGGTATAGCAGCTTTGGCGAGCGAGAGATGAAAAAATTGATAGAGTGGGTTTCTGAAGGCGGAAAGCTAATCGCAATCGATGGAGCGCTCAGCAAATTGAAAGACACCGATTATTCTTCATTATCTGCCTATGCAACCGATGCAGAAAAGAAAGAGGCCGAGAAAATAGGGAATGAGCGGGATGAAAAAGCACGTTTGGTAGCATTTGAAAATCAAGAACGAGAATTCATCAAAGGGTTCTCACCGGGTGCTATATACAAGGTGAAAATGGATAAGACGCACCCGCTAGCTTTTGGCTATGGTGATCTGTATTACACGCTAAAGACAGGATCAAGACGCGTTGCATATCTTGATGGAAACAACGTTGGAATCGTGGTGGGCAAGGAGGATCTTTTGAGTGGATTCGCCGGACAATATGCGAAGGAAGATATGGCGGAAACGCTTGTTTTTGGTGTTGAGAGTAAGGGTAGAGGACAGATTGTTCATATCGTAGACAATCCACTTTTCAGATCTTTCTGGCAGAATGGAAAACTGCTAATGGTAAATGCGATGTTCTTTGTAGGGCAGTAAAAATCGAAAATAAGCCGATCTATGATCGGCTTATTTATTCTTCAATCTTCCATTTTCCTTAAGAGCCTTGTGAATGATCCATTCGATCTGACCGTTGGTTGAGCGAAACTCATCCGCTGCCCATTTTTCAAGGGCCTTCATAGTGTCTTCGTTTAGACGTAGTGCAAAGGGTTTTTTCTTAGCCATCTAGTCCCCAGTTTTCTTTCAATCGCCTCACTGCTTGCTTCATCTTTTCTGGTTTTTGTGTTCCAATCAATAATCGTTTATCATTTTTTAGCAGTAGCTGCAATCCTTGGTTCCCGGCTACATTCATTGCTCTACCCGATCGAAATCGGAATCGATAGCCCCAACCACCATATTCGGTAATCGGTTTGTATTTCCGAATGTAGATTTCCTTCACATCCGCTTTGCCAAGCTTTTTTTCCTTGTTTACAAAAGGAGGATATCGATAGTAAAGATGATCCTGATCGATGGAAACATAAAGTTTAGAGGTGTAGAGTAAAACAACCACGCCTCCGGTAACGATCGCTGATAACACAAGGCCAATGATACCTTCTGAATCTTTGGTAAACATTAAGCCTATAGCTGTTCCTCCTACAGATAGAAGGGTGATGCCTATCACTAAATACCACATCCAGGTACCGACAAAACTTTGTTCTTCTTTGAAAAGTAGTTTCCCTTTCATAGTATTTGGTTTTTAACGCTCTCTTTCTAGTAAAGCAGTTATTGATCCATGATCACTGGAAATACAATTAACTTTCCAGCCCTGACTTGTACTTTCATTCAGCCGCTTTTCAAACTTATCAATCTTCTCAAAAGTTTTTTGCTTAAGAAATTTGTAGTTGTTCATTGCTCTAATGATTAAGTGTCCCGGAATTTACAACTGGCGCCACATCTTTATCTGCACACAGCACGACCATAAGGTTACTGACCATTGCAGCTTTACGTTCTTCATCCAACTCAATGACTTCCTTCTCCTTGAGCTGTTCCAAAGCCATTTCGACCATGCTCACAGCTCCTTCTACAATTTTGTGTCTTGCAGCGACGATAGCAGTCGCTTGCTGCCTTCTGAGCATCGCACTGGCAATTTCTTGTGCATAGGCAAGGTATCCGATTCGAGCCTCCAATATCTCTATGCCGGCAATAGCTAAACGTTCATCCAGCTCTTTCTCCAGGTCTTCATTTACTTCTTTGATGCCGGATCGTAAGGTTACATCCGCTTGCTCATCATCAAAGTTGTCGTACGGGTAGCTACCTGCCAGCTTTCTTACCGCGGCATCTGTTTGAACACGTACAAAGTTTTCATAATCATCTACTTCAAAAGCTGCCGCGAACGTATCCTTTACTCGCCATACAAGAATTACAGAGATCATGATTGGGTTACCTATGCTGTCATTCACTTTGATTCGCTCACTGTCAAAATTTCTTGCCCGCAAGCTTATTCTCTTCTTTACATAAAAAGGATTGACCCAGTAAAAACCATTTTCCCGCACGGTTCCAATGTACTTGCCAAACAGTACGAGGACACGTGAACCGTTTGGATTCACATAAAAGAAACCCGGCATCATAATCAACCATGGCAGTAGTAGTAGCAACCAAATGGGTTGCTGCGTAGTGGATACCATAGTAATAAACGTCCCCAGTAATGTGAAATTGACAAATAAAGCCAGGTAGCCTGACGCTGGGGTATGATTTTTTTCTTGTGCTTGCATAGTCGTTGATTTTAAAGTTTTTCAATGAATTTCAATATTCCGGAAATAAGCCCTTCACTTAGTGGCAAATCGGGATTGTTATAGGTTGCTGCATTTGCAGCCAGGTCATCTGCAGGAGCATCTTTCAGTACATGGTTCATTCCCTGGATGATGAGTAATTCTCCGTCAGGAAAGGCTTCTTTCAATTGATAGGCTTGATCAATGTCTATTTGAAGATCTGTAGTTCCGTTAATGATTAGAACTGGTATGTCAAGCTTTGTTATTTCTTGGGCGGGCGCATAAGCAATGTAAGATTTTAAAAATGGCTGAATGGCAGGCCCAAATATCGATATCAGATATGGATTGAATTGGTTTACTGTGTACCCGGCTTTTATAGAATCAATGTTGATCTTTGCGTCTTCAGCCAGCATTGGAGATTGTGCGCCTAGCTGGCGAACAATTGCATTTCCCGCATCTTCGGCCAGTCCGGCTAGCGAAACAAAACCTTTCACATTTTCATTGTCTTGAGCAGCAAGCATGCCTACGAGTGAGCCCTGACTATGACCGGCAATGACAATTTCTGTGTAACCTTCATTTGAAAGTAAATCGATCCAGCTTTTGGCATCATCAATAAAATCATTGAAACGAATGCTTGTTGGATCCGCAACTGCTGTCTTGCTTTCCGCAATACCTCTTTTATCGTAGCGCAATACTGCATAGCCACCTTCCGTCAGCTCTTGAGCTACCATTTTGAGAGAATTGTTATTTAAACCCAAAGCACTGTTTCCATTTCTATCTGTAGGACCGGAGCCTGAGATTAAAAGGACAGCTGTATTAGTTTTTTTGTCAGGTATGCTTAGTGTGCCTCGCAGTTCGTCGACTTGCACTTCCTTCTCTGTAAAGGACTGACTGTACAAAGCGATCGAAAGAAAAAGCGCAAGAAGTGATAAAATCGTTTTCATTTATAGTTTACTTGAGTGATATTAAAATGATATCATAGTAATATACGTCAATATTTTTAGAATGGTTGCACTCAGGATTTTTTTGGTTCTTTTGCAGCATGGAACAAAACGCTGCGAACTGGAAGGATTATCATCACCAGATTTATCAGATATATCATGGTATTATCGCCATTACACTTATTCCTTTTGCGTTGCTCTTTTTGGAATGGGATTCGGGAAACAAAGAAGGTACGATCGAAGGACTCGTATTCATTTTGCTTACTCAGCTTCTATGGGTGGTTGGATACCTCAGTTGGTACGCCTGGAAGGGAAAGAAGGTGCAGTATAGTCTGAAGGATCAGATGTCTATAAATCAGAAAATGGGTGAGTTCAAGAAACGTAATTTGATGAAATATGGCCTTTTGGCAGCTGGTGGGATGGTAGCAGCCGGAGCTATGTGGATCGCTCCATCCTTCTTATTTGTTGTTGCCTATTTTGGTGTTCTGGTACAATATTCATTTCTGAGACCATCAGAAGATAAGTTCGTTAGAGACATGAGATTGACAAAAGAAGAACGAATGTCACTCCATGAGGAGACATAAAAAAAGCGTCACCAAATGATGACGCTCTCGCTGATGCTAAATGATATGTTTACTTAGAGCGTGATACCAAAACTAATGGCACTCAAGCTGGCATTTTCACCATCTGCATTTATTGGACCTCTGTTGGATGAGAATACATCGTTCAAGTCGTAGTTAGCAAATAGTTCTACACCTTTCCATCCAATCTGTGCTCTGAGACCATATCTGAAGTTTTCCAGAAAGAAGTTGTCACTTTCCTTATCCTTATCTCTATCGCCATCTTCTTTGAATTTGAATTTGGTATGGCTGCCAATTCTATACCCGGCATATGCTCCAACGCCAAATCGGAATCCTTTTCTAGAGTATCTTTTAATTCTAAGTCCTCCTGATTCTATACTGGTGATCTTTCTTCTGCCTCTGGAAAAATCAAACATTGGAACAAGCGTCGCATTGATATAAGATGCAGTAAGCTTACTCTTTTGGCCGTTTTGTGCTGGAGGGGCAAGATTGAATTCTATTTCGTTGGCTCCTTCCTGGATGATGTAGTCTGGATCTTCTAGCTTCCAGTTATACCAGTTGATGCCTACTCCCCATTCCAAAAAGAGTGGACCTCCAACCCAGGTTCTGTTAGTACTATTCAGACCTACATACCAAGAGCCAAATGATTTGATCGAATATGGTGAGTTACCTTCAGGAAAACTCCCATCTTCCAACCAATTGTTAAGGCCTATATCGATATTAAAGTGATGTGTCGTTTTATCTACTCTTTCTGCTTCGTAGGTAACTTTTTTTCGATCTTCCCAATCATCTTCGTCCCAGCGCTCCATTTCATCTGGATCTACGTCTACTTCTACTCCTCCAAGTTTTATTCGTACTTCATCGTCGTTGATTCTCCAGTCTTTCATTTCTACCTCATCATCTTCATTCACATAGGCCTTTCCATCCTGGATTTCCATGTATTCTACGCTATCCGAAAGCTGAGCATTCAGATCTTTGACCATCTGATTGATGTCATAGTTTTCTAGAGAAGCAAGATCTTCCCTGCTCTTGGTTATGATTACAATCTTGCTGTTGTTATTCAACTCTATGATTACAGTATCCTGTTTTGCTCCCACCGGATCTGTTATTGCGGCAGTTGCAGGAAATATCAATATGATTGCCAAAAGGGCTAATAATGACTTCATCCTTCTATATTTTTTAGTTGTCGTTTTCATGTTCTTAGTCTTTTATAATGAGCTTCTGTCCTTTTTATTTTTCAATCCACCATTAAGCAGATTGTCTTTTGCTGTTTTGATGTCAGCCAACATATCTCCCGGGTCTATTTTTTCCGTAAAAGCGATGAATTTCTTCAACACTCCGGTGGAATCATTTTTTTGTACATCTTCTTTCGTGCTTTTTCCAGCCGATGCGATATAGGTTATTTTCACCGCTCTGAAAGTAGGTTTCTCTACTTCGTCTTTTACTTCTTCAAGTATTACCGGCTCTTCCAGTTCAACTTCAGCAACCGCATGGCTTGCGTTCAGTTCTTCAATTTCAGGAGCGACATCTTTTATGATGTCTGACTTTTCATCTTTTGTTTCATTCACAGCAAACTGTGGTTCTTGAATAACCTGATTTTGCGTTTTCTGAACTGGCTGAGGTAAACTTTTGACTTTGTCCTCTTCCTGAGTTTTTATCACGGGCAGTTCGAAACTTGGTAATTCTTGATTTACCGGGTAGTTAACCTCGGAGGCCACCGTCGTTAATGTCGGTTCTGTAGCTTCTGGCCATACCATCCATGAGATGAACAGTAGCGAAACCGAAGCTGCTACCCAGTAGACAATGGGAGTTTTCTTAGGCCGAATTTGTTTTTCAACCTGAGACCAGCCTTTGGCGGAAGGTGTAACTTCCAGCTGACCTAGTTTTTCCCTAAATAACCGATCAATGTTTTGTTGATCCATTTGTAATCTTATTTTCAAATTCGTTTTCCAATTCTGCCAGTCGGGTTTGTAACCATTTTCTGGCTCTGCTCAGCTGAGATTTAGAGGTATTTTCGCTGATATCCAGCTGCTCTGCAATCTCTGCATGACTATATCCCTCTATTGCATAGAGGTTGAAGACGGTCCTGTATCCTACAGGTAGTTCTCCTATCAGTTTAAGAAGATCTTCTTTGTCAAGAGCATCTTCCATGACACTCAGGTTTGGGTTATCAGATGCGCTTTCAATGTCTGTTTGCAATGACATATTTCTATTCTTTCGAATGTACATCAGGCAATCATTGACAATGATCCTACGCACCCAGCCTTCAAAGCTTCCTTCGCTTTTAAACTGATCCATTTTTTCAAAAACCTTTACGATACCTCCAATCATCACATGTTCTGCTTCTTCACGGTCCTTTATGTATCGGAGGCACACTCCCAACATTTTGGGAGCCAAGCGGTCATACAAGCCACGCTGTGAGGAAGCCTTGCCCTTACGGCAGCCTTCCAGCAGTTCTTCTTCGGTTAGTGACTTATTTATTCGCAGCATGGTTTTGACCTTCATGGGGTAGATGCAGCTATAAAGCTAATGGTTGCGTGGGGTGAAATTATTTAAAACAAAAAAAGTCGGCAAAAAGCCGACTTTCTATTTATTTCTAATTGTTCAATGATTTAATCGTCGTGATGGGCATGGTGCCTGTGAAACCTGTTTTGTCTTTTCAGAAGAAACTGCCACATGCTTCGCCACATATCATCAAACGCATAATGGATTATATTTTTGAAATTGAGCCAATTGTCTCTTTTCTTCTTTTCCATGGGTTTTGATTATAGCTGATGGTATTCCAAATGTACACTTTTCAACGAAAAAATAATATTTCAGGTTGTTAAGATTGAAATAACTAAGAATTATGAAATATTATTCTTTGAATAATTCTATACCCAATATTTACCGTATAAAAAAAAGAGGGGCCAGATAACAACCTGAAACCCCTCTGTTAAGTATGAAGAGGAATACAAGAATAGAGCTGAGCCCTTTTTGATAATTGTAAAAAAGGCTGAAACCATCTAACTGTAAAAAAGAAGATTTTTCCCACGAATGAGGGTTGTTAGCTTTAATGCTTGTTTAAATAATAACTACTACCACTCAAAGTGAATTGGATAATGATTGCAATAGGTTTAACCTTAGTTGGTATTGCGCTTATATGGTATACAAAATATCGACCTAAAAAATCATTTGAAGATGATAGTGAGAAAGATGAGGAGGAATTGAATAAAATATTCAACAAAACCATTGACCTCATTACCACCGAGAAATACTTTCTCAATAAGAGTCTTAAGCTATCTGATCTTGCCAGTGAGCTTTCGTATAATGAAAGGCAACTATCACGATCTATTAACAAGCACAGTAACGGAAACTTCAATAAGTTCATCAACTCTTTTAGAATTGAACATTCTAAGGAACTACTTATAGGGGGTAATTTTGATCATTACACAATAGAAGCGATTGCTGATGAAAGTGGATTTTCCAACAAAGTTTCTTTTTACAATGCCTTTAAAAGTGAGACTGGAATGTCTCCAACTCAATTTCGAGCGCTAAAACAGTCTAAATAGCGAAAACCCTGTCTCTTTTTTTTAAAAATATATAAAATCGTGATCCTTTATATAAAGAATCACGATTCTTAACATATGTAGCTGAAAATCAATAAGTAGTGGGGTCCTTAAATACGTTTTGGTTGAAACGACTATCACCAATATGTATACTCAATTAGGACTAACTGAAAAGATTGCTATTGTAGATAAAATTCTACGAATAGAATCAATGCGACAAAATTCATCAAAGATTCTGGTGCCTGATAATATGGCTGAGATTTTTATCCCGCTAGGGTCTGATATAACGATTAAATGTATGGGAAGTGTTAGGTCACTACTTCTCAAAGAGGGCAAAGGGTACTTTTGCATGCCGAGAAGGCGAGGAGCAATGCTATCGATGGAGCAAAACTCTGACTTACTAATAGTTAAAATAAATCCTATCTATGCCAATAAGATCGCTAAGGAGCTGAAAGAGCTTTCAAACGGCATATTTGCTATTGATTTAGGTCAAGGTCATAAAAGAGACCTTATGAGTGCATGGGAAGGAGAAAACACCTATGCAGCAAGTGATGTGGTTGAGGATATTTTAGATACCTCTATAGACTTCTACAATTACAATGAAACAATACTGAACTCTGTGGATCAAATAAGAGCATCTTGTGGAAAAACCTCTGTCAAGGATATTTACCTGGCTCTAAACGTAAGCAAATCCAAGCTGGAGCAGCATTTCAATAGAGAGGTGGGTCTTACACCGAAAGAGTTTTGCAAGATTGAAAAGATCAATTGTTTCATTAATTCTTATTTGGAAGATCCCAGCCAAAGCTTAACCGAATTGACCTACCTGTGTGGTTATTATGATCAATCACATTTGATCAAGGATTTTAAGTACTTCTTGAATACAAGCCCTAAAAAATTCTTTGCCTCAGTATGAGCTTAGGGTTGCTAACTTGTTACCTTATTAATTTGACGAGTATGAAAAGGATCTGGATCATTGTATTTTTATTGATTGTCTATGGCTGTGCCTCTCAGAAAAACCAATCGACTTATGCAATTAATTATTCATCGTTTGCGTGCATGGGAAGCTGTCCAGTTTATAAGGTAAAAATTGACAGCTTAAGAAATCTGAACTTTGAAGGAATAGAGAATGTTGAAGTTGGCTTACAACGTTTCAAATTGAATAGGGAGGAATTTAGAAAAGTGCAGAATATTGTAAATGAGATTGCTGCTAAGAGTAATTCTGACACAATAAATGTCAGTGCGATAGATTCTGGAGGTAAAGAGTTGGAGGTATTGATTGATGGTGAGAAGATTGTATTTACTATGGAAAATGATAAACCCCGAATGGAAAAATTGAATTCAATTATAGATGAAATCCTATCCGCCCGGGGTTTAATCAATTAGTTAGTATCGAAAGCGATGATTTTGATCACATCCTCTTCTTTGGTGTATTTCAGCCTATTGGACTTGATATACTTATTGGTTTTTTCCTGATTTGTTAGCAATGGCTGTATCTCTTTCTTTTTAAGGTTGATCTCACTTAGAATAAGATTCGAATCTGTGATGAAGTATTGGGTCTGAGTCACAAATCTTTTTCGACGTTCAGCGGTGTTGTAACCTGGCTGTGCATCTTCTACAATGGTTGTTTTAGAAAATTTGTAAAACCTATCAGGAATAAGCTCCTGATACCAGACATTGTCAATTGAAATCATTTCCACACCGAATACTTCAGGTCTTTTTCTATCAAAGCCAAGTTTTAGGATGCCGTCCATTCTTAGCTCAATGATTTCTCCGGTTTCGCGTTCCATTTCAAACGATTCTTTGTATAAGTTGTATCTCATGAATACCCCTTTGAATGTCTTCTCCGGGTAGGTTATATATCCCTCAGTAAATTCGTCAATCAAATAAGGAGAGCCCTCTGCTAGGCCTCTGATATCATTTTCCTTAATAATCTGACCTTGTAATGTTTGAATGTTTGAGATTTGTGCGCTTGTTTTGAAAAAGGAGAATGAAACAAGTAATGCTGCTAGAAATTTCATATATTATTTTTTTATAAAAGTCATTTTTTTATTTCCTCCGTCTGGTGTTGTTAAGACCAAGTGATATACACCAGAATCTAGAGTTTGAGTTGTTATTTGATCACTTGTAAAACCCTTCAATATGATTTTACCATTAGCGTCTAAAATTTGATAGGTATCAGATTTATTGAATCCATTGATATGTAAATATTCTGAAACCGGGTTTGGATAAATAAAAATGGGATCATCTTTCTTTACAGATAAAGGAACCTCTGTAGAAATGCTGAAGTTTTTTATCGCCCATCCCCAACCTACATTGGCACTGTTTGTGAACAAATGAAATCGTAGTTTGACTATTGAATTATCTTGAAAAAATTCATTTAGTTTAAAAGCATGTGCCTCATAAAGAGAGGAATTTGCTTCAGCAAGCGAATTGCCATTTACTATATTTTCGTTGTACTTATCAAGCCATGTGCTTGTATATGAAGCATCATATCCACTCAATGTAATCCACGTATTCCCGCCATCGGCAGAACCTTCCAATGAGATATAATCGGCAAATGCACCAGTGCCAAACTGGCTGCCGGCCAAACCGGGTTCAATTAATGCAATGTCTTCATATTCTAAAACTAATGTTTGCTGGCCAAGCACAATATCACCAAGGAAGTTTAGATAGTAATCGGTCTGATCTGTTCCTTCGACATAAGGATGTGCTGAGTGATACCCAAGTGAATTAAAGCCAGTAGGCTGTTCGACAGTAAATATATCGTCAGGATCGAATGTCCGACCACCATCTAAATCAAAATCTACCTCATAGCTCTCTGTAATTATATCGATTACCAGAATTTCATAGAATCCTACTTCGGGCAAGACTGAAACATTTAAATTCGATGAATTGTCTTGTGCGTTTATTCTGTATTCTACTATATCTCCAAATTCAAGTTGAGTTATATCAAGGGGTAATGTGATCGACTCTGAATCAATATCCAAGGTCTCAATAGCACCACCATTCACTCTGTATTCAACTTGGGCAGACGCTATACCGATGTTGTCTGAAACTGCTATGTTAAACTCCGGGAATACATCGTTTCCAAATTTTCTGAAAGTTGTAACTGGTTCATGTACTATCATAGGAGAAATGTTGTCAGGGCCAATAGCAAATGAAAATTCATCACCATTTATTGATCTCCCGTATTCGTCCTCTATACTGAAAAAGTAGGATATTGAAGAAGCACCTGGATTTGCAATTTCGATGTTGTATTCATCAGTATTCCCTGTTACATTCATCGCGACCGAAATAAGGCTACCACCGTCTATACTATAGTTAAGCATCACATTGCTATATCCCATATCACTGTCTATATCCGTAACAAAAGAAAGATTGGAAGCTTCATCTTCGGTATCTCCGATTGCTGTGTGATTGAAGAAAGCATATTCCCATCCCATGTCTATCATAATTCCATACAATACATCACCTGGATCATGAATGGCCTCCGCCTGTCCTATTTGTGGAGTCATCAGAGAGTTTGGATCGCCTGCAGGATAGGTAGATTCGTCTAGGTGCGAAATGCTGGACCCTGGATTATAAGGGCTTGGAGAAAAAATTGGGGGGAAAAAGGCACCATTTCTTGCCTTTGCTATTTCACTGTTGAATGTAACATTGCCTGACGTGGTAACTTGATAAATAGCTGATTGACTATCATATATGTTACGATCAATGATTAAATTATTTCCTGAGTATAAGTATGTATCATAAATTCTTGGGAATCCGGTAAACAGACTATGATCTGCTATCTGAGTAGCAACATTAGAACCAAAGCTGCCAGCAATACCTAATCCATGACCAATCTCATGTAGCACGACTGAAACCAAATCATATTCCCCAGCTGAGGGATTTCCATCTAAGCCGTAATACCAATCAATACCACTACTGAATCTGGCATTGATATCTGGAGCGAATGTAGAATTTAAGTCTCTTCTTGCTAGTTTTTCTGCAAGTGCAATGGGATAATCAATATTTTGCAAGGGTGCTCCTGCAAAATTTCTAGCAGAGCCATTTGAGCCTGCAGAGCCTAAAACACCAGGACCTAATAACTCCCAGTTGGCAGTTATACGAATTGTTACATCACTGCTAAGAATACTTGACCAAATATCTACTGCATGCTGGAAGGCAGCCTTGGCCTCATCGGTAAAACCCACATATTCGACTTCAAATGTGCTTGTTTGAGTTGTTGACAGAGGTGCGGTTGCATGTCTGTGCCTGTTTAATACCCCAACTCTTGTGTTTTCTACTTTAGACGAAGCATAGCAGATTATCTCTGGATGAAATTCTTGCGAATAACTAATGAGTGTGATTGCTATTGCAATCAGGGAGAATAGAACTTTCATGATGAAAATTTTAAATGACAAACAAAATAGGGAGCACCGAGATGCTCCCTATAAACTTTAGTTTGATATAAATCAAGGAATTGGAGTTAGGACTGTTGTGCCTTGATCTCCGAAGGCGTTTGTCCAACTTAGAGTTATTACCCCACTTCCATCTACAGATCCTGTCATTGCAAATGGATTATTTGGTGCATAAATGTCCAACCATGATCCACTTAGATCTCCACATACATCTGTAAGTGGGTTTGACTCACCTGCAGAATATCCGTAGCAAGGCACATACCAAGCATCGTACAATCCAGCAAAGCTGTTCGATATTGTATAAACACCAACACCTGATCCCTCAGTGATAGTAACCGTAGAGTAAGCCAGATTTGTAATGACAGTATTGCCATTTCCTGCTACGCATCCGTCTGTTGACGAACCGGAAGAAACTGCACTGTAGTCACCAGCTAAGTTTGACTCACACGTAATTGCGAGACTCTTAGTTGTTTGTGCAAAATTACCAGCCACTTTAATATCAGTTGACGTGAGATTAACTACCAAGTTAATGTTATCACTTATGCTAAAGTTGTCTGACAATACATTGAAGTAGATGTATCCACTACTTGCGTTAGCAGGGATGGTAAGCGTACCTCCCGTGGTAACAAAGTCAATGTGAACACCTTCTATTGCTTGATTGGCAGTTGCATCTAGTTCAAAGTTAACATCAGTTGCTGTTGATCTCTGAGGTCCGATTAATTGCACCTCGAGTGAATCTAGATCATTGTCCCCAGTCGCTGCTTCTTCCAAATAAAGGCCTGTTGCAGTTGTTCTTGCAAAAGCGACTTGATCTGGACCACTATATATGCCATCGGAAAATTCTTCACAAGAAAAAACCAAGAGGGCGATTGAAAATATTGTTAATAATTTTTTCATTTTTCTAAATTTTAGTTGTCACCATATCCAGGATTGTTCACCAAATTAGGATTCACATCCAGCTCTGCTTGTTGGATAGCTGCTACTACTCTATAATCTGAATATGGAATAGTACACACCACACAATCATCCACAGGATTTCCTTTGGTGATATCAAGTCCACGTCTTTTCAAATCAAAGAATCTATGGCCTTCAAATGCCAACTCAATTCTTCTTTCGTCGAGAATATCCTGGATCAGGGCTGCTCCAGAACTTGTCGCATTTGGTAATCCAGCGCGGTTTCTGATCGCATTTAGGTCAGCAAGAGCAGCTGCTTCATTACCTCCTCCTAGCTCTGCCAGTGCTTCAGCTCTGTTCAAGTAAACTTCCGAAAGTCGAATGATAGGAATGTTATCCTCGCCGATGGAACCACCGTAGCTATTGAACTTCAATGTGTTTTCTACAAGTTGTCCATTCCTAAGTGTTGTTTGAATGGAATCTCTCCTTACATCACCGGCTTCAAATGCATCTAGTAAATTTTGACGAACAATGGCATCTCCGTATCCAGAACCATCCGGGCTAAGGACATACAAAACTGCAATCGAGTTGTTGTTTCCTAAAGACTCATTTATGGTAATTCTAAGGCTAAATAATGCTTCAGAATCATTTGTGAATATGTCGAAATAATTAGCCTGTGGCGTCAATGTCAAACCAGACTCGTTGATAGCCTCAGTAGCTAAGTCAGCAGCATCTTGCCATTCCTGTAGGTACAGATGTACTCTCGAAAGCAAAGCTTTGGCTGCGACTTGGCTTCCTCTAAAGGGCTGACCCGAATTTCCTAACAAAGCAATTGCCTGAGTTAAATCAGCTTTTGACTGATTGTAAACCTCGTTTATAGTAGCTCTTGCAGGGAATGCATCCTCATCCAAACCATCGAATGGAGTCAGCAGAATTGGAGCGCCTAAGTCAAAATTGTTTATTAAGAAATTTGGATTCCTTCCATAAACTCTCGCAAGATCGAAATATACCAAGCCTCGAAGAAAATATGACTCTCCTCTAAACTGATCAATTTGTCCCTGCGATAAACCTGGCGTGCTTTCAATATTTGCAAGCATAAGATTTACCCTATTGATCACATCGTAGCAAGCGGTCCAAAATGCCTGATCTCCAATGTGAGACCTTTCATCATTTGTGCTTTCTCCGAGTAATCTACCGCTATTGTTAAGCGAAATTTTGGCATTATCTGCCAACAATTCTGGTGCGATAATCATATCGCGACCATAATAGGCTTGTGCAAACATTCCTGTGTACCCGCCTAACATTACTGCACTTGCTGTTTCAGGTGTAGAAAAAGCAAGTTCTTCTGATATGCTTTGCTCTGGTTGCACATCTAGCCAGTCCTCGCAAGAGGAAAAACTAATTGACGCTACTAAAGCAACTAAGATTATTTTATATTTTTTCATTTCAATTAGTATTTAGATTAAAAACCAATTTGTGCTCCAAAAGTGTAAGTCCTCGCCTGAGGAACTACCCCAAACCCTGTACCTGTAACCTCAGGATCATACCCTTGGAATTCAGTCATAGTCCAAAGGTTTACACCAGTAGCATAGATTCGAACTCTGTTTAATCCAATTTTAGAAACTAAATCACTTGGTAGGCTATAGCCAAAAAGTACTTCTTTCAGTCTCAGATAATCACCTCTTTCAAGGAATCGGGTGTTATTTGTACCATTGGCATCTCCAGCTCCATTCGCATATGCCTGAGCTCCAACCAGTGGGATTACATTAGGTACTAGATCGCCCGGCTGCTCCCAAGAGTTGAAGTTTTCCCTTAAGAGACCTCTGGATCCACCAGAGTTACCAGCGTCCAACATGTACGCTCTCTGTGTATTTCTCACAAGGTTGCCCACTTGGAATTGGAACAATATGCTTAGCTCAAATCCTTTGTATGAGAAGCTGTTTGTGATACCTCCGAAGTAATCTGGAAGTGCCGATCCTACTACATTTCGAGTGTTACCTGAGGCATTTTGATAAGTGATTTCACCATTCTCATCATACCACATTGGACGACCATCTGCAGGATTTACACCAGCCCAACCTTGTAAATAGAATGCATTCATTTCCTGACCTACAATGTAAGTCTGGCCTGAATTTGCAATTACAAGTGTATCAGAATCAGCAAGCTCTAACACTTCACTATCTTGAAATGAAATATTGAAATTGGTTGTCCATGTGAAATCCCCTGTAGACATGTTCGTTGAGTTCAATTCAATCTCAATTCCACTGTTTCTGATTTTACCTACGTTACTAGTAATGGTGTTAAATCCATTGGTTCTTGGGATTGGAGAGTTCAACAGTAGATCATTGGTGTCTCTGATGTAGTAATCAATTGACCCCCTGAATCTTCCATCAAGAATTCCGAAATCCAAACCAAAGTTTGTGAACACATTCGTTTCCCATTGCAATAATGGGTTAGCAATGTTGGTAGGAACCAGTGAAGAACCTCCCTGATATGAAGAGCCAGGGCCAACCAAGCCTAAGGAAGCAAAGTTTCCAATCAAGTGGTTTCCTGTTTCACCATAACTCGCTCGTATTTTTAAGTCATTGACAATACTCACATTGTCCATAAATGACTCTGATGAAAGTCTCCATGCTACTGATGCAGCTGGAAAAACACCAAATACGTTACCTCCACCAAACCGTGAAGATCCATCTCTTCTTATGGTAAATGATGCAATGTATTTGTCATCATAGATATACCCCAATCGAGTGAACATACCGGCAAGTTTCCATTCAGTATCTGTTCCATTTACTCCTAGTGGAGTAGCAGCATTAGCTATAGTGGAAAGTAGACCATTCGAAAATCCAGATCCTGCAGCATATAATAGTGTCTGGCGATCGTATCGATAATCGATACCTATCAAACCTGAAATTGAGTGCTTATCAATATCTCTATTATAAGAAATAGTATGGTTTGTCTGAAGTGACTGGTCAGTTACATGTGTACTCTGATTCAATCCGCCAAATGCTCTACCATCGTTAGTGTTCGGGTGCCAGTAATCGATTTCTCGGCCAGCTCTGTTTTCTACACTACCAGAAGATCTCACAATCAAGTTGTCGATTGGCTCATATTCCACGTATAATCTTGCTACAACAGTGTTTGTTACAGCATTATTAATACTTAGGTCATTCCATCTAACAAAGTTTGAACCATTAGCAGAAACCAAGTTGTCATTGTAAGTTCCATCTGGGTTAAACGGAGACTCAGCTGGCACACCAGCAGGTCCTGAGAAGACTGGACTCACAAAGAAACCACCCTCTGAAGGCTGATTCTGAACCACATTTGAAAGTGAAATATTTGCACCTGCTTTGATTTTATCAGTCAGCTTGGTGTCAATATTTGTACGCAATGTGAATCTTTCGAAATTAGTACGAATCACATGCGCTTCAGTCTTATTATATGCGCCTGACACGAAGAATGTGGTATTTTCATTGCCACCCCTTGCAGACAGCTCATAGTTTTTGAAATTACCTCTCCTGAATGCAAGATCTTGCCAATCAGTGTTCATTGCATCGCTTGCTTCGCCCCATTGTGTTTGGAAAGCTGCAAGCTGAGGAGAACCTTCTCCGAACGTGTTAACGTATGCTTGTCTGTGGAATCCCACCCATTCAGGACCGGTCATTACATCAAACCTTTTCAGGTCTTCCATAACTCCCGTAGAAACATTCAATTCAAACTGTGCTTTTCCCTCTTTCCCTCTTTTAGTGGTAATAATTACAACGCCATTGGCAGCTTGAGCTCCGTAAATTGCAGAAGCAGCTGCATCCTTAAGTACATCAATAGATTCAATGTCATTTGGATTAAGAGCAGCTAAGCCATTAGTAGTTGAAACAAGCTGAGCATCATTCGTACCTGCAGAGATCATTACCCCGTCTACTATATAGAGCGGTTGACTACCAGCATTGATACTACCGTCTCCTCGAATTCGGACATTTACAGCTCCACCTGGGATACCCGATGTTCCAGTTACCTGTACACCTGCTGTCTTCCCTTGTAAAACTCTGTCAATTGATAAGGATGGAACATTTTCAATCTGCTCCTTCTTGAGAGAGGCGACAGATCCGGATAGATCTCTCTTGTCCTGAACACCATAACCAGTCACTACTACTTCTTGTAGTTCAGTAATACCGCCTAGGGTAACATCAATGGTGGTCCTGGTGCCAGCAGCTATTTCCTGGGATTCAAAACCCACATAGCTGAAAGTGAGAACATCAGCATCATTGACTTGTAACCGATAGTTGCCATCAATATCTGTCGTAACTCCTGTAGTGGTGCCTTTTATCACCACATTCACTCCGGGTAAACCTTCACCTTCATCGTCGGTGACTTTACCGGATACCGTCCTCTGGGCATGGATTTGAGCCATCGCCAAGAGACACAAAATCAATGAAAAGAAAAACTTTTTCATAAGCATGATTTGTTTGTTAAAAAATGATTTTAAACCTGTAAGAGTAGCTTTGAAAAAGTCTAAATAATTGTAAAAAAAAAGCCCTCAAACCATAAGGGATTTGAGGGTTACACTAGTTTTTAAGTCTATTTTACAATTTTTGATAAATACTTCTAATTAAAGAAGTCAAAAAAGCTTCGGCGCTTTTCTAGCTTTAAATCCTGAAGTATTGAGGACTTGACACGGATGGAAAGAAAGTACGATTGAAACCTGCCAAACGGCACCCAATCAAAGTTCATAGTCCAGCAATGAAGATCGCGTGCAACACCAACTCGTGTCGTTGTGAAATCTTTCGCTTCAAAGTCATATCCTGAGTTGAAAGTAATTTGAGTTTTATCAGTGAGACCTAGCGTGCCGCTAAATTGGAAACTTTGACGAATTGCGGCTTCCTCGAATCCTCTCTTTGTTCTATTGATAGAGTATTGCATTCGTAAGGACCATGGAACTTTGAAGTCCACATACAACTCTGGATTATTTTGAATGTGATTTATTTGATCTCGTTCTAGATCTGAGTAACCATCAAAACCGACTTGTTCGTCTGGTGCTTCGAGTCCAGTATTTCCAAAATCGTTATTATTTCCAGGTGAATTGGTGTTGTTACGGTTGGATGATCCGCTAGGGGAAAGATTTATGCCTATGGCTGTATTTAGGCTGGACAGACGACCCAGGCCGTTCCCATTACTCCATGTAAATCTATCTAGCCTGCGTTGGCTTACAACTCGCTCTCCACGTGAATTTGTACTTTCCGATAGAAGCAAGTATTCATAAGGATCAAGAGTTCCTGTAACGTTCAGGCTGATTTTACCGTCAAAAAAACTGGTTCTTGCATTGAGATTGATGTTACTCAATTTGAATGAATCTGCGGCGAGGTTATACCCTGAACTTATACCGAGGTTATCAAATAATTTTACTTTTGTGAAGCCATTCACAGTGTCTTTTTTGCTTGCCACTTTCATCTCAATATTATTGGAAAGCGAGAATCCTATCGTTTTACTTTCCCCTCCCGGTGGTGATCCATAGGCGAAACCTTCATATTTACTCACACGCTGTGTGTTGCCCAATGAGTCTATTTGGATTTCACTGTATACACCATATTTGGTATCCGAGAAGTCCGGACTGTAGCTAAATGAAACACTAGGTGTCATCACATGTCGAATAGCCTGAATTTTACCCTTGTTGAAGAAGACCGTTCCGTACATTCGGGTGTTTAAAGAGGCACCAGTTGACCAACTTCCTGCTCTGCTGAATCCACTTACAGTATCTACTTGCACACCATTTTCTTCAGGAATGTATTCATATTGAAGCTCTTTGGTATACCAAAGTTCCTGATAGTTAAATGTTGGGTTTAACGTGAAATATTTCAGCACACTCATTGAAGTAGATATTGGAACAGCGTGCTTAAATCCAAACTGTGAACGCCTAAAGATTTCATCAAAATTTGAGCTATTGAAAGTGATTACAGAATCTGATCTGCTACTTCTATTCACTACATTGAAATTGAAATTTCTTACCCGATCATTTGAGAGTTCATTCTTGGCCACCAGATTGTGACTGAAATTGAGCTTTGAAAGTGGGGATTTGCTGGTTTTCACAACATTTTTGAATGGATAGATTCGATTCATGTTTACAGTCAGGTCAGGTAAAGTGAGGTTTACGATACCAGACTGTAAGTTTTGGCTATGTCTCAGGTTACTAGACATATTGAAAGGAGTACCGGCGAAGGTCTTTCGATAGCTGATGCTAGAGGCAAGTTGAGAATTAATACTACGATCAAAATCCTGTACAACCAGATTATTATTTTGAGTATACGTCCGTGTTGCAGCGTTTACTGAGGCAGAGAAAGATGAATTGCCTTTAGATTCGGGTGTGTGATTCCATCTCACACTATAATCATTGGTTTCGATTGGATTTTCAATATCGTCAGTTACCGAATTTGCGTAAGAAAAATTGAAGGTTCCTCTAAAGGAATAGCGCTTAAAGTAGTTGGATACTGCATTTACACCACTACCACCTTTTGAATAAATATCACCTGTTAGTCGCAGGTCTACATAGTCACTTATTGCAAAGTAATATCCTCCATTTCGTAGAAAAAACCCCCTGCGCTGCTCTTCACCGTATGAGGGAACGATAATACCTGAAGATTTTTCGTTTGGCTGTGGAAACATACCAAAAGGAAAAAATATAGGTGTTGGCACATCTCTAAACCTCATATTAAATGGACCGGAGACAACCTTATTATTTGGTATAACCTTCAATTTGGATGATTGAATTGAGAAATGTGGATCTTCCAGATTGCACGTGGTATAAGCTGCACCTCTAATGAATAGCTCGTCATCGGCGTTTTTCTTCACGTCCTCTCCATGCATGAATCCACCCTGCTTTTCGGTTATTACCCCTTTAATTAATGCTCGCTCTGTTTTGAAGTTATAGACAATGTCATCTGTGACATAAGTATCTGGACCTTCTGTGAAAACTGGTTTTCCGATTTTTCTACCGGTAGAGTCAGTTACATATTTTGCCTTGAGCGTTCGTTTAGTCCAGTCTACATCTGTTCGTTCCGCATCAAGAGCTACTCGTCCATAATCTATGTGCGTATCTCCGTAAAGGAAGAGCTCTCTGCTTTTTACATTGAAGAAGAGTGAATCTTTCGCATTGTAATTGATAGTGGTTTGTATGTCACTTTGATTAGTAGGCTTTTGCTGAGTATTGGTAGTATCAGTTTTTGTAGTATCTGATGGAAGCACTGTGGCGAGACTGTCACCTATTGAAATATCCTCCTCAGCCTGCGTATAGACAGAGTCTGCTTCCTGTGACTGGGCCCAGAAAGAAAAAATCAAACAGAAAAGTACTATGAGACACCTCAATCCAACTCGCTTTTTTGAAAATGAACAATGACCAAACTATCTTTGAGATGTTTAATTATTGACACAATTGGCAGATTATTTGCAATAAAAAGCAAAGGAAAATAACTGCCATGGCCAATTTTTCTAAATTTTGCGTAAAAGTATTTCATTTTAGACAATAAAGGGAGTGAGAAATCTAGTTCTACCCATCGGATTGACATTATTTTTAGTTTTAGCATCATTTCACCCGGTTGGTAAAAAGAACTTTGCGGTGACTAAGATTGTCATAGACGCGGGTCACGGAGGAAAAGACCCAGGTACGCTCGGCTCTTACACCAAAGAAAAGGATGTTGCCCTTCAAGTCGCTCTTAAAGTTGGGGAGTATGTCAATAAATACATTTCTGATATCGAAATTGTCTACACCCGTAAAGATGATACGTTCATAGAACTTGAAAAAAGATCTGAAATGGCCAATAATCATAGTGCTGACTTGTTTGTTTCGATCCATGCAAACTCCTTACCAAAAACAACTTCGCTTACGAGGAAGCAGAAGATCAAAGGATCAGAAGTTTATGTTATGGGAGCTCAAAATACCGATCGAGCGCTAGAGGTTGCCCAAAGAGAAAATTCGGTAATCCTCCTCGAAGAAGACTATCAAAAGAATTATGATTTTGATCCACAATCTGAAGAATCATACATCCTTTACAACCTCACACAATCTGCATATCAGGACAACAGCCTGATGCTTGCCAGTTTGATAGATGATCAGCTAAAAAACAGGGCAGGAAGAAGGAGCTACGGAGTAAAACAATCGAGCTTATACGTCATGTGGAGCACAGCTATGCCGAGTGTGTTAGTGGAAATTGGCTACCTTTCCAATCCGGTCGAAGAGAAGGAATTAAATAACCCTGAAGTTCAGTCTTATATTGCCTCAGGAATTTACCGTGCCATTAAAGAATACAAGGAAGCATTTGATGCCCAGAATTAAAAATTAGTAACAGTGTCAAAAGAATTTAAGATAGGTTTAATTACCATTATTTCCGGTGCCTTATTGTACTATGGATTCAATTTTCTGCGAGGATCTGATCTATTTTCTCCATCTAACAGGTTTTATGCCACATACACCAATGTTTCAGGTTTGAATGTATCAAACCCCGTTTATTTCAACGGTCTGCCGGTCGGAAGAGTGAGTGGGTTTAAGCTTGTTCAGGAAAAAGGATATATCGTCGTTTCATTTGATATTGATGAAGGCTTAATGATCGGTAAAGATGCTTCGGCAACTTTGGCTAATGACGGACTTTTTGGAGGAAAGGCAATCGTACTGAATGTAGGAAAAGCACAGGATTTGGCCCAGCCAGGAGACACGTTGGCTTCAGACATGGATGGTGATATGCTCTCCCAATTTGAGCCGGTAGCGGATAACTTGAATACGACTATAACCAAGCTGAACGAATTGCTGGACGAGCTAAACAGGACGGATATTAGAGGAACAGTGGATACGTTAAAGTATGCTATTGGCTCTATTACTCACAAAGTAAATAGCCTCGAAGTAGAACGAGTTTTAAATTCTACGGACTCACTAATAAATAGTGTCAAAGACAGAAGTGATCAGCTTGAAGGTTTGATTTCGAGTTCCAAAATGCTCATGGATTCACTGAATGAGGTACCTGTGGCTGCCACTCTCGAAAAAGTAAACGAATCTCTGGAGCATGTCAATCAACTCTTACTGGCTGTACAATCAGAGGAGGGAACAGTTGGCAAGCTTCTCAACAATGATTCGATCTACAACAATTTGAATAAGCTTCTTGTAGATATGGATGAGCTCATCATTCATTTCAACAATTACCCAAAAGATTTTATGGGTCCGCTTGGTAGAAAAAATAAGAAGCTCAAAGGAATTTCTCAGGAAGGTAAGTAGCGAAAAAAAATCGATGAATATTCAATTCAATAAAAATGAAGATGCCAACAAGCAGCTGGTATACAAGCTAAACGAGCGTCTTAAAAATGTAAAACTTGGTGGAGGCGAAAAGAAAATAGCCTCGCATCACAAGAAAGGTAAACTCACGGCTAGAGAGCGCATAGAATACCTATTAGATGACCCAAAGGAGTTTTTAGAGGTTGGCGCATTTGCTGCGGATGGAATGTACCTGGAAGTAGGGGGTTGCCCTTCCGCCGGGGTGGTAACTGGAATAGGAAAAGTATCTGGCAGGCAATGTATGGTAGTAGCCAACGACGCGACTGTAAAAGCGGGCGCCTGGTTTCCCATGACCGCTAAGAAAAATTTAAGAGCACAGGAAATCTCGATAGAAAATAATCTCCCAATCATCTATCTGGTCGACAGTGCAGGCGTTTTTCTCCCAATGCAGGACGAGATTTTTCCAGATAAAGAACATTTTGGACGCCAGTTCAGAAACAATGCGGTAATGTCTTCTAAAGGCATCATTCAGATCGCAGCGATTATGGGTAGCTGTGTAGCAGGAGGTGCCTACCTCCCAATCATGGCCGATGAAGCCTTAATTGTTGATGGAACCGGATCAGTTTTTCTGGCAGGTAGTTACCTTGTAAAATCTGCAGTTGGTGAGGATATTGACAATGAGACACTAGGAGGTGCAACGACCCACTGTGAGATTTCAGGCGTTACAGACAATAAGTTTGAGGATGATAAGGCAGCCTTAGATGCGATAAAGAAGATTTTTGACAAAGTAGGAGAGCCTGAAACTGCCGGCTTTAACCGTGCCAAAAGCAAAGCGCCAAAAAAGAAGCTTACGGATATCTATGGAGAATTTCCGGAAAATCGCGGAATTCAATACGATATGGAGGAGGTCATCAAGTGCTTGGTAGATGATTCCGAATTTGATCAATATAAAGAGTTATATGGTAAGTCGATTGTTTGCGGATATGGCAGAATTGATGGCTGGAGTGTAGGCATTGTAGCCAACCAGCGCAAGGTGGTGAAAACCAAAAAAGGAGAGATGCAGATGGGCGGAGTGATTTATTCCGACTCAGCCGACAAAGCTGCGCGATTCATTATGAACTGCAATCAGCGTAAGATCCCATTGGTTTTTCTGCATGATGTAAATGGATTTATGGTTGGCTCTCGATCCGAGCATGGAGGTATAATCAAGGACGGTGCGAAGATGGTAAATGCGGTTTCAAATTCTGTAGTGCCAAAATTCAGTATCGTAATGGGTAGCTCATATGGCGCAGGCAACTATGCGATGTGTGGCAAAGCCTATGATCCGCGTTTGATTTATGCCTGGCCGACAGCAGAAATAGCAGTAATGAGTGGAGGTTCTGCAGCCAAAACACTTCTTCAGATTGAGATTGCCTCAGCAAAAGCGAAAGGCAAGGAGCTCACAGAAGAAGAGAAGAAAGCTCAACTTAAGAAAATTGAAGATTCATATAGAGAAAAATTAAGTCCTTACTATGCCGCCTCGCGACTTTGGGTAGATGGCATCATCGATCCAAAAGAAACCCGAAGTGTCATTTCAAAAGGGATAGAAATGGCGAATCATGCCCCTATTGAGGAGCGTATGAACGTAGGTGTCATTCAAACTTGATAACTTTATTCCTTGCTCAAAGAATCTGAAATAAAAGCCCTTGTTGTCCTTCTGGACGATGAAGATCATGAGGTAGTTTCTCATGTTGAGGAAAAAATCATGTCCATCGGAACCAGTGTAATTCCATTGCTGGAGCAAGAATGGGAAAGCACATTTAACCCAATCATTCAAGGAAAAATTGAAGATCTCGTGCATGAGCTCCAATTTGAGCTTTTAAAGGAACGGTTTCTTGAATGGAAAGAGCGAGAATCTGACGATCTGCTCGAAGGACTTTGGATAGTCGCTACATACCTTTATCCGGATTTAGAAATCGATGAACTCCAGCAAGAGATTGATCAGCTATATCATGAACTGTGGCGTCACATGGAGGATGAAATGACTCCCTACGATCGGGTAAAGGTTTTCAATGAAGTCTTTTTCAACAAGTTTAAATTCAGAGCAAACACAAAAAACTTTCACTCACCTGCCAATTCCATGATTAACTCGGTTTTGGAAACGAAAAAGGGAAATCCAATTTCCTTATGTTCAGTGTATCTGTTGCTGGCCAAAAAAATGGACCTTCCAGTTTATGGGGTGAACCTTCCCAATCTATTTATCCTGACCTATCAGGTAGGTGAAGAATCATTTTATATCAATGTTTTCAACAGAGGACTGGTCTTCACCAGAGATGACATAGACAATTACCTGGAGAGTTTACAGCTCGAAAAACAAGGTATTTTTTACAATCCCTGCTCAAATCTTGACATCATTTTAAGAGCGCTTCGCAACCTCATCGTCTCATTCGAAAAGCTCGGAGACTATCACAAGGCCGATGAAATTAAATTGATCCTTCAGAAAATGGATGATCAATATTTCTCGCTATGAAAAGCCTGGACCACATTTTAAAAGATTTGCATGAAATGTCAGATCCCGAGTATATCTCTAAAATGGAATACTTCGGGATTAAAGGTGCGCCTAAAGCACTGGGGATAAAGAATGCCATCCTGAAGCCTTATGCGAAAGAGCTTGGCAAAGACCAATCGTTGGCCAATAAACTGTGGGATCAACCCATCCACGAATGCAAGCACTTAGCTATTCTGATGGCCGAACCTAAGATTTTTACAGAGGAGATAGCTGAAAAATGGACGCGAGAATGCTATTCATGGGACCTTGTAGATGGTATCGGCATGAAGCTATTGCCAAAAACTCCCTATGCATTAGCCAAGGTAGAAGAGTGGAGTCATCGGGAAGAAGAATATGAGAAACGTATGGCTTTCGCACTCATCGTTGGGATTACCCTACACCATAAAAAAGCACCAAATGAAAAGTTTGCTCAGTTCTTTCCCATCATCGAACGAGAATCGTGGGACGAAAGAAACTTTGTGAAAAAGGCTGTGAATTGGGCACTCCGACAAATTGGCAAGAAAAACCTCACGCTCAATAAACAGGCGATAGAAGTAGCCGGGCGAATCAAGCTACAAGGCACGAAGGCCGCTCGCTGGATTGCCGCAGATGCACTTAGGGAGCTGAAAAGTGAAAAGATTCAGCACCGACTGAAATCAAAAGAATCCTAGACCAGATTTCATCCTTATTGTAACCTTTATTCTTTATCAGAGTATTAAGATTACAATTAAGACTTTAATATTTAGGCTACCTTTAGGATTTAAATATAAAATCTATGAATAAGTATTCGATAGGGGAATTTGAGGAAGTGGTCATGCTCACTGTAGCTGTCTTGTATGAAAACGCATATGGCATATCCATCAAAGAAGAAATAGAAAATCGCTTGGAACGAAAAGTCAGCGTTGGTGCTATGCGAACAGCGCTAAACCGGCTGGAGAAAAAAGGCTATCTCGATTCTGAATTCGGTGAAGCTACTGCCGTACGCGGAGGAAAAAGAAAACGCTTCTTCAAAGTGACCCCACTGGGTAAAAAAGTGCTCGAACAAGTAATGGAGACAAGAAAACAGCTCTGGGATTCGATTCCTTCAGTGGCTTTTGATTTCAAATTTGGATGAGTGAAAACACTCAAATATTGCCACCAAAATTACCCAGGCGCTTTTTAAAGTGGTTTTGCAATCCACAATTGGTTGAGGATGTGGAGGGAGACTTGTCTGAGCTATTCGCTGAGCGAGCAAGTGAGAATCGATTCAAGGCAAAACTCAAATACATGCTTGATGTACTCATGCTTTTTCGGCCGGGCATCATCAGAAATTTTGAACTCAAAAACGGACTAATCAATACATCTATGTTAAAGAATTACCTCAAATCATCGATCAGGAATCTCCTTAAATACAAGAGTTTCTCATCTATCAATATTTTCAGCCTGTCCATCGGAATGGCGGCTTGTATGGTCATTTTTCTCTTTGTGAAGGATGAAAAATCTTTCGACGCTTTCAATGAGAAAAATATTTACAGGCTGTGCGAGATTCAGAGTTTCCCCGGAACAAACACTCAAAAAGTGGCACTCTCAATGCCTGGAATGGGTCCGACAATGACAGATCAATTCCCGGAAATAGAAAGCTATACACGATTCCGGAGGTATGGTAGTCAACTCGTGGAGCTCGACGACAAGAATGTGATGGTGGAAAGAGTGGTTGGCGTGGATAGCAATTTCTTTGAAATGTTTGATTACGAGCTACTTTTTGGAGACCGCACAAAAGTGGTGGACGGCCCACTAGATGCAGTAGTGACACGCGATGTGGCTATGCGTTTATTTGGTGAGGTTAATGTTGTAGGCAAAACCTTCGTAATGGGAGGTGATCAGGTGGCCATCAGAGGCGTGATGGAAAATGTGCCGGAAAACTCACACCTGCAATTCAATATCGTACTATCTGTTTTTGCTTCAGGCGCCGAGGAAGAAGAGTTCAACCAGACATTCGGAGGCAATTTTCTCAATACCTATTTCGTCATCAACGAGAACGCTGACTTGGGAGAAATGGCCAGGAAATTTCCCCAGTACTTAATCGATAATCTCAACCGAGGCGAAGAGATCATAGAAAGCTATCAGCTTTTTCTCCAGCCGCTCGAAGATGTACACCTTGCTTCCACAGACATTGAACACGACTACAGCAACCACCGAAAATTCAACGGCCAATACCTGGATGTTTTCATCCTGGTGGGAATTTTCATTCTAATCATCGCTTCGGTAAACTTTACAAATTTGACCACAGCACGCGCCAGCTATCGCAGCAAAGAAGTGGGAGTAAGAAAAACCATTGGAGCCGTACGCAAGCAACTTTTTGATCAATTCATTTTTGAATCGGTGCTCTTAGCAGTTATTGCACTGTTTTTCGCAATCATCCTCGTGGTATTAGCTCTGCCAGCGCTCAATGTCCTCATCGATCGTCAGCTGTCCATATTCCCTTTCCTATTGGATATAGAATTTATCCCGATCGCTTTGACGATTACATTGCTACTTGGTGTGGTCGCAGGACTTTATCCTTCACTTTACTTGTCATCCTTCAAGCCGGTAGTGGTTTTAAAAGGTCTTAAAAGCCAGGAAAAGAAATCCGTTTTCAGAAGCTCATTGATCATTTTACAGTTCAGCCTGGCGCTGGGCATGATTGTGTGCACACTCATAGTAGTGGAGCAATTGATGTATATCAAAAACAAAGACATTGGCTTTGCCAAGGATCACATTGTGCTCATCGAAATGAATCGCGAAACACAGGAAAACTTCGTTCAAATGAAGGAAGAGCTCCTCAATCAATCAAACATTCTGGGCGTCACAGCCTCAGGACAACGATTGGGCAACAACTTTCACCAATGGGGATTTAAAGTGAGCATGGATACAGGAATGCTCGATCTTACACCTTCTAATGTACATGTGGACTATGACTACCTGGATGTCTATGACATTGAGTTGAAAAATGGTAGAACCTTTTCAAAAGAATATGCCACCGATGATGGACTTGCGTTTATCATCAATGAATCTTTTGCCAAAGAATTAGGACTGGAAAATCCCGTCGGCCGCAAAGCAGGACATGCGTGGTATCCAAACGATTCGCTGGGCAGCATTATCGGTGTGACCGAAGATTTCAATTTCAATTCACTGCACTATAAGGTCAATACCCTTGCGATGGTGGTTCATACCGAGTGGGGATTTAGTGAAATGTCTATTAAAATCAATGGACAAAATGTAGAAGCTGCGCTTGCTGAGATAGACAATGTCTATTCAAAGTTTGTAAATGACTACCCGCTAACCTACGAATTTCTGGACGATCATTTTAAAGAATTGTATAAGTCGGATCAGCAGATGGGAGCTGTAATTACCATTATCGCAGTGCTATCCATTTTCATAGGCTGCATGGGACTTTTTGGACTCGCCTCCATTTCCATTCAGCGAAGAATAAAGGAAATCGGAATACGGAAGGTAATGGGTGCTTCACTCAAAGAGCTGATGATTTTGCTATCAAAAGGGTTTACCATGATGATCTTGGTGGCCTTTGTCATCGCTTCGCCAATCACCTATGTGTTTATGTCAGGCTGGCTTGAAAACTTTGCCTACCGGATTGATATCAACCCATTCTTATTCCTGATTGGAGGGGCTGCAGCGCTGCTGATTGCCCTGGCAACGGTCAGCTATCATGTAATAAGAGCCGTGCGCGCAAATCCGGTAAGTTCATTAAGGTATGAGTAAAAGGCATATCATAATGCCTCCAAAACTAGCCACACACTTTCTTAGATGGTTTTGCAACCCCCTGCTTATAGAGGATGTCGAAGGAGATCTGTCAGAACTATTCGCAGAGCGAGCGGAAGCCGGTCGCTTGAAAGCTAAAGTCAAATATTACCTGGATGTGCTAGTGCTTTTCAGGCCGGGAATTATCAAAAATCTAGAACTCAAAAAAGGACTAATTAATACTGCTATGATTAAGAATTATTTAAAAATCGCACTCAGAAATGCCCTTAGATATAAAGGTTTCACAGCGCTAAACCTACTTGGATTAGTCGTCGGGTTGGTTTCCAGCATGCTCATTCTGATGTGGGTAAATGATGAAGTTTCAGTAGATAAGTTTCACTCCAATGGAGATAGGATTCATCAGGTTTTTAGGAACATGAAGCAGTCAGGAGGTATGATGAGTACTACCTGGTCTATTCCAAAACCAGCTGCAGATCTGTTCAAAGAAGAATATCCGGAAGTGGAGGAAGTAGCACAGCTGAGCTGGCAGATGGACATAGAGTTTAAAAAAGGAGATGAAAAATGGGAAAGTGATGGGTTTTTTGCGACACAAAATTTCCTGACCCTTTTCTCATTCGAATTATTGGAAGGAGATAAAAAAACTGCACTGGCTGATTTAGGCGCTATTGTCATTTCTCGTTCGGAGGCAGAAAAACAATTTGGATCTGACTGGAAGGAAAAAGCAGTAGGCTCGGCGATAAACATTGATGGCGATGGCGAGGCGATTGTCAGTGGGGTGTTTGAAAATATTGGGAGCAACTCCAGTTTACAGTTTGATTGGTTAATGCCCGCTCAACTCTATTTCAACCAAAACGATTGGGTAGACGATTGGGGAAATGGGAGTTTCAGGATATACTTCACCCTGCGCGATGAGGCCGATCTGCCTGTGGTGGAAGAGCGTATGTACGAAGAAATCATTACGCATGCGGCCGGTCAGAGTAATTCCGGAGAAGAATACCTCATAGCGCATAAATTTCAGGACTATTATCTCTACTCCAATTTTGAAAATGGAGTAGTGGACGGTGGAAGAATAGAATATGTGCGGATCATGACTGTTGTGGCAGTCTTCATCCTGCTGATTGCATGCATCAACTTCATGAACTTGGCAACCGCAAGATCAGGCAGGCGATCGAAAGAAATTGGATTGCGGAAGGTTATGGGTGCGCATAAATCATCCATTAGCGCACAATTTTTTATCGAATCAATTATGCTCTCTCTGGCGGCAGTTATGCTGTCAATTCTTTTGGTATGGCTACTGTTGCCTTTTTTCAACCAGCTTGTAGACCGCCAATTATCAATCGACTTTAACCAGCCACCTACCTGGTATTTTTTACTTGGCATCACCTTTGGCGTGGGCTTTCTATCGGGACTCTACCCCGCCGTTTTACTACCCACATTCAATATTATCCGATCACTCAAAGGCTCCATCAAGCAATCATCCGGAGCTGCTTATTTCAGGAAAGGCCTGGTGGTATTTCAGTTTTCAATATCCACCCTGCTAATTGTGGGCACGGCAGTCATTTATACACAGCTGGAATTCGTCCTGAACAAAAACCTGGGATTTGACAAAGACAACCTGGTAGCCGTACGCATGGGAGGAGATTTTGGTGAAAGGCTGAATACGTACCGCACAGAGATCGAAAAGATACCTGAAGTTAAAGCCATGACTGCCTCTTCGGGAAACCCGATCTCCTATGGCAGATCCACCAGCTCAGTGCGCTGGGAAGGAATGAGTGAAGAAGGCTATGAAATAAATGTCATGCTGACGGACGAGCATTTTGTGAAAACCATGGGAATGGAAATCAAAAGTGGTCGGGACTTTAACGAGCAATTGACCGACTCCACGAGCTTCATTATCAACGAAGTACTTGCCGAGCTCATGGGATTTGACGATCCGATCAACAAGGACCTTTCATTTTGGGGAATCAGTGGAAAGGTAGTGGGAGTGATCAAAAACTTCCACATGAGAACCTTGCATGAGCCGATCGCGCCACTCATAATTTCGTGCATTTCACCCTCGAGCACAAACATTGCACTGGTGAGAATACAAGGAGAGCCGAATAAAGCATTGGAAGCAATCGCAGAAGTGAATCAAGCGTTGGACCCCGATCAGGACTTGAGTTATGAGTTTGTGGATCAGGTATATGCCGAAAGCTATGAAAGTGAAATGACGGTGAGCTCCCTCGTGAAAATCTTTGCAGGTATTTCCATATTCATTTCATGCCTCGGTTTGTTTGGCTTGTCTGCATTTACCGCGGAGCAACGATCCAAAGAGATTGGTGTGCGAAAAGTGCACGGCGCCAGTATCAAACAGTTGGTTTTACTGCTTTCCAAAGACTATTCTATCCTCATGATTTTTGCCTTTGTTGTAGCCACGCCTTTTGGATACTACTTTGGTAATTCCTGGCTGGACGGTTTTGAATTCAGAACGTCATTGAGCCCCGTTCTATTCATCATTGCAGGAATAAGCACCTTTGTAATCGGCGCTTTGACCGTAGGGATTAAATCCTTGCAGGCAGCTAGGGTAAATCCGGTCAATATTTTGAAGGACGAGTAAATAAAATCTCAAATCAACAATTCAAGCTACCCTGAACTTGCTTGTCGCAGGCAGTTCAGGGCTTTTTTTACATACTATTCTTCTCGGGTTCCCCGACTAGCTCCACTTACATTCATGCATACAGCTCTTACATCAATGCAATGAGTCCTGTCAGGACTGCAATAACCACTGTATCCTTTGCATAAAGCACTTTCACCACTGCATGAACCACTGGCGACACTGCATGGCATGCTGACACGACTGCATAGACTGCTGACAGGTCTGCATAGCCTACTTACATTGCTGCAATGATCGGTTACACGCCTGCATAGCATGGTGGGAGTGGTGCAATGGCAGCTTGGAGGCTTGCAATGCTGGCGCTCATTTACAACGAGTGCCTATCATTTAGATGGAATGCACGCGCTAGAAACGCGCGCTAGCGAGGTAAGTCCGCTAATATTTCTGATAGACGGGTATTTAGAAATGAATCGGGATACTTCTTTTCAATGATCAGATCTTCTTTTAAGGGCTGTATTTGGCTGTGAACTTTCCAGCTTTCGATACCTTTTTCAAGCGGATGTCCTTTATCTCCATTGTGCTGGATGTAAATCAAAGGTATTCCCCTGCTCCTGGCTTTTTCAATCAGGTGTTTGATGCTCGCAATTTTCTGCTCACCTTCAAAGATTGGCGGAATTCTTTCACCATTATACATTCCGGATTGTACATCAATTATTATTAAAGCAGATTTACTCATCACTTTAACGCCCAACTAAAATGGGTATGCGACTCAATTGCTAGAAGCACTAAAACTTCCAGATCGCATTTTTCTTTCAAAAAGCTCAGTTCGCATATTCATTTTAGTGTCTGTTAGACGCTTTTTAAACTTGTTCTGATTTTTTTCAAGATATCAATTATTTCGCTCGCACTTTCCTTGAACTCTTCCTTTGCTTGCTTTTCGTTATCATCAACCCAAGATTTAACTTCTTCCAAAAGTTCTCTTTTCTTGTTCCTTTTTTGCTGTTTATCTTTTAATTCCAATACTTCTTTTACCTGTTTCCGAAATCGCTTGGGGTAATATTCTTCAAAATTATGCTTTGAGAACTGATTAAATTGTTCAGGATTCCATCCAGATTTTGAGAAATTAGCTTTCATTTTCTCTATAATCTTACCTTCTTCATCCCCAGAATCAATAAAAACCCACACCTTGTTTTTATAAGTAGGCTCCAAATGGAGAAATACAAATAGCTTATTAAAGTCTTCAAATTTCGGATGAATTTTGCTGGTAGAACCGGCTGAAAATGTTCTTAACTCATATTTGAGATTAGGGGTAAACCACTTAATCAGATAGTCTCTTATTATCGCCTCCGCTGAAGACTCCTCGAGAAATAACCAAGCTTTCCATAAGTCATAGTCAAAAAAATCATACCCAAGATCTTCGAGCACTTTTTTTCTTTCTAAAGGATTATTTCCAACCTCTGAGACCGATGATAATCTTAATTTAGGACGCTCGTTATCATAACTATTATTGCTTACCTGGAGAATTTTAGCATCCTCAACTGCACCCAAATGTTTCATTACAATGTTTGAATGCGTAGAAATAAAGAATTGATTGTATTCTGATTTTTCAGCGATTAAGGCCAAGAGTGCTTTTAGAGCAGTTGGATGTATATCATTCTCAGGTTCTTCAATGAGAAAAATTTTATCATTCGCAATGCATAAATCTGTAATTAGACCAAGCATATTTGAAACACCTTCCCCCATAGCTGTCAAGGGAATGTGTTCGAGGTTATGAATAAACTGGACTGCTTGCTTACCATTTCCTTTTGCCAGAGTAGATATTTCAAAACCAAGTATGTCATCACACGCTTTAACATATTCGCTATTGCCTGGTTGGAATTGTGGAGTTACTAGCCTATCTATTTTTGAATAAAGGTGTTGAAAATTGCCCAGTACGGAGTTGGCATGTTCCTCGTTTATTTGATCATTATAACCTGCAGTTTTACGTTTGGACAGGTAAGGATAGATAAGGTTGTCAGGTTCTTTTTGCGGGATGTTATTACATCCTGTTGTTCCACCATTCGAATTTACAATTACTTTGTTCTGATTATTCAAAGTGATTTGAATTTTGACAAAATGCGGATTTTCCTTGATAAATCTTTTGTGTCCTCCATCGAAGTATAACCCAATAATTCCATCCTGAGAACCAATTGTTTTGTCATTCGAATTCAGTGAATTTCTTTGAAGTTGAAAAATTGAATTTAGTATTGTCGACTTACCTGTATTGTTTGGGCCAATGAGAACATTTATTCCCTTTGAAAACTCCAACCTGTTGAGTTGTTTGAATCCCCTAACACTTGTCAGTTCTATTCCAGTTATTTTCATTAGGATTATTGCGTTTAACAATTATATAAACGTAATATAAAAAAATGTGCTTCTGCACCCCTTTTAACCATGTTTTTTTCAGCCAATGCTGGCGCTCGTTTGCAACGAGTGCCTATCATTTGGATGGAATGCACGCGTTAGAAACGCGCGCTAGCGATTTTCCATTAAATATCAGGGGTTAGAAGGCATTCGTCCAACATACACAACCCCCTCTAAGTCCCAAAAGCCAGCAAATACTCCCCAATGCTGGCGCTCGTTTGCAACGAGTGCCTATCATTTGGTTGGAATGCACGCGCTAGAAACGCGCGCTAGCGATTTTCCATTAAATATCAGGGTTTATAAGGCATTCGTCCAACATTACACAACCCCCTCTAAGTCCCAAAAGCAGCAAATACTCCCCAATGCTGGCGCTCGTTTGCAACGAGAGCCTATCATTTGGATGGAATGCACGCGTTAGAAACGCGCGCTAGCGATTTTCCATTAAATATCAGGGTTTAGAAGGCATTCGTCCAACATACACAACCCACTCTAAGTCCCAAAAGCCAGCAAATACTCCTTCACCCATTCATAATGGATAATGTGAGAGCTTGTATGTCCGGGCTTGAGTATCTCACCTTTTATAATGGTGTCAGACTCGAAAGAAATCTTGATTTCATCCTTGAGACTCAAAAACTTACGTCCGAAGATTTTGTAAATCACCTCCTTGGCGCACCAGATCGTGCAGAGCTTCTGCAAGTCATCTTTGAATTCCATCTCAGTGCTGTGGAGGTATTTCATCTTCACGTAATCGTGCTTGTCTCTAGGCCGCTCCATGTCTATGCCGCAAGGCTTTTGAAGGTGAATCATGGCCGCCGCTATGGGGAAGGAATGCGAGATGGAAATGTGTACATCCTGACCAGCAAGAAATGGTTTTCCATTGGCTTCCTTGCTGATCCCATTGAATGGAAGGCCAAATTTTTCACAAAGACATTTCACTAAAATCCTCCCTACAATCCACTCAGCTTGCCTTACCGGATTTAGATCTGCTGGAAACGGCTCTGGAGAAAGATAAGGGAGGTCAAGAAACGTCTCCTGAATGTTCCAAACAGCATATGCAGATTGATCATCAATCTGCTTGTTCAATAGCAATGGCATAAGGCAATTGTAATACTTTTGCATACCAAATGGGCAAGATCAACGTAAAAAAACTCCACACTTTTCTAGGGCACAATGACAGCATTTATACACTCGAAAGCTTAGATGATAATCGATTCATTTCTGCAGGTGGAGATGGGATGGTTGTGCTCTGGGACTTGAAATCACCAGACGAAGGTGAGGTCATCGTGAAGATAGAAGGCTCGGTCTATGCAGTCGCCTACGATCCGGAGGAAGGATTTCTATACGTAGGCCAAAACAATGAAGGAGTTCATAAAATAGATCTCAAAGAGAAAAAGGAGGTAGCCTCCATCCAGTTGGGTGACCATCAGATTTTTGATTTAAAAATCATCAATGACCAGGTTTGGGTCGGACTTTCCGATGGCGAAATCGTCAGCCTGAGCAAGGATTTATTGATCACCAACAGAATAAAGCATTCCAATGATCGGGTGCGAAATTTTGATGTATTTGAAAATAAGGTGGCGGTCGCATACAGTGACAATATCACGCGAATCATAGATGCCAGCACCATGGAGATTTTACACGAGCTGAAAGGACACAAAAACTCCGTTTTTGCTGCGAGGTATCATCCGTCAGGCAAATACGTGATCACAGGCGGCCGAGACGCCCAACTCAAAGTGTGGGACAGCCAGGCAGATTATGTGCAGAGAGAATCCATCGCAGCGCATCTATATACGATAAATGACGTAATCTTTAGAAAGGACGGGCGATACTTTGTGACAGCCAGTATGGATAAGGCCATAAAATTGTGGGACGCACACAACTTTCGCCTACTAAAAGTATTAGATAAACATAGACACGCAGGACACGGAAATAGCGTTAATAAGCTGCTTTGGATGAATTATCGCGACTTGTTAGTAACTTGTAGCGATGATCGTTCGATCTCCGTTTGGGAAACTAAATTTGAAGAATGAAGATAACACCGCTGGAAATTCGTCAGAAGGACTTTGAGAAGAAGCTTAGAGGATACGATAAAGATGAAGTTAGTGCCTTTTTACAGTCGCTATCCAATGAGTGGGAACGAATGCTTGAGGAAAACAAAGAAGCAAATCTTAAGCTCCAACAAGCAGAAAAAGAGGTTGCCAAGCTTCGAGAAGTTGAAACTTCGCTTTACAAAACACTAAAAACCGCAGAAGATACAGGGGCAAATGTGATTGACCAGGCCAATAAAGCAGCCGAGCTTCACATGAAAGAAACCAAGATGAATGCGGAAGCGCTCTTGAGCGAATCTAAGAACAAGGCACGCGCCATGATCGAGCAGGCCGAGATGGAGGCACGCCAGATCATAGAAGAACTACAAGATGCAGTAAAAGGTATTGAGCAAAATCACCGTGATATTGAAAATCATCGGCAGAATGCGCTTCAAGAATTGAAAAATCTTTCGGTTACACTCATAGAGAAAGTAGAAAGAAACACCGGTGAGACGAAGGAATTCAAGTTTGACGACTATGTCAAGCGGGTAAAGAAGTTGGCGCGTGAGAGCGAAGACCGCATTAAGTCGGAGAAAACCGAAGTGCAAGTAGAGACCAAATCCATTGATCCGCTACCCAAAGAAACCGAAGCTCCGAAAGAGGAATCCAAAAAACCTGAGGTGGAAGTAATAAACGAACCACCAAAGACTGAAGAGCTGCGTGAAAGGATCATTCAAAAAACAACTCCACCGACTCCACCACCCGAGCCGGAAGCTAAAGTAGAACCCGTAAAAGAGGAGAAAGTAGTAGACAAGGGTGAGCCAAAAGAGGAACTAAACATCAAATCTCCGGAAGAACCGGAAGCTCCCAAGGAGGAAGAAGCGCAAGCAGAAGAAGCTCCGGAGAAAGCCGAGGTTGTGGAGAAGGAAGAAACTGTAGAGGATGCACAAGAAGAAAAGAAAAAAGGTCCTCGCATTTCTAAGACTGTCTCTTTCTTTGACGAATTAGATACCGACTAAATCATGGGAAAAGTCTCTCTGGAGGGAATGGAATTCTATGCACGCCATGGTTACTACGAAGAAGAGCGTGTTATAGGTAATAAATACAGTGTAGATGTCACGCTTGACCTAGACTTTACAGATGCCGCGATGGACGATAAGCTGGAAGGCACCGTGAACTATGAGAAGGTTTACGAGATTGTGCAAGAGGTCATGAGCATAGATGCCAATCTTCTTGAGCACCTGGCAGGCAAAATGATAAAAGCACTCAAAGAGAATTTCTCAGAAATCAAGCATATTCAAGTGAAAGTCAGCAAATACAATCCGCCAATTAAAGGCCTTTGTCATAAAGCTACTGTTGAGTTGGAAGGTTAAACAAACACAAACCCTCTGGCATCCGCTTCATCATAGAATTCGATCTTTTTCCCTACGAGAAACATCATCTCTCGTTTCTGTACCAGAATCTGAACACCATCAACGAAGTACTCATCATCTGTCTCTTTCTTTTTATCAAAGCCAAGCTTAAAACCTACGCCACAACCCATGCCTTTAGTGGCAATGCGCAAGCCGTACCCTTCAGGTATTCCTTTGTTTTTCAGAATATTTTTCACCTCTTCCAGTGCTCTCTGCGTTATTTCTATAGGTGGCTTCATTTCAAGCTTATTTTATAAACCTTAAAGTTGAGGCATTATACATTTAATCGAAAATAGAATCTTACGTCAATAAGTTCACAATGAATAAATCCCGAATTTTTCGAGTTATTTTTGACGTTTAACAAACACTAAACAATCCAATACATGGAAATGGTTTACGACCTCTTGAAAATTACAATTCCAGCTGGGCTGGTACTATACCTCGCTTATCTTTTGGTTCGCTCCTTCTTACAAAAGCAATTGGACGAAATAGCATTCACTGTACGTCAGAAAAATCAGGAAATCGTAGTGCCAATTCGTCTCCAGGCCTACGAACGAATCGTTCTGCTTTTAGAGCGAATTACCCCATCAAACCTGGTTTCCAGGCTCAGCAGCTCGGATTACACCGCTGAAGAATTTCAGCAAATCCTGGTTCATGAAATCAGAAACGAATTCAACCACAACCTTTCACAGCAGGTATATATGTCAGATAGCTCCTGGACATACGTTACCACTGCAGTAGAGCAAACCATTTCAATCATAAACTCTTCGAGAAATACCTTAGACGGTGAGGCAAAAGGTTTTGATCTAGCACGGGCTATATTAGAGAATACAGCAGGAGAGGAAATGGACACCTCTAAGCAGGCGATCAAATACATCAAAGAAGAAATTCAAGACGTATTCTAAATGGATAAGACAGAAAAAATATGGGAGAAAGCCAAAGAAACAGCCGGAGATAAAGGAAAAATTAAAGCCACCTTATCCGCCGCTGGCAATAAGCTAAAACGTTTGGCCGAAAATTCGAATGAACTACAAGAGCTTAAGTCTAAGCTGGAGATACTTATGCGTATGGTTCAGGCGCACCTATCGGGAGAATATCGTGCTTTTCCTGTTTCATCAATCATATTAATAGTCTTTGCACTTGTTTACTTCATCACCCCGATGGATTTAATCCCGGATTTTATTCCTGCTTTAGGCTTTACAGATGACGCCTCCGTCGTTTTTCTCATAGTTAAGAAGCTTAATCGAGATATTAAGAAGTTTCATCTATGGGAAGAAGAACAGTGGGAACAAGCTGACTAAATTTTTTGTACTACATGCTCAAAACCATAAAAGATGACAGGTAAGAAAGCGGTAGTAATAGGTGCAACAGGATTGGTAGGAAGGCAGCTGGTCAGGCTGTTGGTAAAAGAGGATAAATACGAGCAAATCACAATCGTTTCTCGAAGACCACACGAAATCAAAGACCCTAAGCTGGTAGAATTAATCGTTGAAGACTTTGATGATCTAAAGGATCATCAATCAAAATTGAACGCCCACGATTTCTACTGCGCATTAGGTACCACTCGCAAGCAAGCCGGATCAAAAGAAGCATTTCTTAAAGTAGATGTGGAATACCCTATAACTTTCGCAAAAATCGCTAAGTCACAAACTGACTTCAATCAGCTCCTTGTGGTTTCCGCCGTAGGTGCCAACAGCTCATCTCCCTTGTTTTACAATAAAGCAAAAGGCGAACTGGAAGATCGATTGCAAGCACTCGACCTAAAAGCGCTTAAGATATTCCAGCCTTCTCTTTTACTGGGAAATAGAAAAGAAAGCCGATTCATGGAGGAAGTATTTAAAGTATTGAGCGCCATTGCTTCATTCTTCACCATAGCCTCCAAAAAACGTGTAGGCGCGATCAGAGATGTGGAGGTAGCAATGGCGATGATTGAAGTTGCTCGGAAGGAAGAGCCTGATTTCAAAAGGTATAAGCCAAGCCAAATGGTAGACATAGCGTATTCAGAATGAGGGTTGTTATCCAGCGTGTTTCTTCAGCTTCCGTGACCATTGGAGGTGTAAAAAATTCAGAAATCGGAACTGGAGTGTTAATTCTCCTTGGAATTGAAGATTTGGATTCAAACGATGATGTTGAATGGCTTTGCAGAAAAATCAGCAACATGCGCATCTTCCCAGATGAAGAAGGTGTGATGAATAGAAGCCTTTTAGAAGTTGAAGGAGAAGCATTGGTCGTGAGCCAGTTCACACTACACGCAAGCACTAAAAAAGGAAATCGCCCCTCCTACATTCAGGCAGCAAAACCAGATGTCGCAATACCACTCTATGAATCATTTGTGCAGCAGCTTGAAACGCTATTAGGTGTGGAGGTAAAAACCGGAGAATTTGGAGCAGACATGCAAGTATCATTGGTCAATGATGGTCCTGTGACCATATTAATGGACACCAAAAACAAACAATAGCTCTTTTTTGATCAAATTATATATTCCCCCTTTGAAGCGGAAAAGGGTGGTGTTACCTTTGCGCCTAATTTTCAAAGGATTGAGGAGAATGAAAGTCACAATCCGCTGACTTATTTATATGGAGAACATTCGAAATTTCTGCATCATTGCCCACATCGACCATGGTAAAAGCACCTTGGCAGATAGGCTGTTGGAGTTTACTCATACAGTCAACGAAAGGGACATGCAGGCGCAGCTGCTGGATAATATGGATCTGGAACGTGAACGCGGTATTACCATAAAGAGCCATGCAATCCAGATGGACTATGAGCTCAATGGTGAAAAGTACACGCTCAACCTAATTGATACGCCTGGTCATGTAGATTTTTCCTATGAAGTCTCAAGGTCAATTGCTGCATGTGAAGGTGCGTTGCTCGTAGTTGACGCAGCACAAGGCATTGAAGCCCAGACCATTTCAAACCTATATTTAGCACTTGAGCACGATCTGGAAATCATTCCGGTACTCAACAAAATTGACCTTCCAGGCGCAATGCCTGAGGAGGTATCTGATCAGATTATTGACCTGATTGGATGTGAAAAAGAATCGATCATTCACGCCAGCGCTAAAGAAGGCATTGGTATAACAGAGATTCTTGAAGCAATAGCGGATCGCGTACCAGCCCCGAAAGGAGATCCGGAGGAGCCACTGCAGGCTATGATATTTGACTCAGTATTTAATCCATACAGAGGTATTGAAGTATTCTTTAGAGTTTTTAACGGCTCTTTTAATAAAGGAGATAAAGTCAAATTCGTCAATACCGGAAAGACCTATGAAGCTGATGAAATCGGCGTTCTTCGATTAGATCATGAACCTAGAAAAACCATCTCTGCAGGTAATGTAGGTTACCTCATATCGGGCATCAAAGTAGCCAAAGAGGTAAAAGTGGGAGATACAATTACCCATGTAGACAGACCTACACAAAGACAAGTAAAGGGATTTGAGGATGTGAAACCAATGGTTTTTGCAGGAATCTATCCGGTGGAAACAAGCGAGTTTGAAGAGCTTCGTGCTTCCATGGAAAAACTTCAACTCAATGATGCCTCATTGATTTGGGAGCCGGAAACATCAGCCGCTCTCGGCTTTGGATTCAGATGCGGATTCCTTGGAATGTTGCACATGGAAATCGTACAGGAAAGACTCGAGCGTGAGTTCGACATGACTGTGATTACCACAGTTCCATCGGTACGATTCCACGCCATCGAAAACGATGGAAACATACTGAAAGTAAGTGCACCTTCCGAGCTGCCTGAATCTAATGTGATTAGTCATATCGAAGAGCCATTCATTCGAGCTCAGATCATCTCAAAAGCCGAATTTATTGGGCCAATCATTGCGCTTTGTATGGATAAGCGTGGAGAGATTAAAAACCAGGTTTACCTTACTTCAGACCGTGTGGAGCTCACTTTTGAAATTCCACTTGCTGAGATTGTATTCGACTTTTTTGATAAGCTTAAGACCATTTCAAGGGGATATGCATCGCTTGATTATGAGTTGATTGGATATCGAAGATCCGATATGGTGAAGCTAGATATTATGCTAAATGGTGACAAGGTAGATGCCCTTTCCGCGATCGTCCACAGAGACAAAGCTTACGAATGGGGAAAACGACTTTGTGAAAAACTGAAAGAGTTAATCCCAAGACAAATGTTTGAGATTGCTGTGCAGGCTGCCATTGGAACAAAAATAATTGCTAGAGAATCCGTGAAAGCGATGCGTAAAAATGTACTCGCAAAATGCTACGGAGGTGATATATCTCGAAAACGAAAACTTCTTGAGAAACAGAAGAAAGGAAAGAAACGAATGAGGCAGGTTGGTAATGTCGAAATCCCTCAGGAAGCATTCATGGCCGTACTAAAACTTGATTAAATCCGAAAGAAATGCCAACTATTATCGATGGACGAAAAGTCTCCAAGGACATTAAAAATGAGATTGCCTCGAAGGTTGAGCAAATAAAAGCTGAGGGCCATCGAGTACCACACCTGGCAATTATTATAGTAGGTGATGATGGGGCCAGCCACACATATGTCAATGGTAAAATCAATGCCTGTAAAGCCGTAGGGTTTGATTACACATTGATGCAGTTTGCCAGCACGATTTCAGAAGAAAAGCTGATCAAGCAAATCGAGTTGTTGAATGAAGATTCAGATATCGATGGATTTATCGTGCAAATTCCATTACCAGATCATATTTCAGTAGAGCACATTACGGAAAGGATTGCACCACGAAAAGATGTGGATGGATTCACCAACCAAAACTTTGGTAGCATCATGTCGCACCATCAACTCCTTCTGCCAGCTACACCATATGGTGTTATGGAGCTGTTAAATAGATATGAAATTGAAACTGAAGGTAAGCATTGCGTTATTGTCGGTGCTTCCCGAATAGCTGGCGCTCCTCTTAGTTTGATGATGCTGCAGGATGGAGGTGCCACTGTAACAGTTTGCCATAAATTGACAGTTGACTTAAAAAGTCACACACAGGAAGCGGATATATTAATTGTGGCAGTGGGCAAGCCTGGCCTCATAACTAAAGATATGGTTAAGGAAGGTGTTGTGGTTATTGATGTTGGAACCACAAGAGTAGCGGATGCTTCTAAGAAATCAGGTTTTAGACTATCCGGAGATGTTGTTTATGATGAAGTGGCGCCAATGGCAAGCTTCATCACACCGGTACCTGGAGGTGTGGGCCCGATGACAATAGCTTCACTACTATTAAATACACTAAAAGCCTATGAGCTCAATCACTGATCCGGCCTTTTTACCGGTGATGGAGTCATTCTATACTATACAGGGTGAAGGCTTCTATTCCGGAACGCCAGCCTATTTTGTGAGATTGGGTGGCTGTGATGTCGGATGCGTATGGTGTGATGTGAAAGAATCTTGGGACGCCTCTCAATTCGATTGGCACAGTGTTGACAACATCACCAAGGAAGCCAAGTTATCAGGAGCACAGGTAGTAGTAGTAACCGGTGGCGAACCATTAATGTATGATTTATCCGAGCTTACAAAATCCTTAAAGAAGGCCGGAATGCAGGCAAATATTGAAACCTCGGGAGCATACTCGCTTAGTGGAGACTGGGATTGGATCTGCTTCTCGCCGAAAAAGTTTAAAGCCCCATTAGATGAATTCTATGAGAGTTCACATGAACTCAAAGTGGTTGCTTACAACAAAAGTGATTTTGCATGGGCATCAGACCATGCAAAACAAATGAATTTGAACGCTAAATTGTTTTTGCAACCTGAGTGGTCAAAAGAAAAAGAAATGACACCTTTGATCGTTGATTTTGTTAAGCAAAATCCAAGATGGAAGATATCATTACAAATACACAAGTACATGGACATCCCATGAGGAAGATCATTCCACTTCTTGTCCTTATTTTAATTCCCCTTATTTCATATTCTCAAGGTGGCCTTTCTACAGAAAGCAAGAAGGCGAAAAAGCTCTATGAAAAAGCAGATAAGAAGTATAAAGAGCGTGATTTCTCTTCAGCAATCTCTTTTTTGGAGGAGGCTGTAGACAAAGATCCAGATTTCTATGAAGCATTTATCAGAATGGGAAGTCTGTATAATGCACTTGGACAAGAGGATTCAGTGTATGCTAAATTTAGCTCGTATGTCCTTACTGCTCCGAATCCGATTGCATCTGTGCTGGAGCGACTTGCTTTTATGGCATTCGACCGTGGACAATATCAAACCGCAGAAAAACACCTCAATGACTTCCTCAAACGCGTTCCTGAGAGAGCATCGAGTCCGGAAATTAATTTGCTCGTTGAAAGTTTAGCATTTGCCAAGAATCAACTTTTGAACTTCAGTGATAGTATTCTGCTCGAAATGCTTCCCGACGAGATCAATAGGTACAAGCTCCAATATTTACCGTCTGTTACCATTGACAATGCCGCCATGTTTTATACTAAAAGGGACTATGTGAAAGGCGATGAGGATATTGTTGTAAGTTATTTCAAGGAGGATCGATGGACACCAGCAGTATCAGTCTCAGATAGAATCAACTCACCACTCAATGAAGGCGCCTGCTCAGTTTCAGCAGATGGTCGCACAATGATATTTACATCCTGTGATGGTAGAAATTCACTGGGAAGCTGTGATTTGTATATCACCCGAAAAACCGGTGATTCATGGTCAAAGCCCAAAAACCTCGGTAAACCAGTCAATTCGATTTACTGGGAGTCACAACCTTCCTTATCAGCCGACGGTAAAACTTTATATTTCTCATCTAACCGGACAGGCGGATTCGGAGGAAGAGATTTATGGGTTTCAAATAATGTTGACGGAAATTGGAGTGCGCCTAAAAATCTAGGCAAATCCATCAATACTCGGAGTGATGAAACGACTCCTTTTATTCATCCGAACGGAATTTCACTTTACTTGTCAGCCAATGGATACCCTGGAATGGGTGGGTATGATCTATATGTAGCTGTCAAGAATGATTCTGTGTGGAGCAAGCCAGAAAATTTGGGTTACCCCATCAATACTTTTAAGGATGAAGTAGCAATTGTAATAGGAGCGGATGGCCAAACAGCTTATTTCGCAAAAGAGGAGCAGAAAAATTTTGAAATTCTAGACAGCAGGCTAGTAACCATTAAACTTCCAGCCAATGTAAGGTCAAAACCAGCTTCATACATTGTCGGAAGAGTTATTGAGGATAAAACTTCAAAGCCATTAAGAGCTGAGATCGAAGTTGTAGACCTGTCTGCCAACACTACTTTATATAGTAGTCAGTCGGATTCAGTAAGCGGTGAGTATTATATGGTATTGCCCGTTGGCCTTGATCTCGCCGCATATGTTAAGAAGAAAGGTTATTTGTATACCGATTTTCACTTTCAAACAGAACTTAACACGGCATTAAAACCTGACACAATTGATATTAGTCTAAAGCCAATATCTCAAGGAGAAACACTTATTTTAAAAAACATATACTTTGAAGTAGACTCTTATCTGATAAATGACAAGTCATTGTCGGAAATAGAAAACGCATTTCAGCTGTTAAAAGACAATCCGGAGATAATTGTTGAGATATCCGGACATACTGATAATGTAGGATCACACGATTATAACCAAAAGCTATCTGAATTAAGAGCTAAAGAGGTTCACAAAAGATTGGTATCTAAAGGAATTAGCCAACAACGCATATCATATAAAGGCTACGCAGAGACAATCCCGCTAATGCCAAATGATTCAGATATCAATCGCAAATCCAACCGCAGGATAGAATTCCGTGTCCTACGGTCGAAGCAATGAAATTGTTGCATTAAAGACAAAATTTAACATTTGAAAGGATTCAGAATTTTATTAAAGCTTTACTTTAAGTAGTAAGTGAAAATTTGGAATTTTAAATATTTTCCATTTTTTCATCCAATTTTAAATTTTCTGGAACAAAAACGTTTTCTTACTATTTTGAATGCGGCCTTATATTTTGTTAAAGTATCTTAAAAAGGCATATCTTTCGGGCTTCAATAATTAATGTTTAACGATTAACTAGTTAGTATGAAGAGGAATTTACTACTAAGTTTTGCGTTCTTCATTGCTGTTGCATTTGTTGCAATGGCACAAAGAACGGTTTCTGGAAAGATCACCGATGACACGGGTGAGTCTTTGCCAGGAGTGAATGTTGTGATTAAAGGCACAACTACTGGTGTTACTACTGATCTTGACGGAAACTTCCGTATCTCAGTAGATGATGGCGCTACTCTAATCTTTTCTTATGTAGGTTTTGAAACTCAAGAAATTGAAGTTGGAGCCCGCACAACAATTGATGTAACACTAGGTGGTGCTACTGAACTACAAGAAGTTGTAGTTGTAGGATACGGTACTACCTTGAAGACAGAATTAACCAGTGCTATCGCATCTGTTGGAAAAGAGGATATTGAAAGACTTCCTAACGTTTCTCCAGAGCAATCACTGCAAGGTCTTGCTTCAGGAGTATTCGTTCAATCTCAAGGTGGTCAGCCAGGTGGTGCTGTCACGGTACGAGTTAGAGGTCAAACATCAGTTAATGCTGGTGCTCAGCCGCTTTACGTTGTAGATGGGGTCGTTATTTCAAACGGTGACCTTACTCAAAACGCAATTGGAGGTGAAGATCAGAACGTTTTAGCAACACTTAACCCTCAAGATATTGAGTCTATTCAGGTGCTAAAAGATGCTGCAAGTACTGCAATTTACGGTGCAAGAGCAGCGAATGGTGTAGTTCTAATCACTACTAAAAGAGGTACTAGCGGTAAAGCTAAGATTGATTTTAGAGCATGGACTGGAGTGGCACAGCCGCTAGCATTGGTAGAAAAGCTATCAGGCCCAGAACAAATTGCTATTGAGCGAGAAGGATATCTAAATGATTCTCCTTGGTTAAGTCCAAATGATCCAAGTGTAAGCAATGAAACTCTTGGATGGGATGGCGTAACTGATTCTGATTTGATCGGAGCAATCTTCAGAGATGCTGTTGTCAGAGAATATAACATAAGCGCATCAGGAGGAAATGAAGCACTACGATATTTCGTAAGTGGTGGATACAGAGATGAAGAAGGAGTTATGCTTGGATCAAACTTCGAGCGAATCTCTACAAGACTTAATGTTGATTACAATGCTTCAGATGATTTAACTATCGGTACAAGCTTAAGCTTTGCTAGTAATAAGCAAAATCTTGTCGAAAGTGGAAACAATATCTTCGGTACGTATGGTGCGGCTATTCTTGCTCCAAACTATCGACCTATATATGATTCTGAAACTGGTGAATTTGTAGATACTTTCCCTGGATTTAATACAAACCCGGTTAGAGCTGCACTTCAGCAAAAATTGGTTACCACAACGAATAAATTCTTAGGTAACTGGAATTTCACATACAAATTACCTGTAGAAGGATTAGCATTCAGAACTGACTTAAGTTATGATTGGAACTATGTAAGAGAGGATCAGTATCAGCCAGAAACCACTGCTCAAGGTAGAGGTTCACAAGGTTTTGGTAACTACTCTACATTAGATCAAGGTACCTATAACATCGAGCCTACTTTAAGATTCAGCAGAACATTCGGCGGATCTCACAAGATTACCGCTGTTGCAGGTATGACTTGGCAGAACAGAAGAACCACTCAAGGGTTCGTTTCTGCAACGGGCTTTGCAAGAGGTTCGCTAGCATACATCAGATCTGCTGCTGTATTTACTAATGGAGATTCATTCCGTTTGGATCAGAGCTTTATGTCTGGTTTTGGTAGAGTGAATTATGCATACGATGAGAAATATCTAGCTTCAATATCATTCAGACGAGATGGTTCATCTCAGTTTGGTCCTGATAACAAGTTTGGTAACTTCTATGCATTCTCTGTAGGATGGAATTTCTCTGAAGAAGATTTCTTCAATCTGGACGTAATTACGTTTGGTAAAATCAGAGCGAGTTACGGTGTAACTGGTAACGACCAGATTGGTAACTTCCAGTATGTAGGAACATTCTCTGGTGGAGCTTCTTACTTGGATCAACCAGGTTTAACACCTTCACGTCTTGAAAACCCTCAACTTAATTGGGAGGAAACAACAATGACGGATGTCGGACTTGAATTAGCAATGTTTAATAACAGATTGAACATGAATGCTGGTGTTTTCCGTCAAGAAACGAATGGACTATTGTTTAACAATCAAGTGCCATGGACTACAGGATTTGCATCATTCCAAGATAACGTTGGTGTTGTTGTAAATGAAGGTATTGAACTTGACTTAAACGGTGTAATACTTGATTTGAACGGTTTCCAATGGACAGGTAAGTTGAACTTAACCTTCATGAGAAATGAAGTGAAAGAGTTGAATTCAGATGAGCCTATTCTTTCAGGATTTGCTAGTGCAATCATCCAAGGTGAGCCAATCAACACTTTTTACGCCCTTAAGTGGTTAGGAGTTGATCCGGCAACTGGAAATTCGGTCTTCGAAGATTTCAATGGTGATGGAGCAATTACAAGTGATGACAATCAAGTAGTTGGAAACCACTCTCCTGAAATAGTAGGGGGTCTTTCAACTGGATTCTCCTATAAGGGAATTACTCTAGATGCATTCTTCCAGTTCGTAGAAGGAGTTGATGTTTATAACAACACGCACCAATTCTCTCAAAACGTAAGCGCTGGGTGGGGTCTGGATAGAAATGTATTAAGAAGATGGAGACAGCCAGGTGATGTTACTGACATCCCAAGAGCATCTCAAACTTCTTCTCTTGATTTCACCAATGATAACAGTAGGTTCTTGAGTGATGGTTCTTACATCAGACTTAAGAATGTTACCCTAGCATATAGTCTTCCTTCTGAACTAGTTTCTAAAGCTAAGTTGAGAAATGCAAGAATTTATGTTCAAGGTACCAACCTTATTACATGGACAGCCTATAACGGACCGGATCCTGAGATAAGTGCATTTGGATTTACTGCAACTTCACTGGGTACAGATTTCTTGACGTTCCCGAATACGAAAATGTTTTCCGTAGGTGTTAATCTGGGACTATAAAACTCGATAAGAAATGAAAAAATTATTAATAACAATAATCGGATTAAGTTCGATTGCATTTTCTTGTGAAGATTTTGTAACACAAGAACCTGTAGATCAAATTTTGACTGAGAATACAATCATTGATGCTGCCAGTGCAGATCAAGCGATCCTAGGTATTTACAGTAGAATGCAAACAGCCAACCTTTACGGTGATGCTAGTATTGGATATGTAGGTATATTAAGCGACGAATTGCAACACAGTGGTTCATTCCCTTCCATTGCTGAAATGGATCAGAATGATGTTACCGCTGCAAATGTTTCATTAGATAACATTTGGCAACAAGCATATACGACTATTTTCCAGTGTAACAACGTGATTGAAATTTTGGAAGTAACTGACTTTCCTGATTTAACTGCGGAAGCGAAAAGCGTACACATTGGAGAAGCAAGATTCGTGAGAGCATTTCTTCATCATCATTTAGCAGCACTATACGGAGCAATCCCATTGGTGACTACTACCGATGTTGCGGTAAATAGTGAAATTGCACGTACTTCTCAGGGAAACGTTTATGATTTCGTTATTACCGAAGCAGCTGCTGCGGCTACAGAGTTAGCTACGGCTGATTGGGGTGCAAACGCTCAATACCGTGCTACTGAGTGGGCTGCGAAAGCGCTTCGAGCAAGAGCATTACTTTACAATGGCGATGCTTCAGCAGCTGCAACAGTAGCTGATGATGTGATTACAAACGGTGGATATTCTCTTGGAGGATCTTATTCTGGAATCTTTACTCCAGGATATAGAAACCCAGAAACTGGAGGCCCAATCATATTCTCAATGTTTTACAGTGCTACAGATGGTAGTGGTTTAGCATTTCAGTTCCTTCAGGATGGAGGTCGTTTTGAATATGCTGTTGGTGATGAATTAGTAAGCGCAATGCTTGGTGATTTAACTATCACTAGTGATGATGATCCAAGAGCTCTTATCTCTCTAAATGGTAGCGACCCTCAGGGACGATATGTTGTGGAGAAGTATACTGATGTAAACACAGGAACTGACAATACTGTGCTTTTCAGATTGGCAGAGATGCATCTGATTAGAGCGGAAGGTAACTCAGCAACAGCCGCTGCGGACATCAATGCACTTAGAACAAGAGCGGGAGCTCCTGCCTATTCTGGATCAGGAAGTTTAGCAGATGTCTTAGCAGAGAGATTTGTCGAGCTAAGTTTTGAAGGCCACAGATGGTTTGATTTGGTTAGAACAGGTAATGCGCAGAGCGTAATGGGTTCAGTAGCTGGAAGTAACTTCACAGCTAATGACGAACTTATGCCAATTCCTCAAAGGGAAATACAGCAGAATCCGAATCTAACACAAAATCCTGGTTACTAAATTCTAAATGATTTTGATATGAAGATTTTAAAAATATTTTTTCTAACGATCTTAACTGCAAGTATAATTTTCTCTTGTACTGAGACTGAATTTGCTTCGGTTGGAGATCAAAAATTTGTAGCATTTTCATCTACTAGCCTATCTGTTGGAGAGAGCTCTTCTTCAAGTGACTTGAATGGAGCTTCCACTATAGGTAGTAATAGTGTTGATATTATAGTGTTGAGGTCCACATCAGATTTAAGTCAAGCTTTGACTGTCAGTATAAATGCGAGCGCAGAGTATCTTGAGCAATCAGATTTTGCTGATTTGGGAGAAGACGCAAGTAGTGAATTTTCAGTCTCTAAAGATTTAGGGTCACTGGTAATTCCGGCAGGAGAAGCTTCGGCTAGATTCAGTGTTATTACTGTTGATGATGTTTTCCCTAAAGGGAATAAATCATTAACATTGACAATCACTGATGTTTCCGATAATTCTTATAACATCGGTAATGCGAATCTTGCTAAGTCTGCTGTAGCTTCTGTTACACTTGTAGACGACGATTGTCCAATCACAATTGCAGATTGGTATGGGACATATAAGGTGGAAGAAGCTTTCACGACTGTAAATGATCCAAATGGATTAGGCTTTTTCTTTGCTGAAAGCTATCAATTGACATTCTCTGAAAATCCATCAGATGTGACACTTACATCAGTAATTGTTACAAATTCTCCGGGATTTGATGAGTATTTCCCTGATGGAACAATCTTAAAGTTCGAAACATGCCCAGGATCAGTAACATTTAATGGTGGCACTACAATTTTGACGGCACTATGGAATGTTATAGATTTTTCTGAAACTAATTCTTATGATGAGAATTCGTTCAAAATAACGGCATCTGCAACGAGCTTTGGTTTTGGGGATTATGGATTCACTTTAACTAAAAACTAGACATGATGAAGATTAAATTATTATATATAATAGCCATAGTCGTAGGATTTACTGCGTGTAAGGACTATGATCCTGATGTAAGTACCTCGGATACTAGCTTCTATGCTGATTTAAGCACACTAGATATTCTGGAGCTGAGGGGCTTTACACTGTTTGTTGACGCTGTGGCACACGCAGGCGTCGAAGGTGCGTTATCTGGAAGTGATACAGTAACCGTATTTGCACCAACTAACGCAGCAATGTCAAACTATTTGAGCTCTGTTGGTGCCACATCGGTAACCGACATTAATGCAACAGATCTAGCAAGAGTTTTGAGATACCACATTACGGCATCTCCATTTACTTCTGCTTCGACTGATGCATCTCTGACCTCAGCGGTAAGTGGAAAGGATATCTATCCAACGTATTCAGTCGATGGAAGCATCGGTTTGAATGGTAAAGCAACAGTTGTTGAAGCAGATTTGTACAGCCAAGATGGTGTTATCCATGGCATTAGCCGGGTACTTTCAGTTCCTGAGACTAGTGTTTTTGATGTCATCGATAGCTCACCAAATCATGCCACTCTATCTGGTTTAATTACCAGAGTAGGATTGGATGCAGCGCTGTCTGGTGCAGGAAGCTTTACAGTTCTTGCTCCTAGTGATGATGCGTTTACTGCAGCTGGATATGATGCTGCTACTTTAGCAGGATTGAGTGATAATGTTGTCGACAGTATCCTTAGGTTCCATGTTATTTCAAGTAGAACTTATCAAACTGAATTTGCAGATGGTAAGTATGTAACGCTACTTGGAGCTGAAGAAGATGGATTCCAGGAATGGGTAGTTAGCGATGGAGCATTTAATTACAACGGTGTTGAAATTGATTCAGACTCAGCTAATTTCACTGCAGATAATGGTGTAGTTCATGAAATAGATGTCGTGTTGGATCTTGATGAGGTGATAGCAGATTACCTAGGCGATTGGGTAGCATTGAACGATGCGGCAACCGAACCACTCGACTACACATCTCTTGATCAGCAAGTTACGATCTTAAATTTTGATTTCGGTAATCCAGAAAACCCAGTTCCTGGAGACTTTGCTGACGGTGATGAAATTCAAGATTGGTTAGAAACGTATACTTTCGACGGTTCTCAACCATTTAGAGATGACCAAGGAGGACCTAGTAGCGGTGTGAAGGTAACCTCGGTAAATGGCTCTGAATTCTATACGCAGCATACTGGTGATGGAGTTACTTGGTCTTTGAATAATCAAGGTTTCCTAAGTTCGTCTTCTACTGGTACTTATAATGGTTTCAGAAATAGAATGTTTGCCGGAGCGTATCCTACGCCACTTCCTGAGGAGGATATCACTGACGTACTTGAGGATCAAGGTTATACTTTGTTGGCTGCGATGCTACGAATTACAGGTAAGGATGCTGATGCTGATGCTGCTGACGTTACGTTCTATGCAGTTAGTAACGCAGCGATTACGTTCTACTTTGATTATACAGATCCGGCAGATATGGATACATTGTCTGCAGGAGGTGCCGAAGATGTGGAAGTGACTGACGCATTTACTGCATTTCTAGAAAATCAGATGGTACCGGGTGAAGTAACTAGTGCACTGATAATTGGAGCAGATCTTCCTGAGCAGACATTGCTTAATGGTGAAACTATTGATTGGATACTAATTGGTGGAGTGCCGGTGGTTGTTACTGATTCAGATGATCCTGCGAATAATAATCTTGGATTAATAGCTACAGATATCTGGGCTAATAATGGAGTAATCCATGAAATGGAAGATATCTTCCCTGAGTAATTAACTAGATGATATATATAAATGAGCGTCGAACTTCGGCGCTCATTTTTTGTTTTAAACACATGGACATGAGGAAAATATTGTTTCTAATCAGCTTTGTAATACTTTTTGAAAGTAAATCACAGGAATGTGGTACAGTAGTAACACAGGAAAGTCTTGATTTTATGGAGCAGTTTGCATCAACAAGATCAAGTGCAGATTTTACAACACTTGCGGCTACTGATGTAGTCATACCGATCAAATTCCATACCATTGTGACTACATCAGGAGATGGAGGTTTAACTGAAACTCAGTTAAATGGTATTATAACCAAGCTAAATAATCTTTATAGCAGTGCCAATATTGAATTTGAACATCAAGGAGAAGTGAATGTTATTGTTGATGATAACAACTATGATCTGAATAGTGCGAATGAAGGAGCAGTTGCCTCAGGCAATGACATTCAAGGGGTTATCAATGTTTATTTCTCTGGATCCTTATCTAGTGGAGCTTCTTCGCTATGTGGATATACACGCTTTCCACCTAGTTCAGATAGAGTATTTACGACTTATGGCTGTACATTGAATGGCACCACGTTAGAGCATGAGCTTGGCCATTACTTTACATTATTCCACACACATGGTAAGACCAACACTGGTACAACCGATGAATTGGTTGACGGAAGTAATTGCTTGACGGCTGGGGATAATGTATGTGATACACCTGCTGATCCTAATTTAAGTGGTATGGTCGATGGTAGTTGTACATACTTAGGTAGTGCGAAAGATGCCAATGGAGACACTTATGTCCCTGATCCAAGCAATATAATGGCCTATTCAGTAGATGCCTGCCAAGATTACTTTTCTCCAGAACAATTTGATCGTGTAAGAGAGGGATTTGAAAATGGAAGATTCTATTTAAAATTCACCACAGAAAATTTCTCAGCTAAATATACAGCCGATAACCCCTCTACATGCATAGGATCGCAAATTGCCTTCGATGGTGATGCTTTTGGAGCTGTCTCGTACGAATGGACATTTGAAGGAGGTACTCCATCAAGTAGTAGTGATGAAGATCCAGTTATAACTTATAATGAATCTGGAATTTTCAGTGTTTCACTTACAGTTACCAATAGTCAGAATGAGATATCTACTCTGGAGAGATCGACTTTTGTTAATATCACTGATCCGCTTGTAAATACCTTAAGTGAGTCTTATTCTACTCCTGTAAACGATGGAATTCCATCTGATTTCAGCATTGAAAATCCAGACAGAGCTTTAAGTTTTGACTTCAGGTCTGATGTAGATGTCGATGAAGATGCTAATTCTGGTTCTTTTTGGTTAAATAATTTTGATTATCAGACAGACTTGAATAGAAATGAAGACTTTCTTATTCTAAGAAATTACAATACCGATGGGATTCGAGAATTTACAATTTCTTTTGATTTGGCATATACATACCTTGCCCAGGATGATGCTCCTGCGGAGCCAATACCGGCAAGATACGATACGCTAGAATTACTATTGGCATCCCAATGTGGCTCCAAGCAAATTGATATTTGGAGGGAAGGTGGCGAAGAGCTTTCCACAGCAGAACCAATTCTAAATGCATTTGTTCCTGCAACTACAGATTGGGAACGTAAGACAATAAAATATGAGGTGCCGGAAGAATTGGAATTCGCTCGAATTGCATTTAAGAATATTTCTAGAAATGGCAATAATATCTTTTTAGATAATATCACCATTACTCCAGATTTCACTGTTGGCAATCCAATTGATTTCAGACTATCAAAAGTGGAAAATAAGGTTGCTACAATTCGCTGGTTTGATGGATCTACCAATGAAACAGCATACGTGCTTGAGCGTGCAGTTTCTGGAGGTGAATTCGAAGAATATAAACGGTTAGATAGAAATGTAATATTCTTTAGGGATACTCTAACAGAAGCAAATACCTACAGGTATAGATTATATGCCGATGGAATAAGCGGCAATAGATCTAGTTATACTGACGAGATTGAAGTCTTATCAAGCCAAATATTAAGTGTCGACAATCAAAGTAGATTCGACATATATCCTAACCCAGCATCACATAATCTCGTTGTGAAAATGAAGGGTAATGTGCAAGAAGTAAATTACTCTATATCAGACCTATTGGGCAGGGTTGTTATGAAAGGAAACTTTAGTCAATCAAAAAATACCATCAACATAAGCAACTTAACAAACGGAATATACCTTCTCGGTATAGATTTTGATGGTAAAAAAGAAGTACGAAGAATTATAAAAAACGATTAAGAAGAATTATCAAAAATGAATAATAAAAAAAGTTGTGTGATTTTGGTTGCCATATTCACTAGCGCTATATCGTTATATGGTCAGGCAAGATTTTCAGGAAGTAGTGAAGCATACGGAACTGGTGGTGTTACTTATTTAAATAAAAGTACTACCAGTTTAGGTGAAGATGCCACCAAGAGAGGGTATTATGTTGGTCCTCATGTATTGGGTGATACTATTACAATGCTCCTAAATAGATTTGAAAACGATTTCGTTTACTACGAAATGGGAACAGGGGCATACGCTGTTGAAGAAAAGAAAGTAATAAAGCCTTCTCTTCACAAAGCAATTTGGAGAGTAAACAAATATTATGAGAAAAAAGTGGACGCTGGTGATATCACTGAGCGAAACGCATATATCAGAATGAAGGCAGTAGTTTCAAAAGGTATCAAGTTGAAGAACTATTACACCGAAGATATTGAAGCTAAGCTCAAGAAAATGAAAAAGGCTCCTGAAATTGAAGCCTATCTGGATAAAATCAAGTTTAGATAAAATTTAAAGCTCTTCTTTTGAAGGGCTTTTTTTTTACGTGTCTATCTTTGCCACATGGTAATTGTTTATCGAAAAGAACACTTTAACGCAGCTCATAAACTTTATAATTCCAATTGGACTAAGGAAAAGAATGTTGAAATATTTGGACCCTGCGCAAATGAAAATTGGCATGGTCACAACTTTGAGTTAATTGTGGGCGTAAAGGGTGTTCCTGATCCCGAAACAGGATTCGTAATTGACCTAAAACGCTTGAGTAATCTCATAAAAGAAGAAATCTTGGAAAAGGTTGATCATAAAAACTTAAATCTGGATGTTTCCTTTATGGAAGGCAAAATGGCCAGTTGTGAAAATTTGATTATTGAATTTTGGAAGATTTTGCAACCCGAGATCCAGGAGATTGCTCCAAAAGCAAATTTACACCACCTCCGACTTTACGAAACGCCAAGGAACTTCGTTGATTATTACGGAGATAAATGAACTATTTGATCATAACTAGTTCTCCTGAATCCAAGGATTGCGCAGAAATTTTGACGGAGGAAATTCGCCGTTTCGATATTCGAGCAGAGATATACTGTAATTCCAATAGTGAAACTACGAAAGTATCTGAGGATGGGTTAGAGTTTGAAATCGCGTATAGTCCTATTAAACCAACCTTTATTCAGGCAATTAAATTTGATTTGTTAGTTGTCATTGGTGAATCATTTGATCGTAATCTGATAAGGAGAATTAAGAACCAAGGAGGTAAGACGTGTTATTTTCTCCAAACGGCAAACTACAATACAGGAATACGATCACATCGTCGAGCTCTCAAGTCTTTTGATAAAGCATTTGTCGATTTACCCATATATGATTCGGTGCCAAAAAGTGAAATCATCGGACATTATCTTAATGATACTATCCGTAAATATGAGTTTTCACAAACAGATTCTGAGGGACTAGTTATAGGCATTGTAATTGGTGAACATAGGAACCTGAATAGGCTGATTTACTTTGTAAAAATATTCTCAAAAAGAATCAAAAGCTGCCAGTGGAATATTCATTCATCATTAGCTAATGAGGTCATAAGATCCAAGCTTGATTCCTTAAATGTGAACCTGAATAGCAATAAGCTCGATACATTAAAGAATTCTAATGCTGTTATTGTAGATTCAGAAATAGACTCGATAGCAGCTGCATTTATGAATTGCCCTCAGATATCTATTTCAGGTAAACATGGCCTCTTGGGGTTTACAAAAACAGAGAAGCCGCTCGTCAATGAAATTTTAGGTCAAAATGTAGTTAAAAATTTTAAGCCAAACCAGTTTGATTTGATACAGGAAGAACTGAATTTGCTATTGAACAATCATGAATACTGTGCTTCAATGCTGGCCTCATATCAGGACTTTAAAAATAAGATCGGCACTCAACCTGTGGTGAGAACAGCAGCTCAAACGCTTGTGAATTGGATGGAAGAAGTGAAGAGCTAAGCAGCTCTAAGTTTATTGAATTTCGATTTCTCGAATTTTTCTGCAGCATAAGTTCTGTCTATTACCATCTCCTTAATCTCCTTATTGGACGGCAACTCAAACATTGCATCAGTAACTATCGCTTCACAAATTGATCTTAATCCGCGAGCTCCAAGTTTAAATTCCATTGCTTTCTCTACTATGTAATCCAATGCATCATCCTGGAGGTCAAGTTTAACATCTTCCATATCAAACAACTTGGCATATTGTTTGACTAGCGCATTTTTAGGTTCGGTCAAAATTCGTTTTAGCGCATCAGTATCAAGTGGATCTAGATGAGTCAAAACAGGAAGACGCCCAATTAACTCTGGAATCAAACCAAAGCTTTTGATGTCTTGGGCAGTGATATATTGCAATAAATTATCCTTATCAATGACACCAGAATTAAATTCATTGTCATTTGCGAAACCAATAGGGCGTGTATTAAGCCTGTTCGCGATATGTCTTTCTATTCCATCAAAGGCTCCGCCACATATAAATAAAATGTTTTCTGTATTTACATTAATCATCTTCTGATCCGGATGCTTTCTTCCTCCCTGAGGTGGTACGTTTACAGTCGTACCCTCTAAAAGTTTAAGCAATGCCTGTTGCACACCCTCGCCACTTACATCACGAGTGATTGATGGATTATCTGACTTTCTGGCTATTTTATCAATCTCGTCAATATAAACAATACCTCTCTCAGCAGCTTCTACATCATAATTTGCTGACTGCAAAAGCCGGGTAAGTATACTTTCAACATCTTCGCCAACATACCCAGCTTCAGTTAAGACTGTTGCATCAGCAATACAGAAAGGTACTTGGAGAATCTTGGCAAGCGTTCTGGCAAGATAAGTCTTACCTGTACCTGTTTGACCCACCATGATGATATTCGACTTTTCAATCACGATATCATCTTTATCTACTGTTTGCATCAATCGCTTGTAATGATTGTACACTGCAACAGAGATATACTTCTTTGCTTCATCTTGACCAATTACAAACTCATCAAGGTGAGATTTCATATCTACAGGCTTGATGAGCTTGAAATTTGGACTTTCATTCTCAGATGTAGTTTTTAATTCTTCATTTAAGATCTGTTGAGCTTGAGCAATACACTTATCACAGATGTGAGCATGTATGCCTGATATCATCAGATCTACATCTTTCTTATTTCTACCACAAAAACTACAAGTAACTTGAGCCATGATTTTATTTTTTTTCTAATACCTCATCAATGAGGCCATATTCCTTTGCTTCTGATGCACGCATCCAATAGTCACGATCAGAATCTTTTTCAATGTCCTTCAAAGATTTACCAGAATGCTTCGATAAAATACCATAAAGATCTTTTCTCAACTCTTGCATTTGTTTCAGAGTGATCTCCATATCCCTAGATTGACCCTGCATTCCCCCACTTGGTTGGTGAATCATCACTCTTGCATGTGGAAGAGCAGATCTTTTCCCTTCAGCTCCACCTGCTAATAATACAGCTCCCATAGAGGCAGCCATGCCAGTACAAATAGTGGCCACATCCGGATTCACATACTGCATAGTATCATACATACCGAGTCCGGCATATACTGAGCCACCAGGACTGTTTACGTATAACAATATATCCTTTTTTGAATCTACTGACTCCAGAAACAACAATTGCGCAGTAATAATATTGGCAATGTTTTCTTCTACCTGCATTCCGAGAAAAATAATACGATCCATGATTAGACGAGAAAAAACATCGATTTCCCGGAAATTAGTAGGTCGCTCCTCGATTACAGCTCTAGTCATGTTTTCTACATGCTGGACATAACCATCAACAGCTGTTCCGCTTATATTTTGGCCTTTTACAGCGAATTTTCTGAATTCCTCAGTATTTATCATTTCAATAAGTTAAAGTATAAGGTGTAAAAATAAAAAAGTCCTGTGTACAGGACTTCTTCAAAACCTAAAATGATGCCATTTGGTTCAAAATTACAGTTTTCTAAATTCGTCTAGTGAGACTGTTTTCTCTTTCACCGTAATCTCATTCTTCACATGATCCAGGACTTTATTGGATTGAACTTGATTGAAAACTTTCATATAATTCTCACCATTTTCACCTTGTAAATAATTCTGAGCAAAAGTATCAAGCTGATCATCCATCTGGTTGCCCATTCCTGATCCTGCAAATTGCTTCTTGATGAGTTCCTTAGCTTCATTAGTAACATCTTCATGCTCCACCTTAATGTCTTTGCTCTTTACTAGCTGATTTCTGATAAGTGACCATTTCAATTCTTTTGAATATGATTCGTACTCCAACTCCATGAGTTCAGGAGTAATATTATCATTCGTCCGAATCAACCACTTTTTAAGGAATTCATCAGGAAGATTGATTTTCGCAGAATCTGTTAACTTTTCTCTTACCTGATGATCAAAGAATTTATCAGATTCTGCAGAATAGTTTTGAGAAACTATCTCTTTCACGCGATCTCTGAAACCAGCCTCATCTTTTATCGTGCCCTGACCGAATGTTTTATCAAACAATTCTTGATTTACTGAAGCTAATTTATAATGATTGATAGCCTTCAAAGTAAATGTCAACTTCTTCAACTTTTTGAACTCTTCATCATTAAGTCTAAGTTGATTTTTTATAGCATTTTCGTGCTTGAAGCTCTTTTTGATGTCAATTTCAACCTCAACTCCATTTTTAATGCCAACAAGTTTCTTAAGTGTGCCTTTCTCAACGTCTCTTAGGTCAATGCTAATTTCCTGGTCTATTTCACCATCCTTAGATTTCACCTGTCCGTAGAGCGTATCTTTATCTGATGAAACTTCAGGATTTTCCATCTCTCCAAATTGACGCTGTAGGTTCTCAATAGTTTCATCGATCACTTTCTCATCCACATTGATAAAGTATTTCTCCAACTTTACCTTCTTATCAACCTTTAGGTCAAAAGGCTCTGCAAAACCTATCTCATATTTGAATTCAAATGAGTCTTGATTTTCCCAGTTAAATTCTTGGTCAGTTTCAGCTGGTAAGGGCTCACCCAAGAACTGTGTTTCGCCTTCTCTCAAGTAAGCGTTTAGCTTTTCAGAAACTAGCTTATTGATTTCATCCACTATCAAAGCATTACCATACATCTTTTTAATCATTCCAGTAGGAACTTTTCCCTGACGGAACCCTTTAATGTTAGCAGTCTTGCTGTACTCTTTGATTTTTTGATCTACACCTGGTTGAAAATCAGCTCGGTTTACGCTAATTTTAATTACACCTTGTGTTTTTTCTGTTTTGTCAAAAGTTATATCCAACGTACTATTGTTTGATGTTTATAAAATAAAAACCCTCTTACTCGTCCCGTTTATCGGGTCTCGGAAAGAGGGTTGTTCTTCAGTGCGGATGGAGGGACTCGAACCCCCATGCCTCGCGGCGCTAGATCCTAAGTCTAGTGCGTCTACCAATTTCGCCACATCCGCAGATTTCATTGCTCGAACTTTTTCTTGCTCTGAAAATCGGATGGCAAAAGTAGGTAATATTTTTGATTCAACAAGGGTTTAATTTTGTAAAATTATTATGGTCGTAGAGGAAGATTTAGAATCAGAAAAAAAAGAGATAATCAGGCGTTACCGACGCCTCTTGAGAAAAGCTAAGCCTGTGCTTAAAGATGGGGATGCAAAACTCATTAAGAAAGCATTTTATACTTCGATGGAGGCGCACAGCGGAATGAGGCGACGATCCGGTGAGCCATATATATTTCACCCGCTTGAAGTCGCAGAAATCTGTATATCCGAAATTGGTCTGGGCACAACCTCAATCATCGCAGCACTTTTGCACGATGTAGTAGAAGATACGGATTATGAATTAGAGGATATTGAAAGATTATTCGGGAAGAAAGTAGCTATCATCATTGATGGGCTGACCAAAATTTCTGGCGTCTTTGATCAGGGAAGTTCTCAGCAAGCAGAGAACTTCAGAAAAATGCTTTTGACGCTTTCTGACGATGTTCGGGTAATACTTATAAAACTCGCAGACCGTCTTCACAATATGAGGACATTGGAAAGTATGCCTCGAAACAAGCAACTCAAGATTGCAAATGAGACTATTTACTTATATGCCCCGCTAGCTCATCGTTTAGGCCTATACGCATTTAAATCAGAATTGGAAGACCTCTATCTCAAGTATTCAGAACCTGAGGTGTATAATGATATATCCGGCAATATAAACGAGACTAAAGATTCTAGGAATAAATTCATTCGTAATTTCATCAGACCAATCAAGGATAAGCTCAATTCGCTAAATGTTGAATACGAAATAAAAGGAAGACCAAAATCCATCTATTCTATATGGAATAAGATGAAGAAACAGAATGTACCCTTTGATGAAGTTTACGACCTTTTTGCAATCAGAATAATCCTGAACGTTCCTTATAAGGACGAAAAAGCACTTTGCTGGCAAGTTTACTCCCTAGTCACAGACTATTACCAACCGAACCCGGATAGGTTGAGAGATTGGATAAGTATTCCTAAAGCTAATGGGTATGAATCCTTACATACTACAGTAATGAGTGACAAAGGCCAGTGGGTTGAAGTTCAGGTACGAACAACACGTATGGATGAAATTGCGGAAAAGGGCTATGCTGCTCACTGGAAGTATAAGGACGGCAAGTCGTCAGATGAAACGGGACTTGAAATGTGGATAGGCAAGGTTCGCGAAATCCTTGAGCAAAATAATGGTAACGCAATTGAGTTTGTAGATGATTTCAGATCCAACTTATATAGCGATGAAGTTTTTGTATTTACACCGAAAGGAGATTTAAAAACCCTACCTCAGGGCGCTACTGCACTCGACTTTGCTTTTGATATACACACAGAAATTGGTGAGCATTGTCTTGGGGCAAAAGTCAATCAAAAGCTGGTTCCACTAAACTTCGAACTTAAAAACGGCGACCAAGTCGAAATCCTAACCTCAAGCAAACAGAAACCTAATGAAAGTTGGCTTCAATACGTTGTAAGCTCAAAAGCTAAATCTAAAATTAAAGATGCACTCAAAGAGGAGCGTAAGGTATTTATAGATGAAGGCAGGGAGATTGTCAAGCGAAAGTTAAAGCAGCTAAAAATTGAATATAAACAAACAGTTCTTGAAGATATTGCACACTACTTCAATGTAAAATCACCAGCCGACTTATTATACCTAGTAGGTACAGGCAAAATAGATCACTCACTTATCAAGTCATTTGCAAAAGCTGACAGCAAGACATCAAAAAGCGATAGCATACAAGGTGCTAAAGAGGTAGAAGAGAAACTCAGTAGAGTTAGAAAGACGGATAGCGATTTATTATTGCTAGGAGAAGACCTTGACATTATAGACTACAAGTTTGCTAAATGCTGCAATCCAATAGCAGGAGATGACGTTTTTGGTTTCGTCACCGTTAGTGACGGAATAAAAATCCATAGAACAACTTGTCCGAATGCTGCGGAGCTATTGTCGAATTACGGTTACAGGATAATAAAAGCAAAATGGGCATCATCTAGAAAGCACTCTTTTGAGGCCACGCTTTCTATAATAGGTACAGATAGACTTGGACTAGTCAGCGACGTTTCTAATATAATATCAGAAGAGTTGAAAGTGAATATGCGCTCACTGTCAATTAATACAGAAGGAGGAATTTTTGAGGGCATCATACGCTTATATGTTGAGGATACATCTCACCTTGACACACTCGTTAAAAAATTAGAAAAGGTAAGTGGTGTAGTAAAGGTCAGTAGAACCAACTGATCGAACACCTTAAATTATATTTGCAATATGTCGGGACAGAATGTAATGGATGAGGTCAAGAAAATATTCCAAGCCCATCTCGAGAATAAGAATTTACGCAAGACACCAGAACGCTTTGCGATACTCGAAGAAATATATGATAGAGAAGGTCATTTTGATGTTGAGTCCCTATATGTAAGTATGAAGGAGAAAAACTATAGAGTGAGCAGAGCTACCGTATACAATACGTTAGACTTATTAGTTGACTGTGACCTGGTTACAAAACACCAATTCGGAAAGAATTTAGCCCAATTTGAAAGAGCATATGGATTTAGACAACACGATCACCTAATTTGCACTGATTGCAATAAGGTACACGAATTTTGTGATCCGAGAATTCAAAATATTCAAACTACCGTTGGTCAACTTTTACAGTTCAAGGTCATGCATCACTCGTTGATTTTATACGCAAGTTGCCAAAAAGAAGATTGTCAAAATAAAGCAGCCTCAATAAGTTAAGTAAATGAAGTATACCCAGGAGATAAATGAAAAAGTGCTAAAACTCCATTTCGAGGGAGATCTAATTGGAGAAAATAATGGTCCTGAAGTGGTCGAGCTGGCAAATGATGCTATCGCAAATGGTGTTACTCATTGTCTGCTTAATATTTCTGATGTCAGATATATAAATAGTAGTGGTATCGGGGTTTTGATCACCCTGCTTACCAAGTTTAGAAACAAGAACGGAGATCTATATATAATTAAACCATCTGATCATGTTAATAAGCTATTAATAATGACAAAACTTCAAGCAATATTTAATATTGCGGAAACGGAAGAAGAAGCACTCCAAAAAATCAAATAATAAGCAATGTCAAAAGTAGATGTACTCTTAGGCCTTCAATGGGGAGATGAGGGTAAGGGTAAAGTAGTTGACTTTCTCGCACCAAAGTATGATATAGTAGCTCGTTTTCAAGGTGGACCAAATGCCGGACACACATTAGAGTTTGATGGAAAGAAACACGTGCTTCATCAAATACCCTCAGGCATATTCCATCCAGGTATATTAAATATTATTGGAAATGGTGTTGTGATAGATCCAATAGTATTTGCAAGAGAAATAAAGGATCTTGAGCCATTTGGAGTTGATGCGACCAAAACTTTAGTATTGTCTAATAAAGCTCAACTGATTTTACCTACACATAAACTTATTGATAAAGCACTTGAGCTAGCAAAGGGTGAGGAAAAGATCGGGTCTACTCTAAGAGGAATAGGGCCTACTTATCAAGATAAGATTGGAAGGCATGGACTTAGAATAGGTGATATAATAGAGAAGGACTTTGATCAGAAGTATCAGAAATTGAAAAAGCAACACCTTTCATTATTATCAACTCTTGAATTAGACAATGACTTTCACAATCAAGAAGCGCTATTCTTCAAAAGCTTAGAATTGATTCGGAAGTTCCGAATCATAAGTACTGAATATCTCATTAATAATTCATTAAAATCTGGAAAGAATATTTTAGCCGAAGGCGCACAAGGAACATTGCTTGACATTGATTTTGGTAGTTATCCCTTTGTTACCAGTTCAAACACTACAACAGCTGGAGCCTGTACAGGATTAGGAATAGCACCAAACCAGATCAACGAAGTTTTCGGAATCTTCAAGGCCTATTGTACTAGAGTAGGAAGCGGGCCATTCCCAACAGAACTCTTCAATGAGGAAGGGGAAGAGCTTAGGAAACTCGGAAATGAGTTTGGAGCCACCACAGGACGACCAAGAAGATGTGGTTGGCTAGATATTCCTGCCTTAAATTATTCATGTATGCTAAATGGAGTTACACAACTCTTCATGATGAAA